>CAZSVU010000028.1:0-42269 GCA_964610275.1 uncultured Polyangiaceae bacterium | reverse complement strand
AGGCTGGCTGCGGGCATAGATCCGTCTCCGGCACCCTCCTCTTCGAGTACCAGGTGCTCGAGCATGCAGTCCGCACGGTCGCGTACTATCCGCCCCTTCCGCCAAGCAGGCCACGTGCCCCCGGGTCTCAACCACCACCTTTACCTGCACGCCCACCACCCGAGATCCTCGAGTCGCGCACGGTGAAGGGGCCCCTGCCCCAGCTGCGCCGGTATCGTAGCAGCGACCGTCGCCCCGGTCCGCACACTCCCGCGCCGTTTCCGATCACGGTGGGGCCGGATGGAAGGTGGCGCAACACCGTGACCGTTCCCACACGCTGGGATCTGACGGTTGATGCCCGGCCCAGCGGGATCACGCGCACACCGTCCCAGCTGCCCGTGTCAGTCTCAGCAGACTGGCAGCACCTACGCATCGGGACTGCGAGGCTCGTGAGAGTCGCGCAGTCACCCGAAACAGGCGGTGCCGACTCCACCAGTCCGACCGCGACGCGCCCAACGCGGCCAACCCGCAGCCCCGACCCCCCTGAAGCGCCTCCGAAGTACCACGACGCCGTCCGGCTGCTCGCCTGGCGACCGGATGTCATCGTCCGATGAGCAAAGGTGGACCAGTGCAAGCAGCAGGGATGGTCGTCGTAACCCCCGCTTGCGTCGTGCCGGGTGTCCCCTGGCAGCCCAGCGCAGATCCGAAATCGAGCTAGTGATGCCCGACCGCCTCGTGCAGCCGCGGATCCTTGACTGGAACCAGCGCGTGCCGCGAGAGCGAAACGCCGAAGGACAGGAGGAAGACCCCGAGAAAGCCGACGAAGACGCCGGCCTCCATCCAGGGCAGCTCGAGCGTGCCGTGGGAAACGGCGGGCGTCACGATCCACCAGAGCTCCAGGAAGGTCGCTGCGATGATCCACAGCGTGACGGGTATCAACACCGCCGGCGAGTGCTTCGCCTTGTAGGGCAGGAGGACCAAGAATGGCAGGATGAACTTGGCGATGGGAAGTGCCACGGAGACGTAGCCCCAGCCGTGCTCGTAGCGACGCAGGAAGAACGTGGTCTCCTCCGGCAGGTTGGCGTACCAGATCAGGAGAAACTGACTGAACGCGATGTAGGCCCAGAAGGCCGTGAAGGCGAATGTCAGCTTGCCCAGGTCGTGGACGTGACTGTCGCTCACAAACCCGTCGAGCTTGCCAGTGCGCCGGAGAATCACCGTCGCCAGCGCCATGAAGGCAAAGCCCGCCTGCATCAGCATGGAAAAGGCGTAGATGGCCCAGATGGTCGAGAACCAGTGGGGATCCAGCGACATCAACAGATCGATGCTGGTGGTGGAATAGGTGAGCGCAAACAGCACCATGAACACGGCGCCCAACACCGCGTTGCGCCGCGTGAGGCCGGCCTCTCCAGTCCGGTCCTGGCGGCGCGAGTTGCGATTCATCCACGCGCTGAGGCCAATCCAGACCGTGAAGCCCACGGCCACGAAAGTCACCATCCGCGGCAGGTTCAGATACGCCTGCTTGTGTTGCAGCACGAGATCCGCGGCCACCGCCTGGTGGTGGGTCCAGTGGTAGAGCTCGTGCGCACCGTAGAACACCCCCACGACCAGCACGGCCGCCGGAACGAGATACGCGGTCATGGCCTCCGGGATCCGGCGCACCGAGACGCACCATCCCGCCGAGGTCAGGTACTGCGCCGCCACGAAGAACGACCCCGCCAGGGCGAGGCTCAAGGAGAAGAAGAAGCCGATGAGGTAGCTGCTCCAGGCGCGCGGCGCATCGCTGCCGAGGCCCAGCGCAAAGACCCCGAAGCCCCCGAGCGCCAGCAACCCTGCCCCGGCGTAAAACCAGATGGGCAGCTTCAGTCGACCTGGACCGGTGAGTGCCTGGGCTTTGTCGTTGTGGCTCACGGTGCCACCTCCTCGGCCTCGGCAGCGCGCCTGTCGGGCGATGGTGCCGCGGGCGCGCCGGACAGCGATTTCGCAGGGGCTCTCGCGGGTGGCACCAGGCCGGGCGCGAGCTCTTCCAGCGGCGGTCCGCCGGGCAGCAGCGCACCGGACGAGCCGGAAGGTGCAGCCGACGGCAGCGGGGCCCCAGACGATGCAGCGGCGGCAGACGACGGCGGAGCTGCCGAGCTCGGTGGCGTCGCGGACGGGCTCGCACCGGGCGCGACCGTTGCTCCTGGAGGCGCCGGAGCGACCGGCTGCGTGGACTGCAGCGTCCTCAGGTAGCGGATCACGGCCCAACGATCCCGCTCCAGGATCTGCGACGCGTACGACGGCATGATGTTCTGCCCGACCGTCACGGTGTGGAAGATGCGCCCGTCCTTCCAGTCCCGAACCTTCTGGGTCATCAGCGACGGCGGCGGGGGGAAGCCCTTCTCGATCACCGTCCCCTTGCCGCCGCCCTGGGCGTCGTGACACGGAACGCAGAATCGCTCGAAGACGAGCTGGCCTCGCTCGACCACCTTGGGATCACTGGTCGGCAAGGGATTCTCCAGGCGCAATGCCGCCAAGTCGGGGTTGTCGGCGTACGGGTACGGAGCGAAGTCCCGCGGGACCGCCCCGAGAGGCGGATTGAAGTCCGGGCCCCCGACCAGGTCGCCGCGCTGCGCCTTGCCCTTGGGCTGATCGCCCATGTCCAGAAAATTGAGCTCCCGATGGGGCTCGGCGCCCGCAGGCAGCCCGTATTCCTCGCAGGCCGCGAGCGCTCCGCCCATCACCGCGGCGGCCACCAGCAGTGCGGTTGAACGCGGGAGCAAGGTCGACGCGCAGCGCATCACGCTTCCTCCTCCTCATCGACGGCCGCGGCGCCGTCCGTCTCACCTTCAGCCGCAACGGCTCGGACTGCGCACGCTCCCAGCTCGCGGAGTTGCTTCAGAGTCGCTGTCTCGTCGAATTTCGGATCTCCGGCTTCGATGAAGATGCCGAACCGGTGACTGCTCAGATCCGGATCCAGCACGGCCGGCGCGCCACGCAACACGGTCGCGAAGGCTCGCTGGAACACGCCGCCGAGCCAGAGCGCACCGATGGCAGTGGAGACACCCGCAATCAACACCGTCATTTCGAAGGTGATGGGGATGAAGGAGGGCCAGGCCGCGTGGGGCTTGCCGCCGTAGTTGGCCGGCCAGCTGTAGACCATCGTGCCAAAGAGTATGAACAGCGCCAGTGCGCAGCCCACGGCAGCGGCACCAAACGTGATCCAGGGCACAGGCGACCGGGAGAGCCCCATCGCTTCGTCCATCCCATGGATCGGGAAGGGGCTGTGGACGTCCCACTTGCGGTACCCGGCGTCGCGCACGGCTCGCGCCGCAGCCAGGGTGGCGTCGGGATCCTCGAACAGGGCCAACACTCCCGAAGCTCTTCGCCTAGGCATGGCTCACCTCCTCGCTCGCTGCTCTCCCCTTCCCTTCCGTCGCTCGAACCACTCCTTGCTGGGTGGGGATGACACCCTTCACTTCACTGATGGCCACGGTGGGGAAGAACCGTGTGAACAGCAGGAAGAAGGTCATGAACATGCCGAACGATCCGAGGAGGATCATCCAATCCACCACCGTGAAGGAGTACATGCCCCAGGACCCGGGCAGAAAGTCTCGGTGCAGTGTCGTGACGATGATCACGTAGCGCTCGAAGTACATCCCGACGTTCACCAGCAGCACGACGGCGAACATGACCGGGATGCTGCGCCGGAACCGCTTGAACCAGAAGAGCTGGGGCACGAAGGCATTGCAGCTGAACATGATCCAGTACGCCCAGGAGTACGGTCCGAAGGCGCGATTCCTGAAGATGAAGCCTTCGTACTCGTTGCCCGAGTACCACGCCATGAAGAACTCGGTGGCGTACGCGAAACCCACCACCATGCCGGTGAACATGATGATCTTGTTCATCGCCTCGAGGTGGTTGATGGTGATGTAGTTCTCCAGACCGAAGACCTTGCGCATGATCACCATCAGGGTCACCACCATGGCAAATCCGCTGAAGATCGCGCCAATCACGAAGTACGGCGGAAAGATGGTGGCGTGCCACCCGGGTAGCCCGGCGGTGGCGAAGTCGAACGAGACGATGGTGTGGACACTCAGAACCAGGGGCGCCGAAAGGCCGGCGAGGATCAGGTACGCCGACTCGTAGTGCCGCCAGGTTCGGTTCGATCCGTTCCACCCCAGCGAGAGCGCGTTGTAGACGAACTTGCGCCAGGGGTGCCGAGCACGGTCACGGGTGGACGCAAAGTCGGGCAAGAGGCCCATGTACCAGAACACCAACGAGATGATCAGGTACGTGCTGACCGCAAACACGTCCCAGGCCAACGGGGAGTTGAAGTTGGGCCAGATCGGCCCTCTGCCGTTGGGAATGGGGGTGAGCCAGTAGGCAAACCAGGGACGGCCCGTGTGCAAGAGCGGGAAGGTGCCGGCCACCAACACGGCGAAGATCGTCATCGCCTCGGCGGTGCGGTTGATGCCGGTGCGCCACTTCTGCCGGAACAGGAAGAGGATCGCGGAGATCAGGGTACCGGCGTGTCCAATCCCGATCCAGAAGACGAAGTTGATGATGAACGAACCCCACCCGACGGGGTGATTGATGCCGAGCAGCCCGGTGCCGAGCCCCACGGTCGCGCCCATGCCAATCAGGAACATCAGGAACAGCGTTCCGGAGATGCTGATGGCGATCCACCACAGGCGGGTGGGGTACCGCTCCGACCAGCGCACCACGTCGTCGGTGACCTGCTGGTAGTTCTTGCCCGCGCATACGAGCGGCTCCCGCTCGTACAGCGGGCCACCCAGAACACCCGCCTCGGACCGTTCTCGCGGAAGACCGGTGAGCGCAGTCTCTTGCATCACGACAGCTGCTCCTGGCTCAACTTTCATCGTTTCGCACCCTGGTGAGATAGGTCACCGCGGTTCCCAGCTTCTGCTCGTCGAGCATGGTCAACCCCCGCGGGCTGCGTCGCAGCCGGGCAACTTCACTCTCCGCGTCCGCGAGGTTGCCGAACCGGATGGCTCCGGTCGGGCACGTCTGCGCGCAGGCTGGCACGATGTCGCCGTCGCGTATCGCCCTCCCTTCGTTCTTCGCCCTCCCGCGACCAGTCGCGATGCGCTGGACGCAGAACGTGCACTTCTCCATCACTCCCCGGGAGCGGACCGTCACCTCGGGGTTGTTCTTCAGAGGCAACGGCCAGCGTGAATTCATCTTGGCCACGCGCCCTAGACGGGGCTCGAAGATGCGCGCCAACAAGCCGGCTTGACTGCGACTGTAGTCGAACCAGTTGAAGCGGCGTGCCTTGAACGGGCAGTTGTTCGCGCAGTACCGGGTGCCCACGCAGCGGTTGTACACTTGCACGTTGAGCCCATCTTCGCTGTGCTGCGTCGCGCCCACCGGGCAGACGGTCTCACAGGGAGCATTTTCACAGTGCTGGCACATCACCGGGTGGGGGATCACCTCGGGGTTGGCCAACACGTCGGGATCCGCCTCAGCGCGAGCGCGAGCGGCCATTTGCGCATCGTGCGCCTCGGTTGACTTCGCGTGCGCCGGGTCCACCGGAAGACGGTAGTAGCGATCGACGCGAATCCAATGCATCTCCCGCCCCTCGATGACTCCCTGCCTCCCAGCCACCGGGATGTTGTTTTCTGCCTGGCAGGCGATGGTGCAGGCCCCGCACCCGATGCACTTGCTGAGATCGATGGCCAGGCCCCAGCGGGTCTCGTCGTATGCGTACTCCGGCCAGATGGACGCGCCACCGCGGGGCCGCTCGGTGCCAGCTCTGGGGTCCTTTCTGACGGCGGAGAGCGTCGCGTAGGGAATCAGCGGGCGGACGCTCAGGTCGATAACCTTCTCGCCCTGGGGTACTGCCAGCTGCACGCGCCCCTTAGCCTGCTTGACGGTCACTCCGTACCCCGCAAACTGCGGCCCGAGCGGACCCATTTCGGTGAGCGCGTAGGCGTTGGGGCCAATGCCGTTGCCCACCACTCCAGCCCGCGTCCGACCGAATCCCACGGGAATGCTCACCACGTCGTCGTGTTGTCCGGGCACTGCCACCGCGGGCAGCCACACCTGCCACCCCACGGCCTCCACCTCGCACTGATCGCCATCCACCAGGCCCAACTCGGCCATGCGCGCCGGCGAGAGCCCCACCCAAGCATCCCAGGTGATGCGGGTCACGGGATCGGGGTACTCGAAAAGCCAGCCGTTGTTGCCTGCTCTGCCGTCGTAATGGGCGTGTGACGCGAACAATGTCAGCTCGAGCCCTGCCGTCGGCTTCGGTGGTCTAGCCAACACGGATAGCGCGTGCGGATTGAAGGGCCGAGGGCCGGTGCGCCGCTCCGGCTGCCAGGGCGGCGTCAACAGGAATCCCGCCTGCAGGATGTCGGGCCAGGCTTCGTCGAAGCTGCGCGTCTCGCCAGCCGCGGGGTAAATGTGGCCGCGCCAGTGTTCACGGATAAAGTGATACGCCGCCGACGGTACCGCGCCCTGGACCTGAGTCGCGCGCTGGGCGGCGGCAAGCTGACTCTTACTGCCCAGCAGCGAGGCCCAGCGGGCCAGCAGGTCGCCCAGCGATCGCATTTCCCCCATCGGCTGCATCGCGGGCTGGGCCACCGCGTGCACGCCGCGGATGGGCTCTGCATCGGACCAACTCTCCAGGCCCTGCGTTGCCGCCGCCACGTGAGTTGCATGCCAGGCGGTCTCGTCCACACGGTCGCTGACGCAGATCACCGTGGGAACGTGGCTGAGCGCCTCGGCGAAGCCGAGCACCGGCGGAGCCGCGTAGACCGGGTTCGTGCCGTGAATGATCAAGACGTCCGCCTTGCCACTGCGCAGCTCGTGCGTGAGGGCCTGCAGCCGCACGTGTGCATCGGCTCGCTGCGCGGAGGCGGCCGCAGGATCGATGGTCGCCCCGTCGTTGCCCAGCGCCGCGTTGAGGAGGTTGACCAGGATCTCCAAGCGGAGCCCGCCGCCGCCGGTCGATCCGCTGCCTCCGGCGATGACCAAGCTCTCGCCCGCCGCCGCGATGAGGGCCTCGGCCGTCTGGCGCAGGGCTTCGACCGACACCCCCGTCCGCTCCGATACCGCGCGGGCCGTGTGGGCACCGAGCGGCCCCACGACCTTCGGGTCTTGCGCCAACGACCCGTGTTGCTTCTCGACCAGCACCACGTGCGCCAGACCGAGCGCCACGTCGGCGAGTTGGCTGGTTCGAACTCGAAAGCGGCGGTCCGCGTTCGAACCGGTGAGCGACATGCGCCCCTCGAACACCCAGAGCCGCGACATGCCCTGCTCGGAGTCGGGCTGACGACGCGAGCTCCACTGCCGCGCCTGCCCGAGCGGCGAGAGCCAAGTGTCCAAGAACTCGCTGCCCAGGGACACCACCAGCCGAGCCCGATCGAACGCGTACTGGGGGACGATACGCCGACCGTGGCAACGTCGCTGGGCCTCGGCCACGGTGTCGGTGAGTGGACCGAGCGGCTCCCACGCCACGTGCTTGGCGCCCGGAAAATGCGCCAGGAAATCGGCCACCAGCGCACGCGTGGCCGCACCGCTGACCGCGCCGGTCAGCACGCGCACGCGGGGCGTCCCCGCCACCTTCTTCAGGGCCTCCAGGACCTGCACATCGAACGACTCGGCGCTGACCTCGAGGGCGGGCTTCTGGCCGCGCAACTGAACCAGAGACTTGCGCAGTCGATCTGGATCGTAGAGATCGAGCACGGCGGCCTGCCCACGGGCACAGAGCGCGCCCTGGTTGACCGGGTGTTTCCCGTTGCCCTCCAACTTGACGACGTGTCCTTCGCGCACCTGTGCCAGCACGCCACACGCGGCCGGACAGCCCTGGCAAGTGGTCGCGTACGTGAGCCTCTGGCCCACGCGAGCCTCTGCTGGACGGACCGTCCTCGGTAGGATGACCTCGGGCTCCGGCGCGCACCCCGTCGCGCCCGCCAGCGCCGCCGCGGCCGACGTCGCCGCACCCAGCCGCAGAAACTCGCGACGGTCGAGGGAGATGGCGCTGCCATCGGGTAGCTCGATCCTCAGGCGGGCACCGGCGTCGCTGTCGACGGTAGAGCCGAGGACGGGGAGTCTGCGCATGCGCTTGGTTGCCATACCGCTCTCCTCCCTCACCGGTGGCAGATGTGACAATCCGTCGATCCTCTGAGCGTGGGATCGTCCGGATGCTCGGGGTTGCGGTGGCAGTCGACGCACCAGCACATGTTGAAGGGGTACACCGTGGCGACCTGCACCGTCTCCTCGACTTTGCCGTGGCATCTTTCGCATTCGAGGCCCTTGGCCAGGTGACGGCTGTGGTCGAAGTAGACGAAGTCGGGCAGATCGTGGACCTTGACCCAGGGAATGCTGCGCTGCTCGTCCCAGTACTTGGTGAGCTTGATCACACCGTCCTTGTCCTTACCGACGCCCGAGTGACAGTTCATGCAGATGGCCGTGGAGGGGATCCCCGCGTGACGTCCGTAGTCCGCCTCGAAGTGGCAGTAGCGGCAGTCCATCTTCAGTTGCCCCGCGTGCAGCTCGTGTGAATACGCGATGGGCTGCCCGGGAGAATGTCCCTCCCGCGGACTGGTGCAGGCCATCGGTCCCACCGAGAGCGTCAACGCGACCAGCGCGGTGACGCTCGGGGCCAGCGCTGGTGTGCCGGGTGCGACGCTACGTCTCATGAAGGCTTCCTCTCGACACTGGTGGCACTCGGCTCCTGCGGGGTGTTGGGGGGAGCGCGATCGTCGTCGAACATGACGCGGATCTGAGGAGTCCGGACGTCGTCGAACTGGCCGTCTCGCGTGGCCCATACGAACAGAATCAAGAACGTGACGGTGATGAGCAGCGCCAGAGGCAACAGCAGATAGATCACGATCATACCGTGGCCTCCTGACTCGACGTCGGCTGCCCGGGCTGCAGGGCAGCCCCGGCCTGAGTCCCGGCCGGTGCACGCGGAAACGGGCGGGACGCGACCGAAGACAGCACCACGACCAGGGACGAGATGGGCATCAGGATGGCAGCCAGGAGCGGTCCGATCCATCCAGCCAGGGCCAAGCTGGCCGTGACCAGATTGTAGACGAGTGAGAGGCCCAGGTTGCGCCGCACGACCCCGAGCGCTGCTCGGCAGCCGCGAATCAACTCCACGGCGGGCATCAGGCCCGGATGGGTCAAGAAGACGTCAGCCGTGGCCAGGCTGAGCTCCGCTCCGCCCCGGACGGCAATCCCCACTCTCGCCGCTGCCAGAGCTGCCGCGTCGTTGACACCATCACCGATCATGGCCACCACACGTCCTTGCTCGGTCAAGCGCTCGACGCGCTGGAGCTTCCCTTCCGGGCTGACGCCGCCGTGGAACGCACCGTCGCCGATCCCGACGGTTCGCGCCACCTGCTCGACCGCGGTCGGGTGATCTCCCGAAGAGATCTCCAGATCGAGCCCCAGCCGCCGCAGGGCCCCGACGGCGACGGCGCTATCGGCGCGCAGCGGGTCCTCGAACACGCAGAGGGCCGCGACCTGCCCCGCAGCCGCCACCAGCACTGGGCTCGCCCCGCGGGCGGCAACGGCCTGGATTCGAGACGACCACTCCGAGCCGATCTCGCCCACCTGCCCCGCAACGAAGGCTGGGCTGCCCACACACATCAGCTCACCCTCCACTCGTCCTTGAACGCCGCCTCCGACCGTGTCCACGACTTCGTCCACGCTGAGCCGGCGCGCGTTTCGGGGCGCGGCGGACACCAGCGCGAGTGCGAAGGGATGCGACGAATGCGCCTCCAGTGCCGCTGCCCGCGTCAGCACCTCATCCGGGCCTTCAAAAGCAGTGAGCGTGACTCGCCCGTGCGTGAGGGTGCCCGTCTTGTCGAGGAGCACGGTATCGACTCCCGCTAGCGCTTCCACCGTGTCCGCACCCTTGACGAAAATTCCGCGACGTGCGGCCAGGCCCAACGCATGCGCGAGCGCAAGCGGCGTGGCGAGGCCGAGTGCACAGGGACACGTCACCACGAGCATGGCCACCACCCGCTGGGTGACGATCTCCGCGCCGGCCCCCCACCACAGCACTGCCGAGGCCCCAGCCAGCAACAGCACGCTCAGGACAAAGTAGGAGGCCACGCGGTCCGCCAACTGCACGATGGGCGCGCGACGGCGCTGGGCCTCGCTCACGGCCTGGAGCAGGCGCCCGACCCGGGTGTTCTCGCCCGTGGCGGTGACTCGAATGTGCACCCGTGCGGATACGTTTTGAGCTCCGGCGTGCACTTCGCTGCCGGCCGCGACCTCCACCGGCTGCGGCTCTCCCGTGAGCAGCGCATTGTCGATCCGGGACTGGCCCTGCACCACGACCCCGTCCACGGGAATGCTCTCGCCGGCGCGCACCTCGACCACCTGCCCCGCCAGCACCCCGTCGACCGCAACCTCCCGAACCGAACCATCGGCCTCCACGACGCGCGCACGCGACGGCGTGAGTGAGAGCAGCAGCTCCGAAGCATCACTCGCTGCACGCAGCGCTCGTACCTGCAACCAGCGAGCCAGCAGCAGCAGGAACGTCAGCATCGCGACCGAGTCGAAATAGACGTCCCCTCGACCCGTCAACGTGTGCACCGAGCTCGACCCCGTGGCCCCGATCAAGGCCAAGCTCACGGGCACGTCCATGTGCAGCGTCCGCGCCCGCAGGCCCGCCCAGGCACCGCGGAAGAACGGGATACCCGCCCAGAGCACGGCAGGAACGGTGACGAGCATGCTGACCCAACGGAACAGGTCAGCGACCACCGGGTCTTCGCCAGCGCCGGCGTAGAGTGCCACCGCGACGAGCATCACGTTGCCCGCAGCCGCCCCCGCCACGCCCAGCCGGATCAGCAAGCGATGCTCCTCACGTCGCCTCAACGCTCGACGATCCGCCGCACGGAATGGGTGCGGGGAGTAGCCGAATCCGTCGAGACGGCCTGCGATCTCCGAAAGGCGAACTCGGTCCGGGTCGAAGAGGATCTGCGCCACGGAACGGCCGAAGTCCAGACGGACCGAAACCACTCCCGGCAGAAGCTCTGGGAGCTTCTCAATCAGCCACACGCACGCCGTGCAGTGAACACCCTCCACGTACAGATCAATCACGCGGAGATCGCCCTGTGCCTTGACGTGCGCCGCATGAAACGCGGGGTCGTCAAACTGGCCGAAGCTCGCACCGCTGGGAGCGGCCGGCAAGGCTGGCCGCTCCTGGTCGTCGGCTCGAAGGTCGTAGAAACGATGGAGCCCTGCGGCTCGAATCACGCCGTACACGGCCTCGCAGCCTCCGCAGCAGAAGTACTGGCCCCCGGGAGCGGCGGCACGCTTCGCCGGAACCGGCAGGCCACAGTGCGCGCAGGCACGCTCGACGCTGGGCTCGCTCGGGGGGAGAGGGCGCTCGGCTGCCATGCGTCAGATCCTCACGTCCTGGCGCTGCACCACGCGGTAGGACTCGCCCCCTTGGCTCGCATCGAGCTCGAACACCCACAAGCCGGACACCGGCACCCGGAGCAAGAGTCGATACTGCCCGGGCCGGTTGGGAACGCCGACGAGGGCAGCACGGTTCTTCAACCGCACGTCGGAGGGGCGTACCGCGGTCAGCGTTCCGTCCAGTCCCGGTACCGGCCGCCCTGCCCGATCCGTAACCGTGACGTCCACCGGACGAGGCATCTCGCTCAGGGGCGCCGCGCCCACTCGCACTGCCATGCGGAAGCCCCGAAGCTCAGCGCGCTGCACGGCCGCGCGGGTGTCGTCGTGCTGCAGCGCGCGTTCGTAGTACTCCTCTTCCGGACCCACGTTGCGAGCACTGAAGGCGGTGGCGATCAAAATCCCGTCGGCCACGAAGAACACCGTGACGATGGCGATGATCCCCGCCGGCCACCGGTAACGACTGATCCAATGCGCCAGCTGCGCCCAACGACCACTCACGGTGCTCCCCCTTGTGGACCCAGTAGCATGAATACGTGATCTCGGCTGGAGCCGTCCGCAGCCTCCACCCGGATCCGCGCCAATCGACTGCCCTCGGACATCGCGTCCGGAGAGACACGCACGATCCCTTCCACCGCGCGAACCTGCAGCGGGTCGAGCTCGAGAGGGAGCTGACCCACGATGAGCTCCGCGGGGTCAGGCTCGACGAGCGTCACCTCGAAACGTCCCGCCTCCGGCAAGCGATTGGTGAGACGGAGACGAATTCGATTACAGATCTTCCCATCCGACTGGACGTAGAACGGCGCGCCGGTGACCCGCACCAAGTCGGACTCGAAGCTGTGGCGCGTGATGATGAGCAGCGTGAGCGCCACCGCGGCGGCCAGCACGACGGCCGCGTACAAGAACACCCGGGGCCGCCAGAAAGTGGTCTTCACTCCGCGCAGCCGGTCGAGTGACGTGTAGCGAATGAGGCCCCGGGGCCGTCCGATTCGATCCATGATCTGGTCGCAGGCGTCGATGCACTGCGTGCAGCCGATGCACTCGAGTTGCAGCCCGTCGCGGATGTCGATGCCGGTTGGGCAAGTCCGCCGGCAGGACTCACAGTCGATGCAGTCGCCCGCGCCGCCCGAGCGATCGCGGCGTGCCGCCAGACGACGTCGAGGCTCGCCGCGAGTGGCGTCATAGCCCACGATCCACGAACGTGCGTCGATCAGCAGAGACTGCAGGCGGCCGTAGGGGCAGGCGATCACGCACGTGAGCTCTCGCGCCCAGGCAAAATCGAGCAGGATCATGCCCGTAACCACCGCCATGGCGACGAAGGAGCCCCAGCTCTCCCGTGGGGGGCGCCGAATCATCTCAAGGAGAGCGTCCGTGCCCACGAAGTAGGCCACGAAGGTGTGGGCCAGAATCGATGCCACCAACAGGTACAGCCCCAGCTTGACCAGTTTGCGCAAGAGCAACGACGCTTGCCAGGGCTGGCGGCGCGCACGCCGACGGCGCACTGCGCGTCCTTCGAGCAGCGACTCCAGCGGACGAAACACGAACTCGAGGTAGATCGGCTGAGGGCACGCCCAACCGCACCAGACCCGGCCGAACAGCGCGGTGAACAAGGCGATGAAGATCACCAAGCCGATGCCCAGCACCACCAGAAACAGCGTTTCGGTGGCGAAGAAGGTGGCGCCCACCAGATGCAACTGGCGCGCCTCGAGGTCGATCTGGAAGGCAGGCTCGCCATGGATGCGCAGGTGAGGCAGCCCGAGGTAGGCGACGGTCAGCGTGATCGCCACAGCCAATCGCCGGCCAAAGTAGCGGCCCACCGACTGCTCGGGATGAACGGGACGCGTCTCCCGGGCACCGGGAGGAGGCTGGCTTTCAGCCGACGAGGAAACGCGAAGGCCGCGCGCCATGGGTGGCTCAGATGGGATCGGGCTCCACGGGTTGCCCCTCGGGCGCCTTGCCGCCCGGTGGGTTCGTTCCCTGCAGGGTGCGCAGATACGCGACCACGCCTTTGAGCCGGTCGGGAGGTAGAGCACGTCCCCAAGGCGGCATGCCCTTGCCGGCAACGCCATTGACGATGGTGGTGTAGATCTCGGTGAGCTTCCCTCCGTGGATCCAATTGCGGTCGGTCAAGTTCGGCCCGATCAGCCCTTCGCCACGTTCGCCGTGGCAGGCCGCGCACGAGGTCCGAAATTGCTTCTCCCCCGCTGCCACCAGGTCGGGGCTCTTGGCGGCGGCGACCAACTCCTCGGTGGTGGGCGGAACGATGGGGTGGTTCTTGTAGTACTCCGCCCACTGGGCTTCGAGCTCGCGGCTCTCTTCCAAGTACGCACTCTGGATGGACGGCCCCCGGTTGAATCCGTAGTAGAGCATGTACACTGCGGCAAACGCGGTGCTCACGTAGAGCATGTAGGCGAGCCACGCGGGGACCGGATTGTCGTACTCCTGGATGCCGTCGTATTCGTGATCCAGCAAGACGTCCGTGACCCGTTTGGACTGCTTCTGCGTCATCGCACACCTCCTCCGCTGGATTCGGGAAGAGCCGGCGCCGCCGGCGCCGCTGCGCCCTCGTCCTGCAACGGCAGGCGGGCCACCGCATCGTAGTGCCCTCGCTGCCGCGACACGACTCGCACCGCCACCACCACGAAGGTCACCAGGAAAATGAGCAGGCCCACTTCGGCGAAGGCGGACAGTCCAGAAGATTGCATCACGTCTCGCAGCATGACGGACTCTCCCCCCTCACTTCTCCGCCACCAAGGGCACGGTGTGTTCTGGCGCGGTCGAAATGTCCGTACCCAGACGCTGCAGGTAGGCCACCAGCGCCACGATTTGCTTGTCCGCCAGCCGGGGAGGGCCACCTTGCTCTTCGATCGATCTCGCCCTGGTTTGCGCTTGTGTCTCGGCGTGCTGCCGCGCGTGGTACACGTCGGAGGCCGAGTACGGCACGCCCATCGACGCCATCAGCTCGAGCTTGTCCTCGGTCCTGCCGAGCTCGAGAGGCTGCGTGAAGAGCCACGGATAGGGGGGCATGATCGACCCCGGTGACGTGGAGCGGGGATCCGCCATGTGGCGTACGTGCCACAGGTCGGGGTACTTCTTCCCCACCCGTGCCAAGTCAGGCCCGATCCGGCGGGAGCCCCACTGGAAGGGATGGTTGAAAACGCTTTCGCCGGGCTTGGAGTAGTCGCCGTAGCGCTCCGTCTCGGCCCGGAACGGACGGATCATCTGCGAGTGGCACGTGTAGCATCCCTCGGCCAGGTACGCGTCTCGCCCCTCGAGCTCCAGGGCGCTGAGCGGTCGCACCGAGGCCAGCGTCGGCACGTTGCTCCGCACCAGCAGCGTGGGCAGAAGCTCGATCAGCGAGCCCACGGCAATGGCCAGCACCGTAAGCACGGTCAGGGTCACGGGCATCGCTTCCAGCGCGCGGTGCACACCGGACTTGAGGGCTGCCGAAACGCGATGGAGCAGGTGGTCGTAGGTCCGGGGCGCGACACCAGCCGGCACCGCGGCGGCGAGCTCCTCGCCCCACGGCGCCAGCGGGGGGGCTTGCCGCTCTTCGTCGTCGAGCTGCTTGGGAGCGCTCAAAATGGTCCGCGTGACGTTGTAGATGAGCAGCAGGTAGCCTGTCAGGAACAGCGCCCCCGACGCGAACCGAACCCAGTAGAAGGGCACGACCTTGATCACGGTCTCGACGAAGTCGGGGTAGAGCAGCCGCCCGGACTGGTCGAACGCGCGCCACATCAGGCCCTGGGTGATCCCCGCAGCCCACATCGAGATGATGTACCCGACAATGCCGAGACTCCCGATCCAGAAGGCAGCGGTGGCCAGCTTGCGGCTGAAAAGCTCGGTCCTCCACAGGCGTGGCACCAGCCAGTACAGCATCCCGAAGGTCATGAAGGCATTCCACCCCAGGGTGCCGGCGTGGACGTGCCCGATCGTCCAATCCGTGTAGTGCGACAGCGAGTTGACGGTCTTGATCGCGAGCACTGGGCCCTCGAAGGTGCTCATCCCGTAGAACGTCACGCCCACGGCAAAGTACTTGAGCACGGGATCCTCGCGCACCTTGTGCCAAGCGCCGCGCAGGGTGAGCAGGCCGTTGACCATACCGCCCCAGGAGGGCGCGAGTAGCATCAGCGAGAAGACCATGCCGAGGGTCGACGCCCAGCCCGGCAACGCGGTGTAGTGTAGATGATGCGGTCCAGCCCAGATGTAGATGAAGACCAGCGACCAGAAGTGCAGGATGCTCAATCGATAGGAATAGACCGGACGATTGGCTGCCTTGACCAGGTAGTAGTACATCAGCCCGAGGTAGGGCGTGGTCAGCACGAACGCGACGGCGTTGTGCCCGTACCACCACTGCATGAGGGCATCCTGCACCCCCGCGTAGATCGAGTAGCTCTTGGTGAACGAGAGCGGCAGCGCCAACGAGTTGAAAATGTGCAGGAGCGCCACCGTCACGATGGAGGCGGCATAGAACCAGAGGGCGACGTACAGGTGACGCTCACGACGTCGAGCGATGGTGCCGAAGAAGTTGACCGCGAAGATCACCCACACCACGGTGATGGCAATGTCGAGTGGCCACTCGAACTCCGCGTACTCCTTGCCCTGGGTGAACCCGAGCATCAGCGAGACCGCGCCCAGGACGATGATCAGCTGCCAGCCCCAGAAGTGCAGCTTGCTCAAGACGTCGCTGAATAGCCGGGTTCGAAGGACGCGCTGTGACGAGTGATACACGCCGGCGAAAATGGCGTTGCCGACAAAGGCGAAGATCATCGCATTGGTGTGAACCGGTCGCAGACGTCCGAACGTGATTTCGGGTATGCCGAGGTTGGCTGGCCAGAAAGCGAGCGCCAGGGCGATGTAGACGCCTGCGGACATCCCGACGAGGCCCCAGAAGACGGTGGCCAGTACGAACTTCCTGACAATCGCGTCGTCGTATCGGAACGTTTCCAGACGCTCCATGCTCTCACCCAGCTCCTGTTCGCAGTTGGACGGGGCGCGCGTTTTCTCGGCGCGGTCTCACGACGCAAACGCGGAGAGCAACGCGGACCCGCTCTTCGTCAGGACTACCAACGCAGAAACGCGCGCGAAAGCCCGGTGCGCTCGCTTCGACGCGGCCCGAGCAATC
The DNA here is from genome assembly GCA_964610275.1 of uncultured Polyangiaceae bacterium. Lineage (GTDB taxonomy): Bacteria > Myxococcota_A > Polyangia > Polyangiales > Polyangiaceae > JAFGBI01. Next base: position 25,783 of record CAZSVU010000028.1, on the reverse strand, counting down.
CGATGCCGGATTCGGTCCCGGCTGGTGTGGCCGTCGGCCCCCCTCACCTTGCACAAGTCTCGGATACTCCATGTGAAGTCGTGACTCCCGGGGTGGCCAGTTCATGGCGCCGCGCTCGGCTCCAGTCAACCGGTAGGCCCAGCCCCGCGACGCCAATCATGGGTACGGACGACGACACCGTGGTTGCCACACGCCCGCCGTGGTAGCCGGCCGGTGTGCAGAGCGTGGATCTCGGGGCGATGTTCCTGCTCGGCCTGGTCGGCAGCGGTCACTGTGTCGGCATGTGCGGGCCCTTGGTGCTGGCCATCCCGACCGCCACCGGAAAGGTGGTGCCACACCTGCTCTACCACGCCGGTCGCGTCACCACCTACGCGCTGATCGGCGCGGTGTTCGGCGCACTCGGACAGGGCATGGCTCACCTGTCGGGGGGTGGCGAGACCGGACCCGTTGCCATCCAGAAGATCCAGCTGGGACTAAACCTAATGGTCGCACTGCTCCTGCTGGCGTTCGGGCTGATGCGGCTCGGCATTCTTGCCGAGCCACGTTGGCTCACCGGAGCCGGGGTGCACAAGCTCCCGGTCCTCGGCAGAGTGCTGCGCAATGCGGCACAGGGCCAGAGCCGCGGTGCGGTGCTCGGGCTCGGGTTGATGATGGGCCTGTTGCCCTGCGGACTGTCCTACGCGGCGTTCGCGCGCGCGCTGCCGGCTGGCGGTGCCCTTTCGGGCGCCGCGTTGGTGCTCGCATTCGGGCTAGGCACTGCTCCCACGTTGCTGCTCCTGGGAACCGTGGCGTCGCAATTCGCCAGACGCTACCGCCGCGTTTCCGACGTCCTCTCGGCCGTCCTGCTGATCGCCATGGCGGTACGATTCGGCCTCAAAGCGCTCCTGTAGATCAGCTCTTCCAGAGTCCGTGCAGGTTGCAGAACTCTCGGGCAACCACGTCGTCACCCTCGACCGGGAACACAGCTTCGGGCGCCGCGCCGGGCTCCAGAAACTGCCGGTAGGACCTGCCGCCGGCTATCACCTGCACCCACTCGATGAAGTGCTGGTCGAGCATCGGGTGGGCCACTTCACCGACCTTCACCTTGACGCCGCCATCCACCTTCTCGACGACCGGGACGTGCTTTTCGCCGGCCGCGTCCGTGCTGTTCTCGGCCAGGAGCGTCATCGCCTGCCCGCAGCACGTCAGCGTGCCTGCGGCCGCGTGCACGACCTCGACCATGTTGCCGCACTTCTCGCACTTGTAGACCTGCAGTCTCTGCGTTGCCATGAACCTCTCTCCTCGTTGTCGGTCCGCAATCTAGTGCCATTCTGTGGGCATGCGACCCCCTTCGCTGGATATCGGCTCGGGGGCCCACTCTTCCGTCTGGCTCGGACCCGGGGACGCCGAGCACGCTGCCGCGACATGTACCGTTCGACGCTGACATCTGCTGCCTCTTCTGCCGCGGACAGTGCGGGACCCGGCACCAGCCAGCGAACAAGTATCTTGAAATACCGCGATAACCGACAGACAGTTCCCTGCAGCACGCGAGACTCCACGCCCCATGCCTACCGATCGCAGAACCATCGTCGACCTCACCCAGGACCTCGAGGCAGCGGCCCGGCTGGGCGCCAGCATCGAGCTCGTGGATCAGCTGCTCGGTGAGTCCATCGACGCCCTGGGTGAGCTGGTTCCCTTCGATCTGGCTACCATCATGGAGCTGCGCGATGACTCCCTCCGGGTGCGCGTCGCCCGGGGAGCGCTGGCCGGGCCAAAGGTCGCACAACACCAACTCGCCCTGAGCAAGTTTCCGTCCGTCCGAAACTTGCTCGAGAGCGGCAACACGCGCGCCTTCACCGAACACGACCACAGCGATGGGGACGGCGACCCCTTCGATGGTGTGCTGGATCTCCCGCATGGCCATTCCTGCATGGTGGTCCCGCTACGAGTGCACGGAGAGCCGATGGGGATCATGACCTTCGATCGGCAGGTCTGCGGTGTGTACTCCGACAATGTGGTCCAGCTGGCCGACGTCTTCGGCAAGCTCCTGGGCGTTGCCATGAGCTACGGGGCCCAATCGAGCCTCTTGGCGCGAATGCGCGACCAACTCGGCGAGCACAATCGTCTGCTGACCCAGAAGCTCACGGGCGAGGTGGAGGCGGGCGAGTTGCTCGCCGCCAGCCGCAGCCCTACCATGAAGCAGCTCGTCCGGATTGCCCGACAGGTGGCGCCGACTGACACGCCGGTGCTCATCTCGGGGGAAACTGGAACTGGCAAAGAGGTTCTGGCGAATGCCGTCCACGGGTGGAGCCGCCGATCGGGGCGTCCACTGGTCAGCCTCAACTGCGCGGTCCTGCCGGAGGGCCTGGTGGAGAGCGAGCTGTTCGGCCACGTCAAGGGCGCCTTCAGTGGGGCCACCACCAACCGGATGGGTCGTTTCCAGGTTGCGAACGGTGGAACACTCTTCCTGGACGAGATCGGAGAGCTGTCCCTGCCGCTCCAGGCCAAACTGTTGCGCGCACTGCAAGAGGGCTGCTTCGAGCCGGTCGGCAGCGACCGAACCATCCGAGTCGACGTCCGCATCATCGCCGCGACCAACGTGGACCTCCAGCAGGCGGTGGAGGAGCGCCACTTCCGTGAGGACCTCTACTATCGGCTGGCCGTGTTCCCCGTGCACCTTCCGCCACTCCGTGACCGCCCGCACGACGTCGAGGTGATCGCCAGCGGATTTCTCGAGAGACTGTCAGCGCGAACCGGACGCGGCCCGTGGCAACTCAGCTCAGCGTCGTTGCGGTGGCTGGAGTCTCAGCCCTGGAAGGGCAATGTTCGCGAGTTGGTCAATGCGCTGGAGCGGGCAACCATCATCAGCGAGGGTGCGGACTTGACCATTGGGCACGAAACCGACGGGCCGGCTCAGTCGCGCGGCAGCTCTGGCCGATCTGCGCCCGCTGCGAGTGGTGCCCTGGTCACGCTCGAGGAAATGGAGCGAGAACACATCCTGCGGGCGCTCACCGTGACGGATGGGAAGCTCTATGGGCCCGGCGGCTCGGCCGATCTGCTGGGGGTCAATCCCAACACCCTCAGGAGCCGCATGAAGAAGCTGGGCTTGGGCGGCGCCCGGGAATACCGCTCGCGAAAGCCGTGATGGCGAGAAATCGTCGCGCCCCGGCGACCACGGGTGGGGATGCGTCGGAGCCGACAGGTCAAGACTGGATCCGTCGAGTGCGGAGGACCCTGCTCCGCTGGTACCGCCAGTCTGGACGTGATCTGCCGTGGCGCCAGAGTGGAGATCCCTACGCGGTCTGGGTGAGCGAGGTGATGCTCCAACAGACCCGGGTGAAGACGATGGTCCCCTACTTCGAACGCTGGATGGGGCGCTTTCCGACCGTGGCGGCCCTAGCTGCCGCATCCGAGCAAGATGTGGTGCTGACCTGGGAGGGGCTCGGCTACTACTCGCGGGCCCGAGCGCTCAGACAGGCGGCGACGCGCATCGTCCTCGAGCACGCCGGACAGCTCCCCACCGACGTCGCAGAGCTGCAGCGACTGCCCGGAATCGGCCCGTACTCAGCGGGAGCCATCGCCAGCATCGCCCACGGGCTTCCGGTGCCGGCCGTGGACGGAAACGTGAGTCGGGTGCTGTGCCGCCTGCGTGCCTGGACGGACAACCCAGCGCGGGCACCGACCAAGGGGCGGATCTGGGAGCTTGCCAGGCACCTGGTCGCGGCAGGGCGGGCGTCCGAGCTCAACCAGAGCCTGATGGATTTGGGCGCTATGATCTGCACTCCTCGGGCCCCGCGCTGCTCCAGCTGTCCCGTACTGCGGTGCTGTCAGGCTGCAAGGCTGGGAGTGGTGGCGGAAATCCCTCACCGGGCGGCACGACCGACCTCGACGCGCAAGCACGAGGTTGCCGGTCTGGTGCGGCGGCGCGGGCGCTGGCTGGTGATGGAGCGCGCCCTGGACGAGCGACGCTGGGCGGGCCTGTGGGTCTTTCCGTACGCCGAGGTCCGGACCCGCGAGGCGCCCAGTGTGACCATGCGACGAGCCCTCGGCGCGATGGGCCTCACAGGACGGCTCGGCCCTCAGCTCATGCGGCTCGACTACCAGGTCACGCGGTTCCGTGTGGCGCTACAGGTGCATGTCTGCTCTGATTGCTCCGGTCGCGCCAGGCCGCGCGGCGTGGCGGCTGTGGCCTGGAAGCGGTCAGACGAGCTAGAAGGACTGGCCATGCCCGCCGCACACCGGAGGGTTGCGCGCCGGCTTCCCAGTCTCGACCCACGACCGGGTCGCTCCGGAGGGTTACGGTGAACTCCCTATCGGTGCCCACGAATGCTGCGGAGATGAGCCCGGAAGAGCTGCGGCAACTGGTGGGCTCTGATCGGGAGGCGGACTACGTATTGATCGACGTACGCGAGCCGGAAGAGTACCGATCCGGGTTGGCGCAACAGGAGAAGCAGCACGCGGCCAGTCTGCTCCGTCGCATCGGAATGTACGCCACGACGTCGCAGTGATGAGTTGTCGCCGAGCCCAAGGGGAGCTACCGTGGCGCCTTCTCTCGCATACGTGGAGGAGTCTACATGGCGGTTCGTAGGTCGCGGTCTGCAAAGAAGAAGTCCCGAAGCAAGAAACCCACGACGGGACGGAAGAAGAGCAAGCAGGCGTCGAAGAAGTCGAAGAAGGCCAAGGCCAAGAAGGCTGCGCGCAAACCGGCCAAGGCCAAGAAGGCTGCGCGCAAACCAGCCAAGGCCAAGAAGGCCAAGGTCAAGAAGGCGCCCGCCAAGAGGGCTGCGCGCAAACCAGCCAAGGCCAAGAAGGCTGCGCGCAAACCGGCCAAGGCCAAGAAGGCCAAGGTCAAGAAGGCCAAGGTCAAGAAGGCCAAGGTCAAGAAGGCCAAGGTCAAGAAAGCGCCCGCCAAGAAGGCTGCACACAAGCCCGCCAAGACCAAGAAGGCGCCCGCCAAGAAGGCTGCACGCAGGCCCGCCAAGAAGGCTGCACGCAAGCCCGCCAAGAAGGCTGCACGCAAGCCCGCCAAGGCCAGGAAGGCGCCGGCCAAGAAGGCTACGCGCAAGCCGATCAAGACCAAGAAGGTACCTGCGAAGAAGGCTGCACCCAAGCCCGTCAAGCCCGCCAAGAAGGCCGCACCCAAGCCGGACAAGGCCCAGCAGCCAGCTCCCGCGGCCACGGCTGCCAAGGCGCCCTCTGCAGCAGCAGCCCCCGCCCCGGAGCGGGAGGCAATCATCAGGCGACCGTCCACTCGACTGGTGCTCACCAAGGTCCCCGAACGGAAGCCTCAGGCACCAACGCCGAAGCCCCCTCCGGAACCCTCCGACCCCGCAGTGGACAAGCCCTTCCCGGGCTTCTCGCTGCCGGACCAAACGGGCTCCACGGTGTCGCTGGACCAGCTTCTCGGCGAACCGTTCGTCGTCTATTTCTACCCGAAGGACAACACCCCGGGATGCACTCGCGAAGCCTGCGACTTCCGCGACGAATCCAGTCAGTTCAACGACGCCTCGGTGCGGGTGATTGGAGTGAGCCCCGACTCCCCCGCCAGCCACGCCGGGTTCCGTGAGAAGCACGGGCTCAACTTCGCCTTGCTGGCCGACATGAACCGCGAGCTGGCCGAAGCCTGCGGGGCGTGGGTGAAGAAGACCAACTACGGCCGCGAGTACATGGGCATCGACCGAAGCACGTTCCTGGTGGATCAGGACGGCATCGTGAAGAAGGTCTGGCGCTCGGTGAACGTCGCCGGACACGTGGCTGAGGTCCTCGCCGCTGCCCGCGTACTGGGCTGAACCAGTACCAGAAGAAGTAGAGTGGTTTCCGGGAGCCCGGCTGGCACAGGCTCCCGGGATTGCGGCGACGCGCGCGCCGCAGTATGGAGCACGACTGCTCGCAGCAGCTTGAGCGGGCGGCACACAATCGCACAGCGGAGAGCACGATGAACGAAGCGGACGACATTCTCGACTACGCCATCGGGAGGGAGCAGGAGGCCCACGACTTCTATCTGAATCTGGCCAACCGGACGAAGCGGCCGGGAATGAAGGAACTCTTCAGCCATTTTGCCGGCGAAGAACTCGGCCACAAGCGCAAGCTCGAGGGCGTCAAGGCGGGCCGCTTGTCCGCCGGGTCGAGCAAGAAAGTGCAGGACTTGAAGATCGCAGAGTATGTGGTGGCCGTCGAAGAGTCACCCAACATGGAGTTTCAGGACGCACTGATTCTCGCCATGAAGCGAGAGAAAGCCTCGTTCCGGCTGTACACGGATCTGTCCGATAGCGTCGAAGAGCCGGAGCTCAAGGAGCTATTTTTGGCTCTGGCGCAAGAGGAAGCCAAGCACAAGCTTCGCTTCGAGATCGAATACGATGAGGTGATCCTCGCGGAGAACTGAGCCGATGACGGGTGCTGTCGCCCGTCAGGTGAAGCTCATGTCGGCGGGTTCGAAGTGCTCCCGGGGGTGCTGACAACACGGGCACTTCGCGGGGGGCTCGGTTCCCTGGTGCACGTAGCCGCACACCCTACATTTCCACGTGATCGGGGCCTCACGCTGGAAGACCGTCCCCTGCTCCACCATCTGGAGCAGCTTCCGGTAGCGGTCTCGGTGTTTCGCCTCCACCTTGGCAATCTGGCGAAACAGCACGGCCGCACGCTTGTTCCCCTCGGCCTCCGCCTCTTCTGCGAACTTCGGGTACATCTCCGTCGTCTCGCAGTTCTCGCCCGCAATCGCGGCGATCAGGTTCGCCTTGGTGTCCCCGATGCCTTCCAGTAGCTGGAAGTGATCCTTGGCGTGACGGAGCTCGTTCTCCGCGGTCTCCTCAAAGACCTTGGCGATGTAGTGCAGACCCTCCTTGCGCGCGACCTTCGCGAAGTACGTGTACATGTTGCGCGCCTTGGACTCGCCCGCGAACGCGGCCTCGAGGTTCTCTTTGGTCTTGCTCATGCTTCCTCCTGGGACCTTGGACTCATCGATCCTGGCGTGGTCGAGGTCAAGCCCAATCCCGTCGCGGGCTGGAGCACCCGGGCGCGTCAGCCATAGCATTCGTCGAGCATCGAAAAGAGTCTCTCTCCAGTATCGGCATGACGCCCGGCTTCACGCAAAATGCCTGGCGCGTCCTGTTGGAACGCTCCTTCGCCGATCTCCGCGCCGCAATGTCGAACGATGGCCTCGACCGCCGGCCGGTCCATCTCCAAGTGGAACTGCAGCGCCAACGCACGCTCGAACCGGAAAGCTTGATGCCCACAGGCTTCGCTAGAGGCCAAGAGCTGCGCGCCCTCGGGCAGCGTGAACGTCTCGCCATGCCAATGCAGCGCCACGGTTTCGGATACGCCGGCCGGAACCAATCCTTGGTCGCGCGCTGCCTGGCTCCAGCGCACCGGATACCAGCCAATTTCCGCCTGCCCCTGGCGATAGACGCTCGCCCCCAAGCTCTCTGCCACGAGCTGCGCGCCGAGACAGATCCCCAGCACGGCGCCTCCCGCCTCGAGCACCTCGCGCAGAAGTCGTTTCTCGGGCGCGAGCCAGCCGTACGCGGCCTCGTCGTGGACGCTCATTGGCCCGCCCATTACGACCAGAAGATCGAACTCACCGCGCGACGGCAGCGAATCGCCCGCGTACAGAGCGCTCACCTGAAGGCTGTGGTGCCGCGCCCTGGCCCAATCCGTCACCCGCGCTGGGCCTTCGAACGGAACGTGCTGAAGACAATGGACTCGCATCCACTGCGCGTCGATCCGCCTCCTGAGCGCGTCAATCGTAGAATTCGGCAGGAGGCAATCCCTCGACAGCTTCGCGCAAGCGCTCTGGATCCGCCACCCGCAGGTCCTGCCCGACACCGAGCTCCAACAGGCCGCTCTGGGCGAGCCGACGCAGCGTGCGGGACAGCGTCTCACTGGTGAGGTTCAGGTGGCTCGCCAGGTCCTTCTTGAGGACCGTCAAGTGAAACGACGCGCTGCCCCCGCTGGGATCGACTCGTAGCGCCAAGCAGAACCTCCTGAAATCGACGCCGTCCGCGCAGTCGTCAGCCCAATATCCCCGTAAGGGGCAAGTGTTGCAAGTCAGCGCCACGACGCCGCAACACCCGCTTTTTTCTCGCCCCGCCCCACGCGGCGTAGTACCACCGGCTCTCGCCTCGGGGGCAGGCAACGCTCGGGAGTGATACCAATGGCGCGCAAGAGCAAGACCAAGCGGACAGAGGGAATCGACACCCATGCGGTGCATGCGGGAGAGCGACTGCTCAAGTATGCCGACGCCATCACCGTCCCCATCGTTCAGACGTCGACCTTCACGTTCAAATCGTGCAAGGTCATCGAGGACTACACTTCGAAGCGGGTTCCTCGCTACGAGTACGGGCGCTACGGGACTCCCACACAGACGGCCGTCGAGCGCAAGCTCGCCACCTTGGAGGGCGCGGAGGATTGCCTCGCGTTCGACTCGGGCATGGGCGCGATCACGGGCACCTTGTTGGCACTCCTGAGCAGCGGCGATCACATCGTGCTCACGGACGACGTCTACGGACAGACGCTCAGATTCTGTACCCAGCACCTGCCCCGATTCGGCATTCACGCCAGCGTCGTGAAGATGGGGGACTATGCCGCGATGGAGGCTGCCATCAACCAGAAGACCCAGGTCGTCTTCTCGGAGTCACCCACCAATCCGTACTTGAACATCATCGACATGGAACGGATGCAGAAGATCCGCCGCAAGTACAAGGGGTTGATGATCATCGACTCGACGTTCGCCACCCCGCTCTACCAACGGCCGCTGGAGTGGGGAATGGACTTGGTGATGCACAGCGCCACCAAGTATCTGGCCGGGCACAACGATATCCTGGCGGGCGCTCTACTCGGCTCCAAGGACTTGGTGGAACGCGTGCGTGACTACCAGCGCGCTTCCGGATCGGTGATGGATCCGCATCAGTGCTACCTGCTGCTCCGCGGACTGAAGACATTCCCGTTGCGCACCCGTCACCAGACCGCGTCGGCGCAGAGGGTCGCCGAGTTTCTCGAGGGACACCCGCAGATCCGCCGCGTGTTCTACCCGGGGCTGCCCAGCCATCGCCACCACGAGATCGCGAAGCGTCAGATGTCGGGTTTCGGGGGCGTGGTCTCGTTCTTGGTGCGCGGCAACCTGTCCCAGGTGAAACGATTTCTGGACTCCCTCGAAAGGATCTACATCGGCCCCAGTCTCGGTGGTGTGGAAACGCTCATCACCCACCCTGGGATGGTGTCGTACTACCGGATCACGCGGAAGGAACGCTACGCCATCGGCATCACCGACCAACTCTGCCGCCTGGCCGTCGGCATCGAGGACCCCAACGACCTCATTGCTGATCTGGACCAAGCCCTCCGCCGCTCCGCATGAATCAGCGAGCGCGATTTAGTCGGCCTGGGGCGGCTGGGTGGGGGTGCCGCCAGGGCGGATCCCCGACTGACTGACCTGGCTCCCCGGCGGGACGTTTCGCGTCAGCCAGACGTTGCCGCCCACCACGCTCCCTTTGCCCAACGTGATGCGTCCGAGAATGGTCGCACCGGCATAGATGACGACCTCGTCCTCCACGATGGGATGCCGCGGCATGCCCTTGATGGGAATGCCGTTCTCGTCCAGCGGGAAGCTCTTCGCGCCCAGGGTGACGCCCTGGTAGATGCGCACCTTGCGGCCGATGATGGCGGTCTCACCAATCACTACGCCGGTGCCGTGGTCGATGAAGCACTGCTCACCGATGGTGGCGCCGGGATGGATGTCGATACCGGTGATGCTGTGGGCGTGCTCGGTGATCATGCGCGGCAAGAGCGGAACGTCGAGTTGGTGCAACTCATGGGCAATGCGATAGTTGGTGAGCGCCATCAAGCCCGGGTAGCAGAACACGGCCTCATCCGGTGTGGTGGCCGCCGGGTCGCCTTCGTACGCGGCGAGAGCATCACCGGCCAGGAGTTGTTGGACGTGCGGAAGGCGCGAGAGAAACTCCATCGTGACGCGCAGCGCCTTGTCGTCACAGTCGTGGCACTGCTCCCCCCGCTCCTTCTCGCACACGAAGCACAGCCCACGGCGCAACTGCTCCTGCAGCATGTCGAGAACGCGGTCGAGCGTCGACCCGACGTGATACCGCATGCTCTCACTGGTCAACTCGGATTTGCCGAAGTAGCCCGGAAACAGGACTCCTCTCAGGTCGTCGACGACGGAAATCACGATCGCGCGTGAGGGCAGCGCCGCGTGACCCGGCCCGCGCAGAATAGTGCCACCGCTACCGGTGCAGGAACCGCACAGCGCGTCCACGACGCTCGTCAGACTGCGCATGACGGTCTCACCCGACGGCACGCAGGCAGATAGGCCCTCCACAGGGGCTCCTGGGTTGTCGACTGGACCTCCGGATCCCGAGTTGCTCATGTCTTGGTATCTCCCAATGCGGCGAAGAAGATAGTGCTCGCCGAGCCGAACGAAAGGGCGCCATTCTGACGCAGCGCACCGGGCCACGCCAGCCCATGGTCCAGCTCAAGCGGCACGAAGCCCAGCGCGGTGGCGCCATCGCGACGCACCAGAAATCGTTGTCCTCGGTCTTGACAGGGCGAAACGCATGCGCATTTTGCCGGTGTTCGGTCGAACGGGACTTCCCGTCAGCCGCCCCCAAGAGCTTCGCGCAGGCCTGCGATGGCTCGACGCAACCCCGGCTACGACTGGCAGGGGGTGCGGAAACATACCCCGCAGGCCTGACGCAATTAGCGAGCCATCAAGAAAAAATAGAGACCTCCCGACGCCCACACCGACGGCCGGTGACTTCCTCAGCACCGGCCGTCACCTATTTTGTCGGGCCCGACGTCGGGCAGTGTCGTGATCAGGTCGAATCGATAGCTGGATCAGAGCGCGCACTTTCCGTCGCCGTGCCCCTCGAAGTAGTAGCTGTCGGCGTACGGGCCCCAATTGCCGGACTGCACCCCGTTCTGGGCCGAGCCCTTGTAGCCCTGACAGCCTGGTGCGGCCTTGACCGTGACCGAGCCACCCGAGGCCTGGACGGCTCCCACGTGCCGGGCCGCTTGGCAGATGGACGAGTCGGTCGTGTAGATCTTCGTCCCCCAGAGCGACCCGCGCGTCTTGTCCGGAGCACACGTGCAGGTGAAGCTGGTCTGGGCGTTTCGATTCGGAATGGCCGTGAAATTGGCTGGACAGGGCCCCCCTGCCTCGACTGCCGGGCACTGGCCATCGCCCTTGGCTGGAAAGAAGAAGCTCGTGGCATACGGTCCCCAGTCGGCCGAGGTGATGCCATTCGCGACCGATCCCGAATAGGCCTGGCACCCGAGGCTCGGCTGGACGGTGACCTCGCCACCGGTCGCGGTGATCACGCCCGCGTGCACGGCCGCTCGACAGATGGACGAATCGGTCGTGTAGACCTTGCTGCCCCAAACCGAACCCTGGGACACGACTGCAGCGCAGGTGCATTGGATGGGCTTCGCGCCTTGACGCTGATCGGCTGGCAATTCCTTGAACGCCTGGGGACAGGGTAGGACCGTAGGCGGAGGCGGTGCAGCCGACGCGACCGCCTGCTCCGGGTCGCCGGACTTCTGCTTGCAGGCCAACAGCGCGAGCACGAGCAAGACAGCTGCTCCCGCGCAAGACTGTGGTCGGACCCAACGTCGTTTGTGGTGGTCGGTCATGTTACAGGCCTCGCTGGTTGAAGCTCGTCGGTGGGAAGCCGAGCCCGTCTTTCGAGCGGTGGGCTCTGCCCAGGCGAGAACGATACGCCACTCTTGCCAGTCACCTCAATGGGAACCAATTGAGGTACGCTCCCGACGGTGAATCTGCTGCTGCTGGAGCGAGGCGAAGTCGACCCCCGGGGAAGAGTACGGGTGCGAGATCGGCGGGCAGAGCACCTGCGCCGCGTGCTGCGCGTCAGCGTGGGAGACGAGCTCCGGGTCGGGGTGATTGGCGGTCCCACCGGAACCGCCACCGTCGCGCAGGTTGCGGCCAACGGCGTGGATCTCGAGGTCCGCCTCTGCGGCAGTTCTCCCCCGCCCCCAGACGTGGAGTTGATCCTAGCCGTACCACGACCGAAGGTGGTGTCACGCATGGTGCAGCACGCGGCTGCCCTGGGAGTCCGGCGGATCGATCTGGTCAATGCGTGGCGCGTTGAGAAGTCCTATTTTGACTCCCCCCGGCTCGACCCCGGCGCGCTTCGGCAACAGGCTTTGCTCGGCTGCGAACAAGGCGCGACCACCTGGGTGCCGGAGATCGACGTGCACCGACTCCTGTTGCCGTTCGTGACGAAAGTGCTCGAACCGCGGCTGGCCACTGCCCCATCGACACGTCGTCTGCTCGCGCACCCGGAGGCCACGCAGTACGTCGAAGAGGCAGCGTCGGGGCACTCCGAACGCGTGACGGTGGTGGCCATTGGCCCGGAAGGCGGATGGATCGCCCCAGAGCTCGCCAGCTTCACCGCGCTGGGCTTCGTGCCGGTCAAGCTGGGCCGCGGGGTGCTCCGCGTGGAAGCGGCGGTGACGGCCACGCTCGCCCAACTCGAGCTCTGGCGGCGCGTTTCCGCGCGGAAGTCGGCGAACGGCGCACCCGGTTGCTCCTGAGGCGCCGGGCGCATATCTTTGTAAGCTGGGTTCCGGGCCACCGACCCGGGGACAGAAAAGATGGAACCGCAACAGGTCGAAGATCCGCTCACCGCTCAGTGTAGGACCAAAGTCGGACAAACCCTGCAGGGGAAGTGGACACTCTCGTCGCTCATTGGCGTGGGGGGCATGGCAGCGGTCTACCTGGGCAAGCATCGCAACGGCGCCACCGCTGCCATCAAGTTGCTGCACGCGGAATACGCGGCTCATGCCGAAATCCGCGAGCGCTTCCTCCGCGAAGCGTACATCGCCAACAAGGTGGACCACCCTGGCGCCGTGCGCGTGCTCGATGACGACGTCACCGAGGCGGGCGAACCGTTCCTGGTGATGGAGCTATTGCGCGGTTTGAGTGTGGAGTCGTTTGTCTCCAAGCAAGGGGGAGCGCTGCCGCTACCCACCGTGCTGGCCATCGCCGACCACACTCTCGCCACCCTGGAGAAGGCGCACGCCGAAGGGATCGTGCATCGCGATCTCAAGCCGGACAACCTGTTCCTCACCGAGGACCGCTCCATCAAGATCCTGGACTTCGGCATCGCGCGCCTGCGCGAGGGTACGGATCAGAAACGCACACAAACGGGCATGGTGATGGGCACCCCCGCCTACATGGCGCCGGAGCAGGCGCTCGGGCGATGGAACGACGTGGACGCACGCACCGACCTGTTCGCGGTAGGTGCGATCATGTTCACGCTCATCACGGGTCGGGATGTCCACGTGGCAGAAACCGCGGGCGAACAGCTGGTCATGGCGGCCAGCCGCCCCGCCCCGTCACTGGCTCGGGTCGTCGAAGCTCCGATTCAGGTCGTGCAACTCGTCGACCGCGCGCTGGCCTACGAGTCCTCCAAACGCTTCCAGAACGCGACCGAGATGCGGGCGGCAGTCCAGGCAGCACGTCAGGCTTTGAGCGGAGCGGCGGCGCCACCGGATGCTGCTCCGGGTGCGACCGTCACCGACGGAACGGGCGCAGGAGCAAGGGTGCCGCCGGCACAGAGCGGAGTCAGCGCTGGAGCCACCAGTGCGGCGCCCTCCCACGGCACGACAGCGACCGGCGCTGCCGTAACCGCGCCCGGCACGTTGATGCGGCGCAAGCAGAAGCAGGAGGAGAAGGTGCAGCTCTTCGACGCCGCCTTCTCCTCCCAGCAGAACGTGGAGGACATGATCGAGTTGTTCGGGCAGCTGGAGAAGTACCTGGCGTCTCAGCGACAGTACGGTTCGGAGCACCCGGAGGTGTCGCGCCGCCACGACGCCCTGTTCGCCCACTGTGCGTCCTCGCTCCTGCACACCGAAGTGGCCCTGGCCTGGAACATCACGCCCTACGCCTTCGTGGCCGGAGACACCGTTCTCTGGGAACCACGAGCCCCCTGGGATCGCATTCCGTATCAGCTCTTCTCCGACGGCATCCGCCTGCTGGGCTTGCTCCCGGGCACGAACGAGAAGGAGTTCTACGAGCTGGTTCGGATGATCGTCATGGACCGGACGCGGGAGATGGCGCCGGAGGACGACTTCGCGACCCTGCTCTGGGATGCGTGTTTCGAATGCGTCATTCACTACGCCATCGATTCGTTCGCTCAGGGCGATCAGAAGGAGCGCGCCGAGTTCGAGCGCATGACGGCGGAGATCGTGAAGCTCGCCAATTTCGATTCATCCTTCCAGCTCGAAGACTCCTGGGCCGCGAGTCGCAGCGGCAGCAAGGACGGCCTGAGCCCGGAACGCCAGCGCGCCACGTTGGTGGCGGCTCTCAGTGGCGACCAGGTCGACACCGAAGCCCTCGCGCGCGCTGAATCGCTCAAGGAGCCGGGGGTGACCGGGGGCCGGACCACCGAGGGTGCGCTCGCCGTGGACCCGGCCACGGCGCAGATTCTCGCCACCCGCATCGACGCGGACACGGTGACCACCGGAGAGCGGTTCGTCGTCATCGCGGCCCGTACCTACCAGACCGAGTGCCTTGCCGGCGATCCCTCGGTGGTGGCCGCACCGCTCAGCAACGCCATCGATCGTCTGGCGGAACACAAGCCAGAGATGGCCATCGCGATGGTGCTCTCGCTGTGCAACGCGGTCTGGGAGGACCCCCGCTATGGCGATCCAGAGGCCATCCGCGGCCGTCTGGCCGGCGAGGTCGTGTCCACGGACACCATGCGCAAGATCTTGGCGGGCGCGGTCGATCCCGGGGCCAACCGAGACGTGTTCGTCGAGGGCCTGACCAAGATCCTGGACAACCTCGACGACACCCACGTCCCCGTCGTGCTCTCGAAGATTGGGGACATCACCGATCCGGTCATCACGACTCAGCTCATCGACTATCTCGCGCGCAAGGGGCGCGGCCACGAGGCGGCCCTGGGTGCGATGTTCGAGGGAGCCAATGTCGAACTCGGGTTGGCCCTGGTGCGAGTGCTCGCCGCCATCGAGAGCCCGGAAGCGCGACAGGCCATTTCCATGGCCGCCCACAGCCCGCATCCGGTGGTCAGGATCGAAGCCCTCGGGCACGTGGAAGGCGTATCCAGCGAACGCCTGCGGCTCGAGCTCCGAGCTCTCATCGAGGACCACGAGGGTTCGGTCCGGCTCGCCGCACTTCAGGCCATGGAGCATCACAACATCCGCGTAGCCGGTCCGTTCCTGGTGCTGCGCATCAAGAGCGATGCCTTCGACAAGCTGCCGTTCGACGAGCGCCGGCAGGCACTGTCCACCCTGGCCACCCTGGCACCCAACCGCGCTGAACCCGTCTGCTTGGAGCTCCTCAACGACCAGCGCATGGTCAGCTCCGAGGCACATGAACAGTCTCGGGCGGCAGCTGCGGAGATGTTGGGGCGGATCTCGAGTTCCAGACAGGTCATCGCGGCACTGGAAGAAGCCGCAACCAAACGCTGGCGCAGCAGTGAGCGAGTACGCAGCGCTGCCCAGTCAGCCATGGGGCAAGTCGGTGCGCGAATTGCCAAGACCCTGCAACCCGGAGGAGGTGGTTGATGGCCCCCGCAGCGCCCACGACCTCGATGCCACAGGACTTCCTGGCTCACTGCCAGGCCTCGACCACCGGCAATCCCCTGCTCGAACAGATCCGAGACCGCAGCTCGGAAGCCGCGCTGGCCGTCTTTCGACTCTGCAAGAACGCGCTGGTCCACGCGATCGACAACGAGGCAGTGGTCCAGACGATTCAGCAGTCGCACAAGATCCTGAACAACTTCTCCAAGGAGATCGGGTCGGCGGTCACCCTCACGTTCGCCGGGGATACCGTGTTCATCTGCGGACAGCTCTTGCGCGCGAGCCGCCAGGTGTACGAGGCAACCATGCAGCTCGGTCAGCTGTTGGAGCGCTGCGACGTCTCCGAGGTGACCTTCGACCCCGCCCTGACTGCTCCGGAGCTCAGCCAGTTTGCCGCCGCCGTGGCCGTCTCGGCGCGCGATCCGGCTCAGCGCCGGACCCTGGCAGATAGCAAGATTCCAAACGTTGCGGTGCGCCACGTCGAAGCACTTCTGAACAAGAAGACGGAAGACGATGACCTACCCCCGGCTGAGCGCATCGTGCGCATGTACGCCACCGCCCTCCTGGTCATGCGGCAGTTCTTCGATGACATTGCAGCCGGCAAGACCGTGCTGCCCCATCGCGTCAAGCGTCTCTCGCAGCGCTTCGTGACGCTGGTGGAGACGGGCGATCCCGCCATTCTGGGCATGACCTCGATGGCCAACGCCCACCGCGACGATGCCGGGCGGGCGGTGCAGACGGCCTTGCTCACGGTGCTGGTGGCGCGGCAGATCATCGAGGAACGGGTGACCCTGGCTCGCCTCGCGATGGCAGCGTTGATGGCTGACGTCGGTCGGGTTCGGGTGGCCGGTCCCCAGGGCCGGGATCGATTCATCGCTCTGGCGGATTCCGACGAGCTGTTGGTTCCGACCGCCACGAGCACGGTGTGCCTGGCTACCGGCGGGCTCAACCCGTCCAACGCACTACGCACGGTGGTGGCCACCGAGGCCAACTGGATGGATCGCGCTGTGCTCTTGCCTCCACTCTACGTGGGGAAGAGTGCGCTCCCGCAGTCCGAGATCATCCGCACCGTACGTCGCCTGTTGGATCACGTCGCCCCGCGCGATTCGTCACGCTCCCTCTCCCCGGCCGCAGCGCTCGGAAAGCTGGCTAGCGAACGCGACATCGACCGGGTGATCTTGCGCTTGCTCGTCCGCACCGTGGGAGTCATCCCCGCCGGCAGCATCGTCGAGTTCGAGACCGGAGAGTGGGCCGTCGTGATCGGCCCGTCCGCCAATCCGCGTGCCGTAGGACTGCCGACGGTGCGACTGGTGACCGATAGAAAAGGTCGGGCTCTGGAGCAGCCCAAAGAGCTGGACCTGGGTGCCGGCGACGTTCGTCAGTACCCACGGATCGCTGGCATCCTCGACCCGGCCCGGGCGAAAATCAACGTGGCCAAGGCCTTCATGTCAGCTGCGTGACCAAACGCCGGCAATCCGCTTGCCGCAGTGCGCACAGGAGCCGTCACGTCCAATCTGCACCGTCTCCACCCGGTAGACGGTGCGTTCGACCACGCGCTGGCCGCAGCCGGGACAGAACGTCGTCTCGGCGTCGTTCACGCCGCGCACGTTGCCGAGGTACACGTGGTGCAGCCCTGCCTGCTTCGCGATCTCTCGCGCGCGCACGAGGATCTGCACCGGCGTCGGTGAGAGTCGCTTGAGCTCGTACTTGGGATGGAAGCGCGAGAAGTGCACCGGGTAGTCCGGCCCTAGATTGGACACCATCCAGTCGCACATCCGACCGATCATCGTCAGGTCGTCCGGGTACCGCGGCACGACCAGGTTGGTCACCTCGAACCAGACCCCCCGCTGCTTGAGAAGCTTCAGCCCAGCCAGGACGGGCGCGAGCTTGCCAGAATTGAGCTCCGCGTAGATCTTCTCGCTGAAGCTCTTGAGATCCACGTTGGCGGCGTCCAAGTACACGGCCAAACCCTCCAGCGGCTCTGGATTGATGTACCCGTTGGTGACCCACACGTTCTTGATACCCGCCGCGCGCGCGCGCTTGGCGGTCTCGAACATGTACTCGTAGTAGCTGGTCGGCTCGGAGTAAGTGTACGCGATGGACTGGGAACCGGACTGCTGCGCGAGCAGCACGACATCTTCGGGGAAGAGACTGGCGCGCTCGAGATCGCCGGCTCGAAGCGGCCCGGTGTGGCCACGACCGAGACGCAACTCTTCCCCGGTTGCGTCCTTGAGCTCCTCTGGCTTCTTCTGTGAAATTTCCCAGTTCTGACAGTTGAGACAGCGCAGGCTGCAGCCGGACGTGGCCAACGAGAAGGCACGCGAGCCAGGCTGAAAGTGAAACAGCGGCTTCTTCTCTATCGGATCCACGTGCAGCGAGCACGGGTTGGCGTAGGCCATGGTGAAGAGCTTGCCCTCCAGGGCCACCTTGTTGCGGCACCGGCTCCGATCCCCTGGCTCCAGAAGGCATTCGTTGGGACACACCTCGCACTGTACGTTGCGGCCGAGCTTGCGGTAGTGCGCTGCCTCGTGCGTCCAACCACGCTGCTTCCATCGCTCCCAGGTGTGCTCATCCGGCGCGTCGTGCTTGAACACGTCTGCGGCGGCTGCCGTCGAGGCCTTCCGCGCCGACAGATAGGCCAAGGCTCCAAGACCGCCTGCGGTCGCCGCTCCCACTACGCCCCATCGCACCGCATCCCGTCGGCTGATCCGCCGACGTCTGACGTCCGGCACGTCCGCGGCGGCGGCGTTGCCCCTCACTTCCGTGGCCTCGGCGCTGACGCGCTCCACTTTCCGACCCATCCCCATCTCATGAAGGCCAGGTAGATGGTGGCTGCCGAATGGACGACGAAAAGGGCAACCAACGGCAGGTCGAAGAACTGGTGCACGCTGAGCGCCGTTCGCGAGTCGATGAGCTGGTCCACGCCGAACTCGCCGCAGAGCGAATAGCCCGTGATGATGAACACGGCAGTGATGACGAGCAGCGCCCAACCGCTGATGCGCGCCGTCTTGTGGAGGTAGTAGACATATCCTTTGCCCGCCATCCGTCCTCACTCCGACTCAGCCTTGCCGTGTGGCCCAGACCCAGATCCCGCTCGCGACGTTCAAGGCTGCGGCCAACACGCACACCATGACGACACCTAGCACCGGGATCAGGATTCCGCCAACCACCACTGCACCCAGGCAGGCTCCCAGAAAGTCCGCAGTGTATAGTCGTGAAGCCGTGCGGCCGACCCCATCGAACTCGACCCTTGCGGCCAGCGGGAACTCCATGCCCACCAACACGCCCGGGGTAAGCGCCAGGATCGGAAAAACCACGTCGGCGGAGAGCGTGCTGCCGAGCTCACTCCAGCTGGTGAGCGATCCGGCTGCAATCAACACCACGGGCACGATCGCTGCGAAGCCGGCGATCCCGATCTCCAAGATCACCAGGTGATGCCGACCGAGGCGTGCCAGCGCCCGATTGGCTATTGCCGAACCGACGGCCAGACCCACGATGAACAGGGTCACGATCAGCCCCACCCGGGCGTACACGAAGCCGTGCACCATCTGCAGCCCGAACAGGACCACCACCTCGAGGGTCGAGGCCGCGCACCCGGTCGTGAACAGCGCCATCGGCACGGGCCCCACCCGAAGCAGGTAGGCCGCCATCAGCACGCCCAACCCCAGAGCCAAGAGGCCGACGTTGCCCCCGAGTTGACGGGTCCAGTAGACCAGCTGACGAAAGTAGAGCACGGGGCGGAGGTCCGTGTTGACTGGTACCTCTCGGGACAGCGCCCGTTCGACCTCCCCGACACGATCCTCGGAGAGCACCGCGCTCAGGTATCCAGGACGCACGAATTCCGTGTCGACCCCCGCCGCTCGAATGCGTGCGAAGATGTCTCTATGCAGCGGCCCATCCGAGGCGAGTAGATACACGCTGCCTCCGGGAACGACCAGGGTGTTTGCGTAGGCCGTTCGCAGCGTCCGTCTGGCCACGCTCAGCAGACCCGCGAGTACGGCGGACACGACGTTTTCGTAGTGCGCCAGAGAGATAGCCACCACTCCGTCGGGCTCGAGGATGCGTTTGACCTCGCGGAAGAACTCGGCCGTGTAGAATCGATTGATCTGCGCCGTGGAAGGATCCGGCAGATCCACGATCACCACACCGTAGCGTCGATCCGTGCTCCGAACGAACCTGCGACCATCTCCGCTCACGGCCTCCACGCGTGGGTCGTCGAGGTTCTCGGGCACGAATCGACGCGCGGCGCTCAGGATGACGGGGTCGAGTTCGACGTAGTCGACCGCCTCAACCCCGTACTTCAGGACCTCTTCGGCAGTGCCGGTCAAACCTCCGGAGATCAGCAGGACTCGGCGAGTGTGAGGACGCTGCGCCATGGCGTAGTGCACCGTCTCCTCGACCTCTTCCACTCCCTGGGTCGAGAAGAGCGGGACGCCGCTCTCGATGAAGTTCAGCTGCCCCTGAGCCTCGGTCACGACGAGGTTTCCGAATGGAGACTGCGTGTGCAGGAGCACGTTCTGCCCCAGGTACTGCCGGGCCGTGCTGACGGCGTCCAGGTCGACCGCCGCGACCACCCCAATCGTTCCCACGGTCACCGTGACCGCAGCGAGGAGTGCCACTCGGCGTCGAAGCTTCCAGGCCAGCAGCAGCGCCATGCCCAGATTCAACGCAGCGGGAACGTAGAGCAGATGGAAATGGTTCGCCACGAACACGATGGCGACGGTGAAGAACACGCCCCCGGCGATGTCGCCCAGGTTGTCCAGGAAGTAGACTTGGCCGATGCTGACTGCGTCGCCGCGCCCGAGCGCGGAGCAGGCGAGGGCGAGCAGATATCCCGCGACCACACAGTACGGCAAGAGCAAGAGCACGGAGCTCACCGCTGTGCCGATCACACCCACCTGCGCTCCGGGGGCGAAGAGCACATCCGGCAGCACTCGCACCAGAACCACGTCGGCGAGCGGCAGCGTGGCCACCAACAACTGCGCGACCACCAGCACCGAGAGGGGGCGAGTGAGCCCGGACACGCCGCGACCCAGGTAGGTACCCAGACCAGTCGTCAGTAGCCAGCTTCCCAACACGATCCCGAGGACCAGCTCGTTCCCGGCAAATACGCACAGCAATTCGCGCATCAGCACGAGCTGCGTGACGATGGACGACACTCCGAGCGCACAGACGGCCAGGAAGATCCAGTGCCGCTCGGTCGGGACCAGAGGCAACCCAGCGGGCGGGTTCGTGGGAGCTGGCGCTTCAATCCCGCGCTCGGGCTCTCGCCCGCGCGCCTCACCGGCGTGCGTGCGATCCCCCACCGGTCACTTCTCCGGCCGGTCCAGCACCTCTCCTTTGCCGTGACCGGGTGGGGCGAGCTCTGATTCCTGGAAGGCGAGCACGCGGTACGTGGTCACCACTGCCTGGGGGTCTCGCCAGCCACTCGGCGGCAGGCCGGCCTTCGTGCTCAGGTGCTCCAGAAACTGCACCTTGTCGGGTAGCTTCTCCCAGACTTGCGGCAAGAAGGTGGACCGGCGAAACCCTACGGTCAGCACCAGGCCGTCTTGGTGCGGCGTGAGCTGGTTCAAGAGGTCCTCCGGGGAGCTGAACTCGAGCGGCTGCGGAACGGTGAGCACGCTCACCTCCACCTCGATCGAGGAGAGCTCTTCCGGCGTGACCGGTGAGAAGCGCGTATCACGCAGGGCTGCGCTGTGGGCATTGTCGATGACCGCTCGATACAGGGGCTCACGCGGCTGGATGTGCCCGATGCACCCTCGCAGCTGGCCATGCTTCTCCAGCGTCACGAAGGCCCCACTCGGTTGACGGAGTCGTTCCGAGACGTCGGTGGCTTCCACGACCGGCTCTCGGCCATGTCGAACCACCTCCTCCAGAGTCCTCCGCGCCAACTCCAGCAGGACCCGCTTGTCCTCTGGGGAGACGTTCGCTGCGTGCGCCGAGTTGTCCTTCACGACTCCTCCTGGGTCAGGCTCCGCTCGGACGAGCGGAGCGGAACGCGAGCGGCTAGCGCCACCGCGGATCACCCAGATCACGACCAGGACCAACACGACCAGGAGCAGCACGGTGGCCCCGGTTCGGATGGTGCTGCTCGGCTTGGTTGCGTCCATGTTCCTCGTACCGTCCGAATCCGCTCCGCGCCTCACTGGCTAGCCCTGGCTCTTACCCGCCGGGACAGGAGAGTAGAACGCGATCGCGCTGTAGCCCACCACGGAGCTCTTCGTCCCGGCGGTGTCGCCGCTGTTGCGGTAGTCCAGAAGCTTGGCCTTCCATCCCTGGTGCCTGGCCAGCGCCAGCAGCGCGAGCACCGGCCCCTTGCCACACGCGGGTTGCCCACGCATCTTCTCCAAATCCAGGGTCAAGATGGCGTCGATCGTCTGTCGATCCAGCTGCTGCGCCGTCTCGTACGGGTAGTGGTGGCTGAGATCCGTGCTCGCCACGATCAGCGTATGATCGTCGATACCAGCGGCGAGAGCGCGCGCCACGTCCTCGGGCCGAACATCCCCGAACACCATCGGCACGATCCGGGCCGAGCCGAGGGTGCGCTGTATGAAGGGCAACTGCACCTCCAGCGAGTGCTCGCGAGCGTGCGCGTCCGCCACGGACACGAACGGCGGCCGACCGGCGTATTGCTTCACTGCTGGCGACAACAGCACGAGGCCGAGGGGAGTCCGGTAGGCGTCCACCGCAGGAATGCTGACCCCCTCGAACGCGTGTCGATGACTGGGGGCGAGGACGACCACGGTCTGGAAGTCGCTTCCCGCGAGCGGTGCATAGCAGTGAGCCGCGGTGAGTCCCGAATAGACGTACCCGGCGTGCGGGCACACCAGCGCTCGAAGGCCGGCGATCCTCTCACCCTTGGCCTGTGCCAAATACCGGTCCACCATTTCGCCGAGCTCGGCCTTGCCCGACGGGTAGAACGCGCCGGCCACCGCCGGTTCTCGGACTGACTCGACGGTCACTTCGGACTGGGCAGGGACCTCGGCCGGGGATGGCGTGCCCGGTGGAGTCGGACGCAGGACGATGAATGCCAGCGCTCCCGCTGCGAGAGCGCCACCCACCACCACGACGTTTCTCGACCGACCCATGTGGCTCTCCTGGGACGTATCAGACTCTGACGGCACACGCCTCGAGAACCGCGCTTCGATCCCGGTTCCGCAATTCCAGTGTCTGCGGAACGACTAATTCCCCTGGAGTTCCGAGGAATTTGCTCAATCTTGCTCTCGACCGCTGAATTGCCCCGAAGGATCGGGTATAAGCCCGCGCAAAGTTCGTACCTGGGGGCAGGCGTGAACAACAACCACGGTACGTCCTCGACCGCTCCATCGAGTGAGCGATTCTTCGAGGGACAGGAAATCAATAGCAAGTATCGACTGATTCGTCCGCTCGACCAGGGCGGGATGGGAATGGTCTGGGTCGCGCACCATCAAGACCTGGATGCCCCGGTCGCCATCAAGCTGATCCGCGCTGAAGTCCAGTCGGAGGAGACCACGCGACGGCTGACGACCGAAGCCCGTGCGCTGGCCAAGCTCGGTCATCCGGCCATCCTGCAGGTCTACGACTTTGGCAAGACCGAACAAGGCGACCCGTACATCGTCACGGAGCTGTTGCATGGGGAATGCCTGGACGGTGCGCTCGATCGCCAGGTCAAGCTCGACGCTTTCACTGCCGTGCAGTTGATGCTGCCAGTCGCCGACGGCTTGGCGGTGGCGCACGGGCGCGGCATCGTCCACCGTGACCTCAAGCCGGCCAACATCTTCCTGGCTCGGACGTTGGCGGGACGCATCCAGCCCAAGATCCTCGACTTCGGGATCGCCCAGGTTGCCCAGGCGCAGGATACGAAGATCACGCGCGAAGGGGTGCTGATGGGCAGCCCCGTGTACATGTCACCGGAGCAGGCGCGAGGCAAAGCCGCGGTGGACCAGCGGACCGACGTGTGGGCCTTCTGCATCGCCCTGTACGAGTGCCTCACGGGCACGGTTCCGTTCGATGGTGAGAACTACAACGCGGTGATGCGGGCGATCATCGAGGACCAGCCGGAGCCAACGACACGCCTGTGTGCTGGCGACCCGGCGCTCTGGGCCATCATCGAACGTGGCCTCCAAAAGCATCCCGACCAGCGCTGGCAGTCGATACAAGAGGTGGGCACTGCGCTGGCGCAATGGCTCTGGGATCAGGGGATCAGCGAGGACATCAGCCGGACGGCGCTCCACTCGACCTGGCTCTCGCCCGAGTCCGAGGATCCGGTCTCCTCGTTTCCACCGGTGACCGTCCCGCGCTCGACCCCTCGTCCCCACTTGCGGTCCAGCCCTGCGACTCTGCCGACACTCGCCGGAACGCCACCCACCGGGGCTGCGTCCGAGAGCGGCGCGCGGCGTCGGTCCGGACGCCTCTCCACCGGCGGGCACGGAGCCGTGAGCCTGCGGGCCACGATCCGCACACGCACGACCGCGCGCTCGTCGTGGATCGCGGCAGGGGTGGGCCTTCTGGGAGCCGCCAGCCTCGGTGGCGCACTATGGGCGATGACCGCGGCGCATACCGTGCCCGCCACGGTCTCGCCATCGAGCCAGGCAGCGGCGTCGATTTCCGCCGTACCTGCAAAGCAGCTGGTGGAGGCAGCCCGCGCGCCCCGGACCCCTCCGCCCACCGCTGCGGAGCAGCCCGACCCGGCGCCGGGCCCCGGCCCGGACCAACTCGCGGTCGAGCCCGGCCAGGCGAACCCTCCAGCGCCCGAGCAGCGAGCGACGAAGCCGGCCTCCACCGAGCCGGCCGCGGCGTCGTCCCCCACGACCGAGCGCTCCACCACGACCCCGACCAGCACGAAGGTTGCGGTCCCTCAGCGCCCGGCCCCGACGCCAGTCCGTGGCCCTATTCCAGCGCCGGCCCCAACGCAGCGAAAAGGTTCGCGAAGCGATCTGAAATCGCCATACTGACGCCCGTGTTCAGATCCGCCCGGCCACTCTGGGGATGGGGACTCGCGCTGGCGCTGCTCGGTGCTCGAGCTCACGCGCAACCGGAAAGCGCCACCGACACGGGAGCAACGGACACACCATCACCTGCTGGCACTGCAGAAGTGGACGGCAAGGCCCAAGCGCGCCGTCACTACGCGGCCGGCGTCGAAGCGTACGAGGCAGCCCGCTTCAAGGACGCCATCGATGAGTTCCTCGAAGCCAATCGACTGGCACCAAGTCCTGCGCTCAGCTTCAACATCGCCCGAGCCTACGAGAAGCTCGGCGATCATGCCGGGGCGCTGGGCTTCTATCGCGACTACCTGCGACGAGCGCCAGAAGCGGAAGACCGCGGGCAGGTCGGGCAGATCGTCTCCAGTCTCGAGAACCGCTTGCGCGAAAAGGGAGTGCAGCAGGTCACGGTGCTCTCCGATCCGGAACGCGCCACCGTGGTGCTCGACGGAAAGCCGGTGGGCGTGACCCCGTGGACCGGCGAGATCTTCCCGGGGCAGCACCGGCTGCAGCTCAGGCTGCCCGGCTACGAGGACGCGGATCAAGTCTTCTCGTTGACCGCGCACCGAGCCAAGGACGTGTCGGTAACGCTCGTGGAGGTCCCCCAGGCACCGACCCCCGAACGCACCGCTCCGGCCCCGGCCCCTGCGCCCGCACCGCCCCCCCCCGTGGCGTCCGCATCACCGGCGTCGGCCGACTCGGGCACCGGCAGAGCGGTGTCTCCCTGGACGTGGGTGAGCCTCGGAGTCGGCGTCGGCGCTTTGGGCGGGGCCCTGGCATTCGAGCTCATGCGAAGCGGCGCCGAGGACGACGCGCGCACCGCCGACACGCAGATCCAAGCCCAGGAACACTACGACACCATGGAAGATCGCCAGCTCGTGGCGCGCATCCTTGCTGGCGTGGGCGCGACTGCGACCGTGGCGGGCGGGGTGCTCCTGTACCTGGACCTCACGGCCGAGCCCTCGGCCCCCGAAGCGGCCAGGTTGGGCTTCGGTTGCACCCCAGGTGCGTGCGGCATCACCGCCTCAGGGAGGTTCTGAAATGCGCCGATCGATCCAGCGGCGCTCCCTGTTGCGCGTGGTCAAGGGCCTGGTCCCCGTGGTGGGCGCGGCCGCGGCCTGCACCGCCGAGCCCCTCGACCTGGAGAACCGCGCGTGCTCTCCGAGTGGAGAATGCATCAGCGGCTACGAATGCGACGTCCCGCGCAACGTGTGTGTGCGGGAAGGATCCCTGTCCGGCTCGGGTGGCTCGGAAGGCGGTGGAGCCGGAGCCCCCTC
>CAZSVU010000027.1:0-42446 GCA_964610275.1 uncultured Polyangiaceae bacterium | reverse complement strand
CGCCCGAGCGGGGCTCGGGCGTTGACTAGTACCGATAGTAATCCGGCTTGAACGGCCCATTCACCGGCACCCCGATGTAGTCGGCCTGCTGTTGCGTGAGTTGGGTGAGCTTGGCACCCAGCTTGTCGAGGTGCAGTCGGGCCACTTCTTCGTCCAGTTGCTTGTCGAGCCGGTAGACGCCGACCTGCTTGGAGCTTTGCCACAGATCGATCTGGGCGAGAGTCTGGTTGGTGAAGGAGTTGCTCATCACGAAGCTCGGGTGACCGGTGGCGCAGCCCAGGTTGACGAGGCGCCCCTCGGCCAAGAGGAAGATGGAGTGGCCGTCTGGGAAGGTGAACATGTCGACCTGCGGCTTGATGTTGGTCCGCTGGATCCCAGGCCACTCGGTAAGCTGCTTGACCTGGATCTCGTTGTCGAAATGGCCGATGTTGCAGACGATGGCCTGGTCCTTCATCTGGCTCATGTGCTCGGCCGTGATGATGTCGCAGTTGCCCGTGGTGGTGACGTAGATGTCCGCGTGCGGCAGCGCGTCCTCGACCGTGACGACCTTGTACCCCGCCATGTAGGCCTGCAGCGCGCAAATGGGGTCGATCTCCGTCACCAAGAGTTGCGCGCGATGCCCGGCCAGAGCCTCGGCGCAGCCTTTGCCCACGTCGCCGTAGCCGCACACGCAAGCGACCTTGCCCGCGACCATCACGTCGGTGGCGCGCTTGATGCCATCCACCAGAGACTCCCGGCAGCCGTAGATGTTGTCGAACTTGCTCTTGGTTACCGAGTCGTTGACGTTGATGGCAGGGACGAGCAACTCACCCCGCTCCTGCATCTGATACAGCCGGTGCACGCCGGTGGTCGTCTCTTCCGAGACCCCCTTCCACTCTGAGACCAGATCATGCCAGTACTTCGGGCTCTCCTTTAGCACCCGCTGGAGGAGGCGATTGATGATCTGGAGTTCCGGATTGTCGGTCGGCTCGTCCAGGATGCTCGGGTCGTCCTCGGCGCGATAGCCGCGGTGAATGATCAGGGTCGCGTCACCGCCATCGTCGACGACCAAGTGCGGGCCGCGACCATCCGGCCAGGTCAGTGCTCGCTTAGTGTACTCCCAGTACTCCTCCAGGGTCTCGCCCTTGTAGGCAAACACCGGAATGCCGCGGGCAGCGATGGCAGCGGCCGCGTGATCCTGGGTGGAGAAGATGTTGCAGGATGCCCAGCGGACGTCCGCACCCAGATCCACCAGCGTTTCGATCAACACTGCGGTCTGAATGGTCATGTGCAGGCTGCCGGTGATGCGCGCGCCAGCGAGTGGCTTGGAGGATCCATACTTCTCGCGTGTTGCCATCAGGCCCGGCATCTCGTGTTCGGCGATCGTCATCTCTTTGCGCCCGAATTCGGCGAGAGAGAGGTCCTTGACGAGGTGGTCCACGGCGTTGGCGAGGGGGTGTGCTGCAGTCATGTTGACCTTTCGATTGGGCTGAATCCTCCGCGGTGGAGGAGGGTTAGCTGGCAACGGGGCTGAAGTGGCCGCCACTGCCTCCAGGTGGGCGCTTCGCTGTGAGCACTTGCCAGCCGACCTGGTTGTCGGACGCGCCACCAGTGAAGCCCGTCGGGACCTGGCGCGCTGAAACCTCCTCCAGACCGGCGGCTTGCGCAAACTCTTCCAGCTCGTTGGGCGAGAATCCCATCCAGACGTCCGCCTGGCGGTCTCGCAGCTGTTCGTCCTGGTGCCGCAGGTAGTCGATCAACACCAGGACTCCTCCGGGACGCGCCAGCTCGGCTAGCGCCTCGACGGCCTTGCGGGGAAGCGGCGAATGGTGAAGCACTCGCGAGCAGACGACCACATCCGCACCGCACCCCACGGATTGCCGCGCCTCCAGGCCGTCCATCTCGCCGCGAAGCAGCTCGACGTTGCGGTAGCCTCTCGCGGCAACCCTACGGCGAGCTCGGGTGAGCTGCGCCTGGCTGCGGTCCAGAGCGACGACCCGGTCGAAGACGGGTGCCAAGACATCGAGCAGGGATCCGTCTCCGGTTCCCGCGTCCACGGCCAGCTCGTGCGAGGCCAAGACCTGGCCCAGCGCGAAGAGATAGGCTGGCAGCTCCTGAGCCAGCTCCTGGGGCGAAGTCCCGCTCGGGGGCTGCTCGAAGAATTCTCGCGTATGGTGATCACGCGACCGGACCACGTCGGCGATGCGGGTCAGGCTGCCGTCACGTTCGCACAGGGCCCGGCCCGTCCGAAGGGCATCGGCCACGACTGGGTCCCGGGTGGCGGGGGGCGACACGCGGACGTAGACGCGCGTCCCTTCCCGGCGGTCGAGCAACACACCCGACTGGCGCAGGCCCGCGGCGTGGCGGGAAACGTTGGGCTGCGACTCGTTCAAGAGCTCCGCGAGCTCACCGACGCTGAGCTCCTCCGAGTGGGCCAGCGCCAGTAGGCGCAGCCGCAGTGGCTCCGCCAGCAGCCGGTAGAGCTGCCAGCGAGCATCGGATTCGAAGGAAACGTCAGCCACACCAGCTATGTATTCCTGTATGCGCATATGTGCAAGTAACGGGAATTCTGGCGCCTGGTACTCCCCGTGCCCCCGCCGATTTCAGCACCCGCTGGCGACCGGCTCCGCGGTCAGTCGTCGGTGTCGGACGGGGAAGCGCTCGGTCGGTCCCCGCCGTCGCCGCTCCCGGCCTTCTGCTCGCCGTCGCCCGCGGCGGCTGCCTCGAGCTCTGCGTCGGCAACGCGCGGCAGGGCATCTGTTTCACCCCCACCGGGTGCTGCGCCGGAGAGCCGACGCCGCCGACGCCGCCACCAGTACGGCACACCGAATCCGACGGCAGCCGTCAGCACGAACAACGGCAGCGACCACTTGAACGTCCGGGGGAAGTAGGAAAACTCGACGGTTTCATTCCCCCCCCGCAAGCGTGTCGCGACCGCATGACGATAGTCGAGCGCGGGGTCACCGTTGGCGCGCCAGCTCGGATCGAAGTTCATGTTGTAGACGAGCAGGGACTGCGGAGAGGCCTGGCTGACTCTCACCACGGCGCGGTTCGGCGACCACTCGACGACTTCTGCCGATCCTTCCCCCTGGGTGACGTACGCTCGCCCCGGGTAGCCTGGGGCATCCGCCGCGATGGCGCCCACCCCATCGAAGTTGGGGTCTATGCCGTAGCACTTGATGAGCCCCCGATTCGCGAACATGCCGAGCAGGATCGGTGGGGCCCAATCGCGCCGCTTGTAGTTCACCGTCGGGTTGGTTCGGTGTTCGAATAGCTCCGAGCGCTCGACGCGATCCGGGGGCTGCATCCAGAAAGCCTGCGCGATCGGGCGTGCGCTCACGGCGGCAATGTCACTGGCCACCAGGGCGACCCCCGCCAAGAGCAGCCAATCCAGCCAGGGGTAGCGGTCTAGACGCCGGTCCACGAGGCGCCCTGCCCAGGCCACGAACACCAACCCCAGGAGCAGGATCATCGGGTAGTGGAATCGCGATGGAACGTGCTGTGAGGAGAAGATGGGAAGGTGGTGCAGGAGTGCCCAGGGAGCGTGGCGGTGGAATGCACCGAACCCGAGCAGCACGAAGAGGACCCCGACGATCTTGAGTGCGTCCTCGCGTGGACCGCGGGCGAACAGTATCCCGAGCACGAGGCAGAATGCGAAGACGGGACCGACGTACAGCCCCCATTCGTGCCAGCCATAGGCGGGGACCCGTACGGGAAACCAGCCGTACGCCTGGTCGGGATTGGTGAGCATCACGATGAGCTCGCTCAGCCCAATCACTTCCTTCGATTCGATCAAGCGTGGTGCGCGGCTTAGCCCGTCCAGCACGGCGAACAGCTTGGGTGCACCGAATCCAGCCCCGGAGACGCCGGCGATGGCGAGCGCCGCGAGCGGGCGCCAACTCCGCGCGAACCCGGCGAGCAGCACCGCGTACAGGCTCAGGGCCAGAGCCGTGTGGGGGAGGGGATAGATCGCGCCGGCGAACACCATGAATCCCAGGATGGCTCCGGCGATCACCGCGTGGTGCAGTTGCCGCGGACGCTGCGCTCGGTGAAAGAAGTAGAGCACCCAGGGAAGCCAGCAGTACTGCAAGTGCATGCCGTGGCCAGTGGCCGCCTGCAGCGCCCAGCGCCCGTTGAGCCCGTACGCAATCGCCAGCAACGTGCGCAGTCCGATGCTGCGGGTGAACTGTCCAGCCAGCACCAACGTGCCCGCCAATCCGACCAGCGCGTTTGCCGTGACTTCGACCCGGATTGCGTGATGGACATCCATCAGCAGAAACACGGGCAAGTACGGCGAGACCAGGTTGCTGGCCGCTTCGTAGTGGCCGAACGCGGGGAAGCCGCCGCACATCCACGGGTTCCACCAGGGACCTTCGCCGTACTGCTTCAGGCTGAGCACGGTGATGTAGCGATAGGAGGTCATCACGTCCCAGTCGTGGAATCCGTACGTGGACCAGTCCTCGAGCATCGGCCACAGCACCGCGAGGGTGGTCCAGACCATCAGAGCCACGGAAGCCAGCCACAGCCAGGGGCGCCGCTCGGGGGTTCGCCCGAACGAGAGCCGCCGCGCGAGCTCCGACCAGGGCCGCCGCCATGCCGAGAGAGGTCCTGCTCTGGTCACGTGGTCCGTATCCCCTGCCATTCAGTCCTGACCAGGAAGGCGTCCGAACGTCTGCTCTGCCAGGTCTCGTAGGTTGCCACAGGCGTTGGGTCCCAGACTGTGGCGTTCTGCTGGATCCTGCACGACATCGAAGCACTGCCAGTCGCGATCGCCCGACCGACCCGTGAGCTTCAAATTCTGCTGCATGTACCCCCAGTTCTCGAATCCGCAACTCCAGGAACCCGAGCAGTTCGTCATGGGCAACGGCCGGGTGGTGGTGCCGGCGCGGAGGAGGCTGGTGCCCAGCAGCTTGTGCCGAAATCGCTGCACCCCGGGTTCGTCCCACACTCCCATTAGATCGAGGATCGTGGGTGCGAAATCCACGTGGAAGGTGAAGGCGTCGCGCTTGTCGGCCAGGTGGCGCGCTTCGCTCTCGCTGAGTGTGCCAGCCGGCGCGTCCACCCACCCGGGCACCTTGATTTCTTCGTCGAAAATGCTGAACGTGTGGCCCATCTGCCCGTGTTCGCGAAAGGCTTCGGCGTGGTCACTGGTGTAGAGGACCACCGTGCGGCGCCCCCACTCCGTCGACCTCAACGCCCGCAGTATCGCAGCCACGTGCCGGTCCTGCTGGTGTACCGCGTTCAGGTAGTGGTTGAAGAACTCACGGTTCTTCTTCGGCGACTTGCTGGTGGACGCAGGTTGGAACGGCTGCGGCAGTGAAGGCTCGATGAGGTAGGGAAAGTGCACATTGGAGAACTGGATCACTCCCAAGAACGGTTCCCGAAGCTCCGGTAACTCGGCGATGACGCGTTCCGCCAACAAGTGTTCCGGGGCGCCGATGTCGATGTCGGCCGTGTGATCGAGTTGGGTTGCGCTGCAGAATTTGCTCACCCCCAAGTTTTGCACCCACAGGCGCGAGTTGCCGAACATGAGGTTCTGGCTGGTCCAGAAGCCAGTGTCCCAGCCGGCAGCGTGGGCGTAATCGAAGATGAGTGGCCAAGTGTGCAGCACGTCGCGCGACTCGTGCGGACCCAAGCCGGACCACATCACCGCGAGAGTGATCGCCGTTGCCGCGTCGAGCGAGCGCAGCTGAGTGAGCGGGAATCGGTTGGGGGTGAGTTGGTTACTGTAGCTGGTCTTCCGGCAGCCCGGGTCTGGCTCCGAGCAGGCCGCGTCCGCGCGGATGCTCTCCATGATGAGTAGCAACACGTTGCGGCGGTGCGGAGGGTGGCTGCGCAGCGGCGGGACCGGCAAGGAAGCACGCGTGCGCGGACTGACGCGACCAGTGGGGCCGGTCATTCCGAGCTCGGCTGCGACGAGACCTCCGGCTGCGTTCAGATACAGGACATCCGGCGTGGAAGCCTGCACTCGACGATGCTGAGTGGGCACGGCACACGCACCGAGTAGAAGCAGGGGCGCCACCCAGCCCGCCACGCGTGCGGGCGACCGCCGCGGTCGCAAGAGCCATTTGGCCAGAACGAGGAATCCGAGGGCGAGGAGCAGAGGCGGCGCGTTGACCCGCACGTAGTTGTCCAGATCTGCGATCAGCTGGTTCGCGACGCTCTCGCTGAAGTCGGTTGCGAACCAGGATACGTCGATGTTCACGTACACGTTGTACTGCTGGAAGAAGTAGCGCTGTCCGCCCAGGGACAGGGTGAAGCCGACCACGAACAGGGCGGCTGAGAGGTGGCGGACCCGACCCGTGCGCCGCGCTGCCGCGTAGAGGAGCCCCCCCCAAACCAGGAGGCTTTCCAGAATCGCCGCTGCGTAGGTCGCCCGGTGCGAGCCGTCGAGGGTGCTCAGCCGAGACCCGCGCAGTGCAAAGTCGAACCCCACCACGGTCAGTGCGGGTGCGGCCAGAAGTACCCAGCCGACCCGTCTGTGCCAGCGCGTCAGGCGTCGCAGTCTGGCCACGTGCATCCTGGCTCCCCCCTGGCGGCGGTCCACCGACCGCTCCCGCTCGGTTGGCTGCGGTGCCCTGGGCACTGCCACGCCCGGTGCGCGATTCAAGGGAGAGCGATCGACGTCCTGCACGGGGTGCGACGATAGCGTGGAATCTCGGAACGGGCTCGGGGAGCGGTCCGTTCACGGCAGATTGCGCTGAAATCAGGGCTCAGCGAGGTGAGCCTGTCGGAGCGAGGTGCACCCACCACCCCCGCGTTGGGGCTCGGACGAGCACGGGGCCCCTCTCGATCCCCCTCGGCCGCGGCCGCGCTGCTACTTCTTCTTGTCTTCCGGTGGCGCCGTGCAATCAGCCGGAGCGATCACACACTCGTTCTCGGCGTTGCACTGCTTGAGAACCTGGAGCTCGTCACAGGTCTCGTCAGCCGGATGGCACTCCGTGCACGGGTCCCCACACTTCTTCTCGTGGCAGGGGTCATGGGCGATGGGACCCCCCTCTTCGGATCCCCCGCCCTCCTTGTCCGACTTGCCCCCTCCACCGGGTTCGTCGTCATCGTAGTCCATGTCGGTTTTGGAGTCCTCGGGCGCCGTCACGTCGAGTGCGGGGGCTCCCCCGCAAGCGGGCATGACATAGACAGCCAGGAACGAGACCAGTGCAGCAGCGGATAGGTGACGTAGACGAGTCATGGCTTGCGCGGGGACCCTACCCGAACTCACGAGACAGGGGAAGCCCGCCGCTCCTCCCACCAGGCTCGAGTCGTTCGTGCTTGCCGTTGCCTTGGCCTGGAATGTCCGTGCGCCACATTACGCCTTGCCGCGCGGCGCAGGGCGGGGCAAATCAAGAAGGTAGGACGGCGGGCGGAGCAGCCAGCGAGGGTCATTCGGGATGAGGACTGGGAGAACCGTACCGATTGGAGCGGTGGCCGTGTTTGTAGTCACGCTGGCTTTTTCGGCTGCCGCGCAGCAGCAGCCCGCGACTCCGCCGCCGGGCCAGCCTCCGCCCCCGCCCCCGCCTACTCCCGACCAGCCGCCTGCCGCGGCTCCGGCTCCGGGCACGCCTGCTCCGGGTCCAGTCGCTCCAGGCGCCACGGCGCCGCCTCCACCGGGTGGGCAGCCGGCACCGGCACCGGCACCGGCGCCGGCCCAGCCCGGTGCACAGCCGGCTCAGGGGTACCCGCCTCCCGGGTACGGCTATCCGCCTCCCGGGTATGGCTATCCGCCTCCCGGATATGGCTACCCGCCTCCCGGATATGGCTACCCGCCGCCTGGGGGCGGCTACGAACAGCCACCCGCGCCACCACCACCCGGGCCGGATCTGACCATCCACCGTCACGACGGCTTCTACCTCAGGCTCGCAATCGGTGGGACCTACGTGTGGGATTCGGTACGAATCGACGACCGGAGCATGAAGTTCTCCATGCGCGGCGGTGGGCTCTCCATGGAGGTTGCCGTCGGTGGGACTCCCGCTCCCGGTGTCGTCGTCGGGGGCGGCCTCTACTCGTCTACGGTCACGAAATTGAACGTGACGGAGGTGAGGCAGTACGGCGATCGCGTGGAGAACACGAGTGGGGACTTCGATGTGAGCACCTTCACTCTGCTGGGTCCGATGGTGGACGTGTTTCTCGATCCCAACGGTGGATTCCACCTGCAGGCTGCCTTTGGGCTAGGTGTCGTAGGGCTGGGAGAAGGGGATACCAGTTCACACACGACCGACCAGTACGGCTACCCCGTGGACGAACGCCGCGAGATGACCGACACCACGTACTCCGGCCTTGGCGTGATGCTTGGCGCTGGCTACGAGTTCTGGGTCGGTGAACAGTGGGGCGTGGGGGGCTTGGCCAGGCTGGTCTACATCTCAGCGAGCTCGGACGAAGCCGAGGACGGTGATGGCAATGTCGACGTGGTGCCGTTCGGAGGCGGAGGCGAGGCGGAATGGGAGCACTCCGCCATCATCCCGAGCCTGTTGTTCTCGGCCACGTTCCACTAGCCAGGAGGGGCACGATTCAAGTGACAGCAGCGCATCGCTGGACATGCTCGACTGGTGTTGCGGGAGCTCTCCTCCTGCTAGGCTCGAGCGTCGATGCTCAGGCGCCGCCGGTGGCCCCTCCGATGGCCGGACCCACTCCTGGCGCGCCGACCCCGG
Organism: uncultured Polyangiaceae bacterium; assembly: GCA_964610275.1. Taxonomy (GTDB): domain Bacteria; phylum Myxococcota_A; class Polyangia; order Polyangiales; family Polyangiaceae; genus JAFGBI01. The sequence goes on along the minus strand of CAZSVU010000027.1, from coordinate 33,822 downwards.
CGGCGCCGCAGCCGGTTGCCCCGCCGCCAGCGGCCCCCACACCAGCTGCTCCAGCGCCACCCGCGGCCCCGCCACCCGCGGCTCCACCTCCTGCTGCCCCACCGCCTGCTGCTCCACCACCCGCTGCTCCACCACCCGCTGCTCCACCACCCGCTGCTCCACCACCGGCGTCAACAGGCTATCCCCCGCCGGCGTCGGGCTATCCCCCGGCTGCGGGCGGCGCGTCTGGCGAGCCGTTCGAAGACCCGAGCATCCACCGTCACGATGGCTTCTACCTGCGTTTGGCCATTGGTGGCGCCTACTTCTGGGATCACGTTCGGGTCAGGTACCAAGGAGTCCACTTCACGCCGACCGGGGCGGCTCTCGCTACGGAGATCGCGTTGGGAGGTTCGCCCACTCCGGGGTTGGTGATCGGCGGTGGGATTTACGAAACCGTCGTCTTCGCCGCATCCATCAACGAGGTGGGTGACGGCGGTGGGACCGTTCCGGCGGATATCGAGTGGGACCCGTCCACGCTCGTGTTGGTCGCCCCGTTCTTCGACATCTACCCGGCGCCTTCGATTGGATTCCACTTCCAAACCGCGTTCGGTATCGCGGCGCTCTCGGCGGGCCGGGGTAGCGGCACCGTGGAGCACGCTGAGCAGGGGACGTTGGACGTGGGCGACGGGCTCGAGCCGCGAACGTTCGCGGGTACGGGTCTGATGTTCGGCGTCGGTTTCGAGGGGTGGATCGGCAATCAGTGGAGCATGGGGTTTCTGGCGCGGCTGATCTACGCGTCCGTTGCGTCGGAGGCACCCTTCACCGACCCCAGGACCGGGTTTGACCATGATGTCGAATGGCGGCATTCGGTCGTCGTGCCAGCGCTCTTGTGGACCACTACGCTGCACTGAGTCTGACCGGCAGGCGGGCCACCCGGCCCAGCGGACGCCGAGTTAGGCGCACAGACTCGGCTCCTGGGCTCGCAGGACTCGCCGAGCACGAGCGAGCTAGCTTATAGTCTCGCACGCAGCGCGTGGAGGTTGAGCGATGATCGACGAGGTGCTGGGCGATCTGACCGGGGCGATCAACAAGGCCAAGGAAGCGCTCAAGCGAGATCTCGGCCGGCTCCGCACGGGGCGCGCGCACGCCGGCCTGCTCGAGGGTGTCCGCGTCGACTACTACGGCCAGACCACGCCCATCGCGCAGATGGCCACGGTAGCCGTTCCCGAGCCCAGGATGCTTACGGTCAAACCGTGGGACAAGTCCCAGGTCCAATCGGTCGAGAAGGCGCTCCGTGAGAGTGACCTGGGGCTCAATCCACAGGTCGACGGTGAGTTGATCCGAATTCCCGTGCCGCCCCTGAGCGAGGAGCGCCGCAAGGAGCTCGTGAAGGTGGCCAAGCGTACTGGCGAGGAGTGCAAGGTGGGTGTGCGCAGTGCTCGCCATGACGCCATCGATTTCCTCAACGAGATGAAGAAGTCGGGGGATGCCAGCGAAGACGACGTGGAGCGTGCCAAGAAGAAAGTGGAGGACATGGTCTCCGAGGCAGGGCAGGACGTGGACAAAATCGTTCAGGCCAAGGAGAAGGATATCCTCACGGTCTGAGGCCATTCCGCCTGCCTCTTGGCGTGCCGCTGCCGCGGGAGCCAACTGGCCGAGAGTGACCTTCCCGCGGGAAGGCCGACGCGCGGCCGGGAGCCGCCGTGGTCGTGGCGGAAATTGCCGCGAAATCGAAATGGTTGCGCTCGCCTGGAGTATCCTTGACAAGGCTCAGTCGACCATGAAACGTTTTGCTGGCTGAGTGGCGGCTCGGGCGCTGTTGCTCGGCGCGTCGCTCCCTCAAGGATCAATCCCAGAATGCGTGCAGTATCCGCCGGCATCAGCGACGTTGGGCTGCAGCGAGACCACAACGAAGACAGCTTTGCGATCCTGCGTGACCAGGAGCTCTTCATCGTGGCTGACGGGATGGGGGGCCATCGGGCCGGCGATGTGGCTAGCCGGCTGGCGACTGAGGCGATCGTGGACTTCTTCCGAGCGACCGCCAACGACGACGCCACCTGGCCGTTCCATTTCGATTCTCGGCTTTCCGAGGAGGAGAACCGCCTCCTGACCGGAATCCGCATTGCCAACCGGCAGATCGTCGAGCGGAGTGCCCGGTCTCGTGAGTGCCAGGGGATGGGCACGACGGTCGTGGGCGTGTTGTTCAGCCCCAAGAAGGGAAAGGTCTTCGTCGGACACGTGGGTGACAGTCGCGCCTATCGGATCCGCGACGGGCAGATCCAACAGCTCACGCGTGACCATTCTCTGGTGAATGACTATCTGCTCGCGATGCCGGAGCTGTCCGAAGAGCAGCGGAGCGATCTCCCCAAGAACGTCATCACACGCGCGTTGGGAATGCAGGAGAACGTTGCCGTGGACCTTCAGAGCGACGTCGTGCAACTCGGCGATGTGTATCTGCTCTGTTCCGATGGTCTCAGCGGTATGCTGGACGATGACGAGTTGCTTGCGGTTGTCAGCAATTCCCCCGATCTCGGTGAGGGGTGCCGGAGGCTGGTGGCGATGGCCAACGAGCACGGCGGCGAGGACAACATCACCGCGGTCGTCGTGCGGATCGACGAGGGGCCGCGGCAGACGTTGCGCATCACCGCAGGTCCCCCCGGTGCCACCGACGTTGCGGTCGTCACTCCCGACGATGAGACTGCAGACACCCCGCCAGCTGCCGAGGCGGCCGAAAGTGCGCCTCCGGGGGGCGGGACGGATCCGCAGAACGGCGGTTGAATCGCGACCGTTCGGGCCGCTGGCTTACTGCGCGCAGTTTTCGAAGACGAAGCTGCCTTCGGCGCTGCACGCCACGCCCGGCTGATTGTTCGCGCTCACCGTGTCGCAGTGGAAGTTCCCCCAAACCCGACCGGGCGCGATGTCCTGGTTCGGGAGCACCGTGACCGTGCATGCGCCGTCGTCACTGCTCAAGGCGGGGCTGTTCGGATCGGTGTGCCACACGGTACCTGTGCCCTCGAACCCACCAGTCTCGGCGGGCCCGACGTTCGCGATGACGGTGAACGCTCGCGAGCCCGATTGGACGTTACCGTCGAACGCGAAGCCTTCACCGCTGCTGACCACGCGACAGTCGACACTGGCTCCGTCCTTGCCGTCCTCGACGCGAGAACCCAGGCTGGTTCTGCTGGTCGGCTGACCTTCAGCGGGAATCGGAAACCCACTCACTACGTTGCAGCCGCCTGAAGTGGTTGCGAAGTGGGAGCCACCTTTGGCTGCCGGTGACGGGGAATCGGTGCAGCCGATGGTCCCGTACGCAAGCAGCGTCACTGCGGACAGTCCGATGCTTCGAAGCGTCATTCTCGATCCCCTTTGAGAGTCCACGGCTGTTCTAGCCGAAGGTCGTGGTGAGAATCAAACCGCGACGTCACGGACTGCACGGTTCCAATCGGTCGCCTGCGGATCACGGTTACTGCCCTCAACCGGGCCGGAGTGTGCCGCTGTCGGCCAAAGGGCGCCAGTAATACGAGATCTTGCCGTGGCCTTGGCCGAGTGGCCACGACCGTCAGGGCGTCCAGGGGGCGGCTCGGTCGACCCGGACGGGAGTTTCTGGGGTGAGTGACGGGAATTGAACCCGCGACAACTGGAGCCACAATCCAGTGCTCTACCACTGAGCTACACCCACCATCGGGGGCCAAAGCCGCCTTCCTCATCGAGCGAGCTGAAGGAACACGGCTCGGGCGAGGGGATCTAGCCTACCTCACCGGGGCTGCGCAACCGGCCGCTTGGCTCAGTCTGGCAGAAGTGCCCGGCCGAGCCGTCTGGACGGGCTCCCGGCGGACTGGTCGCCTCCCCTCCCAGCTGCGAGCGGGGCTCCTCGCACGTGGCCGGTTGCCGAGGCACCGCTCGGGGCTCGCCGGGTGACGCCGGCGCTCGGGTCGTGATGGCCTGCGGCCCGCGTCGACGGCTCCTGTACCGGCGAGCAGGCCGGTCTCTCGGCAGCATTGCGGTCCGGTCGTTTCACTCGCAGGCGCCTGGATGATAGGCTCACGCCGCCGCGGTTGCGCCACGGTGGGCTGGTGGACCTGGGTGGCTGAGCAGCCGATGGTAGGTGTGCGGAAGGGGCTCTGCTGAGATGCGCTGGAAGATCATCGTTGTTAACGCGGTCATCGTCCTCGTGGTCGCGACGTTGTCTTGCGTTCTGATTCACACGTCGCTGAGCAAGAAGGTGGCTGATCCCGCGGGGCGAAAGCAGGCGGTCGCCCAAGCCCTGCGTGCTGCGAATGCGCAGCTGGCGCTGGATGCGCTGCGTCTCGAGCGCTGGCTCGCCGAGCGGACACCCACGGAATCGGTGCAGAACGTATTCTCCCGCGGGACCATCCAAGCGCGCCAGGAGAGTGCTACGGCCGAGGCCAACAGGCTCCGCGACGCGGCTGTTGCCGAGCCGGTGTTCGCCAAGCTGGACCCGGCACTGGTGCTGTTCGTGGACAAGAACGGCGTTTCGCTCGGACGCAACGGTTCGGGACAGATGCGCGGGGAGAACATCGCCAAGGCGTATCCTTCCCTTTCGGAGTCATTGAAGACCGGAGCCACCACGAGCGACGTCTGGTTCAACCGCCAGCGTCAGGAGCAGATGCTTGCCAGCTATGCGCCGGTCTTGGGGGACGACGGGAAGGTGGCGGGTGCCGTCATCCTGGGGACCCCCTTGAACCGTGACCGGCTGGAGCGTACCAGTCAGCTGACCAGCGGCCATCTGTTGCTCATGGGAGTGGTCGAGAAGGGGCAGGTCAATCTGGTCGCCGACAGCGGGAATGCCCCGAGCCAGGTGGTGGAGGCAGCAAAATCCGCAGACGTGCAACAGGCAGCCGAGGCCGCCCTGCGCACGGGGAGCACAGCGGTCAGTGGTCACGAGGCGGCGGAGCACTTCTACGGGGCCGCGCCACTGGTGGGATACGGCGATGGTCGACGTGCGGTGGTTTTTGCGGCCGCTCCCGGTTCGCTGGTGGGGGACCTGATGGCCCTGCTTTGGCCCGTGTTCGGTGTGGCGGTGTTGGGCATCATCTTGGTGGGCATCGCCGGGCACTTGCTCGGGTCGTACATTTCGCGTCCCATCGGCGAGCTCGAGGACGGGCTGTTGGCCATCGCGAACGGAAGGACGGATCTCCGTTTCCAGATCGAGCATGCCGTGCTCGGTGGCCTGGTGTTTCGCATCAACTCCCTACTCAACGCGCTGATGGGGGTTCCTGAGGACACGACGGACGAACAGGGTAGGCCCTCCCGAGTGCCTTCTGCTGGCGACTTCCAGGAGGCGCTTGCCGTCGATGAGAGTAGTGTCTCCGGGCAGGCCGTGGACCCGCAGGTGGCGGCCGCATTGGCAGCCGAGCCGGCCGAACAGTACTACCTCCGCCTCTTCGGGGAGTACGTCGACGCCAAGCGACAGCTCGGCGATCCGGTCGACCACATCACCCAGGATGCGTTCCTGTCCCACATTCGCGTCAGCGAAGAGCAGATGGAACAGAAGCACGGACGGCCAGTTCGCTATCGCGTCGAGCTCCGCGGCAGCTCGGTCGTATTGATAGCCGTTCCGCTTCCGGCCTGACACGGACCCGCCGCGCGCGGGGCTAGTGCAGTGTCCGGCAAGTAGCGACCTGAAATCGCCAGCCACCGCGTATCTCGTGCTCTCACGGTCGCTGTTGAGGACACAGCACGCGGCACCGGAGGTGCCCCAGAAGATTGGGTGCTCTGGCCACACTGCAGCGGAGCTGCGGTGTGGCGGACAGAGCACCAGATTACCGGGTTGTCGCAGGATCTCGCTTCGCCCTGCACGCCGGGCCATTTCGAGCTATAAGCTCGCCCCAACGGTGCCGGTGTGCACCTCCACAACTTGGGCGACGAAGCGTCGCAGTAGGTCGAGTCGATGGGTCTGTTCGACTTTCTATCGGGCAAGAAGAGCCAGGAGAGCTCCCCCAAGAAGCCCAGTCCGCGAGAGTTCAATCGGTATGCTCGGTTGGTGGCCGAGAAGATGTCGCAGAACTACGACCGCCAAGAGGCGATCGACGTGCTGGCGGCTCAAGGCACCGCGGAGAGTGCCGCCGCGCTCCTCAAGCGATTCAGTTGGACGATGGAGCCGTCCATCACGGATCAGGAAGAAAAGCAGGCGGCAGCTCAGGGGATCGTTGCAGCCGGAGATGAAGCGCTCGAACCCTTGCGCGCCTACGCACTACGTGCGGAGAGTCTCACCTGGCCACTGAAGGTGCTGCGGCAGATCGTGTCCGAAGAGAGCATCGTGGACGAGTTGCTGGGCCTGCTCGATGAGTTCGACACCGAGTACGTCCGCAACATAGAGCCCAAGCGCCAGCTGCTGGCGATTCTGGAGGAGTATCCCTGCGCCGAGGTGCGGCAAGGGGTCGAACCCTTCCTCACCGACATCAGTGAGCCGATTCGTTTTGCCGCTGTCACGACGACTTTCGCCACAGACGACGCGGCGTGCGTACCTGCCTTGGCCGAAGCGCTGGCAGAGGAGGAATCCCTCCGCGTTCGCAACCGCATTGCGCACGGACTGGCGGAGCGCGGCTGGAAGATCCCGGAGGATCTTCGCGAGCTCTTCGGTGACTCGCTTCCGCCTGACTTCCGCCTGCAGGGCGACGTCATCCGCAGGGTTGGTGCGAGCGGCGGTTGAGCTGGGTTCCTTCGCGACCACGCCTGCGTCTGCAGCGTGGCGCACGGCCCCCCGGCCGTGGGACGCGCCGGACGTTTCGCCCCGCGCGCCGGCCGCCGCACCGCCCCCGCCGCGGCAGAGGAGGACTCCACACACTTGGCGCGCCGTCCGAGGCCAGCCGGCCTCACTGCCCGCGGCCGGTGACTACTCGCTGATGCGGAACGCGGTCGGGAGGTAGAAGCTCCAGCCCACGGCCAGCATCATGTTGAAGCGGAACTGGCGGTCGGCCTCATCCACGTCCCGGTCTGGGAACTCCTTGTCCGGTCCACCGCCGGTGGTGTCGAAACCGGCGATGTTCCAACCGAACGGAGTGATGCGGGCTTCTGCCGTTAGCGCGTTCCACTCGTTGGCGAAGAAGCTGAAACCCATGCCGCCGCTGGCGGTGAACGCCGTTCGGCTCTCCGTATCGAACGCATTCGGGCAAGCCGGAAGATCCGATCCTGTGTCGTCCGAGCAGTGCTCACGCTCCGTGACGCCGACGATGGCCGGCCCGAGGAAGAAGAAGAGCTCGGTGTCGACGTAGATGCTACGGAACAGCGCCAACTTGCCGCGGAACGGAACACCGGTGATCTGTGGGACCACGATCCAGTCGATCCCGCCCAGCTGATCCTCGAAGTTATCCCCCATGTTCACTTCGGTGAGCCGTCGGTCGACGGAGGTGTTCCATCCGGGGTCCTCCCGGCGGGTCTCGTTGACGCGCTGTATCTTTTCGGTCAGGCCGGTGTTGAACCGGATCAAGCCGCCGTACCCACCCCACGCACCGACCGCCAGCCAGTCCGTGAAGTTGTAACTGATCCTGCCGCCGAGGAAGATGGTCCGGCGGTATTCGTCGAGCAGGGTGAAGGTGGCCATCGGAGCCACCTCGAACCGCCCCTGACGATACAGGCGCAACTTGCGCACGGCAGGCGCGCCGGCAAGCGGACCGGTGAGCAGGATCTCCTGAGCCTGAGAGGTTTCGGCGAACGCGGTCAGGGCAAGGCCCGCCGCCAAGCCCGTGAGCAGCCGTCGGGTGGTGGCCGTTGTCTTCATGGTGGTGGTCGTCCTCATCGTCGTATCTCCGCCCATCACTTCGGCAACGTGTATTCGAACGAGAACGGGATGAAGATTGAGACGCCAAGCTGCGCCTGCACGTTGTTGGTCAGCTTCTCTTCGCCGTACCAGGTATCTTCGTTCTGCTGCTCTTCGAGCGACCGCGAGATCTCCAGGTTCTCGAGCTTGTCGTTGAAGATGTAGTCACGGATCTCAGCCGTGGCGGACAGCCACCGGTTGAAGTAGATCCGCAACCCGCCACCCGCGTTGAACATCAGAGTAGGCTCGTACGAGAAGTTGCGATTGTCCGGGTCGATGACCGCAATCGGGCGCGTGCTGATTCCGCCGACACCGCCGACGATGTAGGCGTCCCAGTGGAAGATGAAGTCCCCGAACCCGGCGAACTTGCCGTAGGCCGGGACGTAGATGAAGTTCAGCGCCGCGCTCCAGTCGTATTCCGTCAGCGGCACGCCCACGCGAGCCGCGCGGCGGACGTCGGCGTTGAAATCGCTCACGACGTTGAACGGGCGGTAGAAGTTGAAGTTGGCCCCGATCGCCATCACCTCGGTGATGTAGAAGTTGAGGGCCAGGCCAGGACCGGGGTGCTGGACGAACTGGTCATTCAACGTGATCGACCAGTAGGGGTTCAGCTCGAACCGGAGCCGCCGGCTCATGTAGATTTGCTGGACCGCGTAGATCTGCTCACGCAGCGGTTTGGCCGCTTCCTTGTTCATGTCCAGTTTGGGACACGCTGCAGGATCGATCTCGCAGATGTCGCCCAGGCCTTCCCCGGGGAGCTCGTCACCCCCCTCTTCGGGTATCTCTTCGCCTTCCGCTCCCTCTTCGCCTTCTGCCTCTGCGCCTTCTTCGCCTTCCGCAGCAGCCTCTCCCTCTTCACCCTCCGCAGCCTCGGCTTCTTCTTCCTCCGGCTGGGCGAATGCGAGTGGGGGGTACGCAAAAAACGTCGCAGCGACGAGGAGCCCGATGCGAGTCTTGTTCATCGATGCCTCTTCCGCCTCTTCCTACTGGAACGACCGCTTGCCAAAGCCTCGTAACTACCTAAAATAATTAGTAAAAACCACGAAGCGCAAACGCCGCGCGACTATATCACGCCGCATTTGAGACGATCAACAACCAAAACGTTAACGGGACTCACGCGGCGCTTGCCTCACTCTCTTTACCCAGCAATGCCTCGACGAAGTCCGTGGCTGAGAACTCATGTAGATCGTCCGGCCGCTCGCCGAGTCCAACGAAACGAACGGGTAACTTCAGCGCGTCGCTGATGCCAAGAATCATGCCGCCCTTGGCGGTGCCATCCAGCTTGGTCAGAACGATGCCCGTGAGATCGAGAGCGTCTTGGAACTCCTTCGCCTGCGCCAAAGCGTTCTGCCCGTTGGTCGCGTCGATGACCAGTAGGGTTTCGTGCGGCGCACCCTCCAGGGCCTTTCCTGCAGTTTTGGCGATCTTCTTCATCTCGTTCATCAAGTTCGCTTTCGTGTGCAGTCTTCCAGCGGTGTCTGCGAGCACGATATCGGCGCCAACTTCTTGTGCTTTCTTCACTGAGTCGAAAATTACACTCGCAGGGTCCGCACCCGGCTTTCCGCTCACAACTTCGCAACCAATGCGCTGTCCCCACACCACCAACTGCTGAACGGCAGCTGCGCGGAAGGTGTCTCCCGCCGCGAGCACGCAGGTGAGCCCGCCCGCGTGAAGTCGCGTCGCCAGTTTGCCGATGGTTGTCGTTTTGCCACAACCGTTGACACCGACCATTAGGACCACGGTCGGCTTGGCGCGAAGCTCGAAACTTCCGGCGCGTCCTTCGCAGCTCAGAATCTGGGCGGCTTCCGCGCGGAGCGCCTCCCATACCTTGGCCGAATCGACCAAGTCACCCTTGCTGAGAGTATCCCGTACGCGCGCGAGGATGGCTTCCGTCGTCGGAACGCCGACGTCGGACGCGAGCAATACTTCTTCGATGTCTTCGGCGATCTCGGCTTGGATCTCCCGCTTCCCACCGAACAAGGCACGCAGCTTTCCGAAGAAACCTTCCTCGCCTCGCGACTTTGCCAGCCCCCGCCGCAGGCCTTCCAGATCGGGCTTGCTGGCGAGCGACGCGCGGCCGCGAGCCGCCGGTGCTTCCACTTCGACTTCGACGTCTTCTTCTTCGGCCTCGTCCGGGGGCGGCTCTGACGCAGCCACCGGCTCGGGTTCTTCTGGCGAGGGCTTTTCCCCCTCGACGGCGGCCTCTTTCGCAGGGGCTTTCGGCTCCGGCTTCGCCGCTTCGCGTCGGGTCAGCTCCCGCTGCTTGGCAGCCGGCTTGGGCAGCGGCTGCTCCTCGGGCTCTTCCTCCAATTGGGGTGGTGTGCCCTTGCGTGCGAACAGGAAGTAGATGGCGATCAGCGCCGCAACCCCGATCAGGATATAAACGATTGTCATTGATTCCCTGTTCCCATCAACGATCACTCAACGAAGCCCGGGAAGTCCCGCCGCATTCGAGGCGTCTCCCGGTTCGCGAGCCCGATTTCGGCCTTCGGCCCCCAGGTGGTGGGCCTGAAGCGGCAGTAAAATGGCTGCGCGCGGGCGTCAACGGCTTGTGTCTTCTCGGCCCTTCCAGTGCGGCTCCCGACGCCGGACTTCGTGCTCGCGGGCCCCATCCACGGGGTCCGGTCCGAACGCCGCGTGTTCCACCGCTCCGGCCCAACCGGCGACTTGATCCATGCCCTGTGAATCGGCCGCTTCCTTGATCTCCCCTGGTGTCGCGTCCCCGTCGCGCCGCCACGGGTAGCCCATCCGCTCGGCCCAATCGACGAGCCGGTTGAGCAGTGCGCGCCGACGGCTCACCAGATGCACGTGGATCCTTCCGGGAGGGGGCAGAGGTCTGCTGAGCTCGGTGTGCCAGCGCGCTGCGACGCGAAGGCGAATGCCTTCGGTGGCACCAGCCAGAGGATGCAGGACGAACCGCCCGTCGTCGTCGGCGATGATGTCGGGTCCACCGGCATCCGGGGCGAAGCTGGGCACCACCACCGAGAGCTTGGCTCCGGGGATGGGCACCGCGTCATGCGCGTCGGTCACCTGACCTCGCCACCCTTCACGAGCCGAACCACGTTCGATGACTTCGATGGATGCGCGCCCAGATGGAGGCCCCGTCGGAGCTTCGCGGTGACGCTCTGGTGGCCGCGCCGGTCGACGCCAGCTGCGCAGCACCCACGCTGATACGGCCAGCACTCCCAACGCCCACGGCCACAAGCGCCAGGGACTGGCCGGCGCGAGCGGCACCGTCACCGCCAGCGGCGCACCGGCCTGCCACCACGGCGCGTCGGGCAGGTATCTCAGTGTGACCGGGACACGATCCTGAGGGGGCGGATCAAACCTGGCCTTGACCAAGGCACTGCCCGCGGCGACCTGACCGGTTCCGACGCTCTCGCCGTCGTAGAGCGCTTCCACCGTGCCGGATGGGACTGCGCCCAGCGACGAGCCTACTGCGACCGAGATCGGCACGCCGCGCGTTGGATCGCCGGCGCTGATCGAACCCGCCAGGCTCAGGGACACGCGCGCCGTACGCTCGACCACGACGCTGTGTTGTGCGGCCTGGATGGTCTCGGATCCAGCGAAGCGCACCGTCAGTGTGCCTGGTCCCGGGCCGCCGAGCGTGCTCGAGGCCACTTCGAAGCGAGCGCGCTTGCCCAGTTGCGTGGTCGCTGTCACGAGTTCGCGAGGGTCGCGCCCACGCTCGGCGAACAGGAGCGTCAACTGTAGCGGGTCGCCGGAGCGCAGATCCGAGGTCAACCGAGTCTCCACTTGAACCGGATGGGAGGGGCGATCCAGTGACAGGTACCGAGGCCTGGGCGAGAAGCGCAGTTGCAGGCTTCGCTTGGAAGCATCGACGGAGAGGCGGACCGTGTCGCTGGCGTCGAAGTACTGATTGCCGTCGAAGCGCAGCGTGACAGCACTTCCCACCGCGAGAGGGTCGATGCGGACGCAGAAGCGACCCAAGCCGTCCGTATCTGCCACCAGCGCGCTTTCGGTGCGCTGGACTGCCGGCAGCTGTGGGCACGCACGCGGCGTCGGCAGCGCCGCCCCGCCGGCAACGGTGGTAAGACCCAGCTCCACCTGCGCTTTGCCAATGGGACTGCCGGCGTCGTCCTTGAGAGTCCCCCGGACCTCGATCTCTCCCGGCCTCGGGATTGCCCTGGCCTCGAGGTGGGAGGTGCCGCGTACTCGGACGGAGACCGCCCCTTCTGCCGACGGGCCGAGCAGCCCGCAGCACACGGCAAGTGCGGCGGAGAGGCGGATGCGGTGCCGGTGGCGAAGGGAGGACACGGAGGGCGCCAGTGTTGGCCAGGGTGGATTGGTCGAAGGGCCTGGCCAAGCGTAGCTCTTCGTGGCGGCACGGGAACCCCCAGGCTGCGCCGAGGAGGTGGTTTCTGAGCAAAGTACTGAAGAGATCGCACGGCTTTTGCGTCCAAGCACAGACGGACTGAAGCTCATCCGGGAGCCGGTTCGCCTTGAGTGACGTGACCCGACAAAGACGCGCTGGCATGAACGTGACCGAGTACCCAAGGTGCGGGGTCGTGATATCCTGCCGGGCAATGTCTCGCGCGGTGGCACGAGTCGCGTTGGGGTTGGCGGTGCTGCTGCTCGCCTTGGGGGTAACTCGTAGCGCGCAGGCGGAGGATCGCGTTTCCCGCTTGAGCAAGCTGCTCACGGGCAGCGACGACTTCAGGGTTCGCACGCAGGCCGCCCTGGCACTGGGCGCGTCCAAGACCAAGCGCGCTGTTGATCCTCTTTGTGCGGGGCTCGATGATGCGAGCACGTCGGTCCGTGCTGCCAGCGCGGCGGCGCTGGGCAAGCTCAAGAAGGGCGGAGCCAAGTGCCTGGAGGATCGGCTGGGGGCCGAATCGAAAACCTCGGTGAAGAGCGTAATCAAGAAGGCGCTCGCCAGCCTGGGCGGCGGCGAGGCCGCGCCGGCCATCGGTGAGGGGACCGACTATTACGTAGCGATCGACGTGACCGACAAGACCGAGCGTGGCGACAAGAGCGCTGCGGCACGGGTCCGCAAGGGGATGGGAAAGGCCGCGCAGAAGTTGGGCAACTTCGCGCTGGCACCGTCGGGCGAGTCGCGCGACCAGGCCGCGAAGCTCTTGGCCAAGCACTCGGGGCTCAAGGCGTTCCTGCTCTCGACCAAGGTCAAGCAGCCGAAGTATGCCAACGGAGATCTGAGCGTGAAGCTGGAAGTGGCCATATTCACGTACCCCGGCCGTGCGCTGAAAGGCACCTACACCGTGAAGCTCACGCAGCAAGGCACGAGCTCGGAGGACACCGCCAGTGAGAATCAGCTCATCGAGATGTGCTCCGAACGAGCCATGGAGAAGTTCTCCAAAGCAGCGGGGAGCATCCAATGATTCGCGCCGGGTGGGGTTTTTTGGCCCGGAGCCTCGAGGAGCGCCGCGATGTGGCGTGATTCTTGCTCCGGCAGGGCCTTGCTGGCTACCCTATTCGTGATCGAGGTCATCTGGTCGGCTGAGCCGACCCAATTCGGGTGAGGCTTCACCCCGCAAGGAGAGCAAGATGCCAGAAGCGGCAGCGGCACCTCGCGGAGGCCGCCACCAGCGGCGGCTGCGGAACTACCTGCTCGATCGGCACTTTCAGCTCAAGTATGCCGGCTACTTCGTCGGCATCTCCGTGGTGCTGAGCGTGGCCCTGGGCTTGGTTCTCTGGCGCACGAGCCTGGAGCTCTTGCACCAGAGCGAGGAAGTGGTCGAGCGCGGCGCGCGGGTGGTTCAGGAGGGTGAGAAGGTCAGCAAGGTCGTGGAGATGAACATCGTCCAGGACCCGATCTACGGAGACAACCCGGCTCTACTGGAGGCATTCAAGGAGGGGGACAAGAAGTACACCGACAACCTCCAGGCCGAGCAGGCCAAGCTCAAGGAGCAGGCCGACTCGCTCGCCCTCCAGCACAACATGGCGGCACTCTTGCTCATCGTGGCCCTGACCCTGTTCGTGGCGTTCGTGGCCTTGATGGGCATCGTGGTGACACACAAGGTCGCCGGTCCGATCTTCAAAATGAAGCGTCAGATCATGGACGTCGCTCACGGGCATCTGACGATTCCGCAGAAGCTGCGCAAGGGAGACGAGCTCGTCGACTTCTTCGACATCTTCCGCACCATGGTGATGAGCTTGAGGGAACGTCAGGAGCAGGAGATCGCGCTGCTGGACTCCGCCATCGAGCAGCTGGAGAAGGACGTGGACAAGAGCCACCTCGATCCGCTGTATGAGCTGCGCCAAGAAATGAAGGACGCGCTGAACTAGAACGCGGCGGGGACGTATTCCACTTCGGGCACACCATCACGGAACGTGACGCTCGCGGCGTCGAAGCGGATCCGATCGACGCTCGCGTCGTGGCGAAAACGTCGCTGCCAGAGTCGCTCGCCCGCGCGCCGAATCCGCTGGCGCTTGGCGGCATCGATGCTGCCCAACGCGTGAGTCCATGAACCCGGGCCGCGGGTGCGTACTTCCACCACTACGACCAGCGGGCCCTTGCGTGCGACCACATCGAGCTCCAGTCGGCCCACGCGATGATTGGTCGCCAGAATTTCGAAACCCTGTTCGCGGAGCCAGCTCGCGACGGCGGTCTCCGCAGCCCGGCCGCGGCGGTGGCGTTCGTCGACCCCCACGACGACGGATCTACTGCGCCGCGGCCGGCGGTCAGCGGCGCAACGACCGGGGACGGCCGCAACACCGCATCGCTCAGAGCGCTCGGTCTCGAGCTGCTTCCGGGTGGCGATCTACCACTCCGGAACTTGCACGCCGCAGTAGTTGGGATGCTTGGAGGCGCCGTCGGGGAAGTTGGGATTGTACGTGCAGTCCGGGCTCACCTCGGCCTCGGCCTCGTTGTACTGAGTGCCCTTCTTCACGCAGTAGGATCCGGCGAGCTGTGTGCTCCCCAGGCCCACGTCGTCGATCAGGTGCTCACACTTGAACCCGTTTGGGCAGTCACAATACCGAGCCCCGTCATTGCGCTTGCCGTCGGCATTCTTGCAACGGCAGGAGCAGTAGACGGCCTCACTCCGACGGCGCTCGACCTTCTGAGGCGGGACCGGCGTCCCAATTCGATCCGCTTCCCGTCGGCCGCGGGTGCCTGGAATGCGGCAGAGCTCTTTCTCCCAGCCCGCCGGAGAGCCATCGGCATTGAGCGCTGGGGACCGCCAGGCACCAGCTGACTCCAGCACCGCGGGATTGTCATCCAACGGATCGTCTGGATCCCCCTTGCCGATGTCGTATGACGTTTGTCCATATGGACAGCTCACGCGACCTTGGAAATGGTTGACTAGGCAGACGCGCGTCTCGCATTGGAAGGAACGGCTCTCGACGTTGACCTCCGTCACGGAGTAGCCGCCGAAAAGGTTCTGATACTCGTCTTCCGGGATGCAGGGATCGCCTACGCCTCCGGCTTGACAGCCGAGGGCCGCGAGAGCGATGGGGACAGCAGCCAGGAGCCAGGACGTCGAAATGAAGCGTGTCATCGGTGCTCGTTGCGCACGGGAACCTCGTCAAATCACCGCCCGCGCTTCGGCAGGCTAGTCGAGCCGCCCAAACGGCGTCAACGCGAAATCGGGCCCATGGAAATATGCGTTGGCGTGTCTGAGACGCCAGCAGACGGCTGGCGTCTCAATGGGACCTTTTGTGTCGTGAGTTGCGGTGGGCGCTTGATCTCGGATCAAGCGCCCCGCCAGCGCGACCCAAGGACCTCATTTCAACGTGCGGATGGACTCAAGCGTATTGGGAGATGGTAATTTTCGAGGACTACGGCAAACGCATTCGAGGGGTGAATAAGCAGGGCTAAAACCGGCCCTTCGTCTGGCTTGACAACCCTCCGACGGGGTATCTAACATCGCCTCGCCCGACTCAGGTATCTATCGATTCTCATTGACTTTTTTGCTGTCTGGTTGGATGCCGAGGCCGAGCGCGCTCCGCTGAGAGGCGGGGTCCACTGCGAGCGCCGAAAAACGAGAGAGGACTCATGCTGAGAAAGCGCCTAGCTGCACTGTGCGTCATAGTCTCCGCTGCCTTTATTGGGGGCGTCGCCATTCCGTCCGATGCCGCAGCCCAGCAGGTGCTGGACTTGGACGAGGAAGAGAAGAAGGAAAAGGAAGGGGAAGGCGGGGTCATCGATCTCGATGAAGATGGAGGCGAGGAAGCGGCGGGTCCCGTTGCGGCGGGGCAGATGACCGAGCAGGCCGCCGCCGCGAAGAAGCTGTTCGATCGAGAACGCTGGAGCGAGGCCGCCCTCGCGCTGTACCGAGTGGTCGCCGGCGAGACGGGCGATGATCCCGGCAACCAGCAACTCGCGCAGTACTACCTGGCGATTTCGCTCTATCGCCTGAAGTTCTACCAGGCCAGCTACGCCATCTTCAGCGTGGTCGCGGACAATCGCAGCCACATCAAGTTCAAGGAGACGTTGCTGTGGCTGGCGAAGCTAGCGACGCAGTTGCCGGAACCCGCTGACATCATCGAACGGGTGGGCAAGTACACCGAAGATCAACTGGCGCGCTTCGACAATGCGCAGCAGCGAGATCTGTACTGGCAGCTCAACTACATGCTGGCGCGGTACAAGTACCGTAACCGTCAGTATCAGGAAGCGATTCGGCTGTTTCGTCGGGTCGATCGGGACAGCGAGTACTACGTCAAGTCGCAGTTCTTCACGGGCATCAGCTACGTTCAGCTGCGCAAGTCGGTCCCGGCGGTGAAGTCCTTCCAGCGCGTCGAGAAAGCGCTCGACGAGGGTGTCGAGGGCGTCGAGGACGAGAACCGTCTGCGCGATCTGGCCTACTTGTCGATGGCGCGCACCTACTACTCCGCCTCGATTCGGCTCGACGCGGAGACCAACGCGCCCAGTGTCAACACGGAGAAGTTGAGCGCGGCCGTCAAGTACTGGAACATGGTCGACGTCTCGAGCGAGTACTGGCTGGACGCGCTGTTCGAGCAGTCCTGGGCCTACTTCATGGCGGGCGACTACCCGCGTGCGTTGGGCAACATCCACACGCTGCAGTCACCGTATTTCCCCAACTCCTTCTACCCGGAGGCGGACGTCCTCAAGGCGGTCATCTACTTCGCCAACTGCAACTACGACAACGCCATCACCGTCGTCGCGCGGTTCAACAAGAAGTACATCCCGATCAAGAAGGGGCTGTCTCAGATCCTCAAGCGCTACAAGGGAGCGAACCAGGAGGAAGCGTTCTTCAACTTCCTCAAGAAGGTGCGCGACGGCGAAGCGAACATGGACGACGACATCCAGCACGTCGTGGAGAACGCGCTCAGTGATCGGCAGTTGCTCCGCAACATCGAGTACGTGCGCATCCTGCAGGACGAGATGGGCCGCTTCAAGCAGGCCCCGACCAACTTCCGCAGTTCGTCTTTAGGCAGCCAAGTCAAGGATGCGCTCAAGCTGGCGCGTGACCTCGCGGTGCGCCGCGCCGGGGAACTGGCCCAGCAGCGCTACCAGAGGAACTTGGACGAGTTAGACGAGCATCTACGCAACGGCGAGAAGATCCTCATCGACATCACCGCGGCACAACGAAACTTGCTCGACGAGAAGCTGAAGAAGGGGCAGGTGAGTGCGGCGGAGGCGAAGATATTTGGTGTGGTCAAGCCGGATGAAGAGCACGTGCTATGGCCCTTTGACGGAGAGTATTGGCGCGACGAACTCGGCTTCTACCGACAGGTCGTCATGTCCGTGTGTGGGAGGTAAGCAATGAGTGCGGTACGAACTTACTCCGTCCTCGCGATCCTGTTGGGCAGCTTGCTCTGCCTGTCTTCGGCAGCCCTGGGTGCCAAGAAGAACGAAGACACCGCGAGCGACATGAGCACCGAATGCATCGGCTCCGAAGCCCGCAGCAACATGAGCAAGTGCCCTGGCGGGCCCAGCAAGTTCAACGTCAAGAAAGCACGCGGTGTGGCGTTCAAGAGCGCTCCTCCGCCGCGTAAGGTCCGCAAGCGTAAGGACACCATCGCGCCCGGCAAGGACCCGGGGATGATGGCGGCGGGCATGCGTGACACCCGCAAGACCCGCTTGAAGGCACGCGCCCGGGCGTTGCTGATCAGCGAGATTCAGGGCCTCGAGCGTTTGTATCGGCGCACCCGCAAGAAGTCCCCGGATCGCCCGCAGCTGATTCGGCGGCTCGCCGAGGGTTACGTCGAGCTCGAGTCAGCGGCCGAGCGTGACCGCACGGCCGCCGAAATCAAGGTGCAGGATGCGCGTCGGAAGAAGCGCCGCAACAGCAAGGCGCGTCGCGAAGCCATCCAGGCGAAGAAGATCGCCGGAGCAGCACGCAAGAACGCGATTCGCTACTACAGCATCATGAAGAAGGACTACCCGAACTACTCGAAGCTGGACGAGGTTCTGTACTACCTCGCCTACGAGTACGAGCAGGCCAAGGACTTCGACAATGCTCGGAAGGTGTACTGGGAGCTGATCCAGAAGGCGCCCAAGTCCAGCTACATCCCCAACGCCTACCTGGCGTTCGGAGAGCTCTTTTTCCAGGAGGCGCAGGGCGACCCCTCCAAGTGGCCACTGGCCGCTGGCGCGTACGCCGAGGTCGCCAAGTACCCGCCGCCCAAGAACAAGGTGTACGGCTACGCCCGCTACAAGCTCGGGTACGTGCACTGGAACAACGGCGACTACAAGGAAGCGCTCAACGAGTTCAAGAAGGTCATTCAGTACGGGGACAAGTACACGAACATTCCGAACGCGCGGCAGCTGGCCAAGAGTGCGCGGCGCGACCTGATCCCGGTGTACGCCATCAGCGGGCGCCCCAACCGAGCCTACGACTTCTTCAAGCCATTGAGTGGTGACAAGGGCGAGTCGAGCACGAAGACCATCGACATGATGAACGAGTTGGGCTTCGCCTACCTCGACACCGGGCACTACCCCGAGGCCATCGAGCTCTACCAAGACCTCATCAAGCGCGACAGCGGCAAGCGGCTCTGCCACTACCAGACGCAGATCACGGTCGCCATTTCCGCCTACAAGTCCTCGGACAAGGAGCGGATCAAGAAGGAACTCGATACTCAGGCGTCGATGCGCAAGGAGTACGCTAGCGGGTCCTACCCGAACAAGGAGAAGCTCGAGTGCGCCAACCGCACGGCAGAGTTGCTGGCCGAGACCGCAATGAGCTGGCACCTCGAGGCCGTTGGCTCCGGCGGCGTGCGAGGCACGGGCTCCAAGGAGACGATGGATCTCGCGGCCTACCTCTACAAGAAGGTGGTCGACGAATTCGACTCGAAGGACTTCGCCAAGTTCAAGTTCCCTCGCATCGTCAAGGAAGACTGGCCGACGCTCTACAAGATCAAGTACGCCATGGCGGACTTGCTCTACTTCCAGAAGCGCTGGAAGGAATGTGGCCCGGCGTTCGACGAGGTGGTGGCCGAGAACCCGCAGGGTGAAGACGCGGCCGAGGCCGCATATGCTGCGGTGCTCTGCTACCAGAAGATGTACGACCAGATGTACTCCGGCAAGAAGGACCGCGAGGGCAAGGGCCTGGGTCCGAAGGGAGCCGGAAAGGAAGACCAGGAGGCCAAGAAGGGCGAGTGGGAGAAGTTCAAGCCCAAGGACCTGAGCGACTTCCAGAAGGGCATGATCAAAGCCTTCGACCGGTACGTCTGCTACATCAAGCCGCCCAAGGGAGACACCGAGGCGGAGGAGCAGTACGTCGAAGTCAAGTACGGTCGTGCCCGCACCTACTTCGAGGCTCAGCACTGGGAGGAAGCCGCCATCGGATTCCGTGACGTGGCGCTGAATCACCCCGATAAGGATGCCTCCACCTACGCCGCGCAGCTCTACCTGGAAGCCTTGAACGTGCTCGGTGCGCGTGCGGAGCCGCCGCGTCCGGCGTGCTTCGGTGAGATGGCCAAGGACGTGCCCAAGTTCCTTGAGCTCTACTGCAAGGGTGACAAGAAGGAAGACAACGAAGATCAGTGCGGGCTACTCGAGACGATTCAGTTCGACATTCGACGCCTCGAAGCCGAGAAGACGGTCGAGGTGGCTGACAAGGAGGCCGACGGCGGCAACTACGACAAGGCCCTCGACAGCTACAAGAAGGGCGGCGACTTCTACCTGGCACTGTGGCGCGACTACTGCGAGGGACCGCTCTCGAACGGCGAGAAGCCCAAGCAGTGCGAGCGGGCCGACGAAATCGTCTACAACATGGCCAAGGCCTACCAGGCAGGCCGTCTGCTCGCGAAGTCGATTCGCGCCCGCATGATCTTGTTGGACGAGCGCTACGGGCTGAACAAGACGCAGCTCGCGATGAAGGCCACGTATGAGATCGGTGGCAACTACCAGGCCATCGCGGTGTACGACCGGGCCGCGCACTTCTTCGAGAAGTACGCCAAGGACACCAGCTACAAGGGTGAGTATGCCGACAAGGCCCTCAGCGACTCCGCCGTGTTGCGGCTGGGCTTGGGCGACGAGGCGCAGGCCATCGACTCCGCTGGCAAGTTCAACCGCTACCACGGGCGCCGCAAGCCGCGCCAGGCCGCCCAGATCGCCTTCGCCATTGCCGCACACTTTGGTGAGAAGAAGGACTGGGGCAAGGTGATCAAGTACCTCCAGACGGGCATGCGCACCATCGACAAGCAGGCTACGCTGGACATTCGCGTGCAGGCCCATGCCCTGCTCGGCCGCGCCAACGTCGAGTCGAAGCGGGCGCGCAATGCGGCACCCGAGTACAAGAAGGTCGTGGGGCTCTGGAAGAATCCCAAGGGGGCTGCCGCGGAGATCATGAGCATCAAGGGCGAGGACGATGGAGCCAAGTCGCGTCGGCTCGGTCGTGCCCTCGAAGCCGTGGGCGAGGCCCTGTTCTACTTCGCCGAGGAGAAGCGGGAGAAGGTCGATAAGGTGAAGTTCCCAGAATACAAGGGTCCCGGCGACAAGGAGAAGGTGCTCAAGCACATCAACGAAAAGGTCGCCGACTGGATCAAGAAGAAGAAGCCGCTGATCGAAGAGGCCAGCGTCGAGTACAAGCAAATCATCGATCTGCAGCCCGCGCCCCCTCCGCGCTGGGTGATCGCAGCCGGTAGCCGCGTGGGTGAGATGTGGGGCAATTTCGTCAAGGAGTTCCGGGCGGCGCCGATCCCGGACTACATGAAGAAGGACTACGAGCTGCGGACAGCCTACTACGGTGCCCTGGACGATGCGTCCGAGCCACAGAAGCGAATCGCGCGCAGCGCCTACGAGGTGTGCCTGGGCTACTCGGTGAAGTACCAGTACTTCGACCAGTTCAGTCGCGCCTGCGAGGAATGGCTGGCCGAGAACTACAAGGCCGAGTTCCACCTCATCGACGAGTTCCGGGGCGCCCCCAACCGCGTCAACAGCGCGCTTCGTGAGCAATCGTACCCGCTGCGCATCGGCGGCGAGCCGTACATGGAAGGCCCCTCTGCCGAGGACGTGAAGAAGGCGAAGGAAGAGGAGAAGGCCGCGGAGGAAGAAGAGAAGTGAGCAGCGAGGCCGCGCTGGCGCTCAGCCGGCGCGGCCGACTCACCTGCCCAAGGATTCGGAGAGGAGTTCCAAGATGCTACGTTTCAGGACTCTAGTTGTTGGTGGCACGCTGCTTGCGTTGGTCGGATGCGGTGGCGGTTCCTCGTCGGGCGAAGGGGCCAGGGCGCCAACCAACCCCGGCACCAAGAAGACGGCTGGCGGCATGGTCGTCGATGCCGAGGCTCAAGCGGACTACGAGGATGCGCTGCGCGAGTTCTTGGCCGCCGACAAGTCCGGCGATTGGGGGAACTGCGGGGTGATAGCGGAGCAGTTCCTCAAGGCGGCGCGCCGCCAGAAGTCGGCGACCAACAAGTCGTTCCCCGAGGCGATCTACAATGCAGGGCTCGCCTACCAGCGCTGCAACAAGGACGACAAGGCGAGGGAGCAGTTCGAGTTGGCCGTCAAGGTCGACTCGAAGTTCCACCGTGCCCGTGCCCAGCTGGCGCTGTTCGAGTACGCGAAGTCTGGCGACGTCAACCGCACCATCGGCCAACTGTCTGAAATCATTCGGGATGCGAAGTTCCAAAACGCTGAGGCGTTGGTCGCTGTCGCTGCGCTGCAGATGGAACGGGGCGGCGAGGAGTCGGACCAAGACGGCGCCAACGATTTCGAGCGCGCCCAGAAGAACCTTCAGCGCGCGCTGGCCATCGACGACGCGTTCATGCCTGCGTTCAACCAGCTCGCGATCTTCTATCTCGAACGGGCGCGAGCTCAGGCGGGTGCGCAGCGCAAGGGCCGTCAACGTGGACTGGTCGTGTCCGGTGCGGAGGGGGTCGACATCAACCAGCAGCAGTTGGATCTGGCCGCTCTGGTGGCATCCCAGGCGATGCGCAAGAACCCGAACTACGCGCCGATTCACAATACCGCCGGCCTGATCATGGTCGAGCTCAAAGACTTCAACGGCGCAGTGAAGAGCTTCGGCAAGGCGCGTGCACTCAACCCGAAGTTCTTCGAAGCTCACATGAACTACGGGGCGGTCAACCTGTCCTTCCGCGGGTTCGGAGAAGCCGAGAAGGCATACCGTGCTGCGTTGAAGCTGCGTCCGAAGGAGTACGAAGCCCACTTGGGGCTGGCTCTGGCGGTTCGTGGTCAGATCAGCGACGCCAACTTCGACGAGTATGTGAAGATGGCGCAGGCCAGCTTGGATAAGGCCAAGCAGATCGACCCGGGGCGGCCCGAGACCTACTACAACGAAGCCATCCTCACGCAGGAGTACAAGGCCAAGGGATCCGAGAAGCAGGCCGTGCCCATGCTCGAGGCCGCGGCTCGGCTCTACCAGGAGTTCATCGCGAAGGCCGGGGACAAGAAGGTCTACGCGGAGGCGGTCAAGCGGTCCAAGGACCGCTCCCAGGACATCACCGACATGGTGAAGTTCATCAAGGAAGGCCAGGCAGCTGCGGCGGCCGCCCCTCCGCCTCCCGCGCCGAAGGCCGGCGACAAGAAGGACGACAAGAAGGACGACAAGAAGAAGTAGCAGTCTTCTGGGGTCGTCTCGAACCCCCCCCCGTGGGGTAGGTGGGCCATCGCGCCAAACAGCCCGTGGAGATGCCTCAATTCTGGCTGCGCACTGAAGCCCTCTGTGCCGCGTCCGGGGTTGCCGTAGAGTCCGTGAACGGAGCTGAGTTTGGTTGGTATCTTGCTCGCGCTGCGCGCGGAGGGTCACCAGTCACGCGGGTATCAGTCGGCCTTGGGGCCGACGAGCGACTGAGAAATCGGTCTTGGATGCAGGTCGATTTCTGGAACTTGCTGGGCTGCGGTGGTGTCCGACCTTCGTGTACGTTGGAGGTCTACTGCCTGTGGGCAGACTGAGAACTCCGTTGACGGGTCGAGGACGGACAAAGTACACTTTTACTGGAATTTCAAGGAACTTTCCGAGGAGGCTGTAATGGCTCGCTGGACCAAGTTCACCGTTGGTCTCGCCGTGGGGTTTGCGGTTTTCGCGTTCACCGCCGCGGCATCGGCACAGGCAAGCTCGACGGAAGATAAGCCCGACGGATACGGGTACACGTTCGACGATGACCCGCTGGCAGCTGGCGGCTTCGGGCCCAACGACGCGACGATCCGTGTTCGACAGCGGGCTGCCCGCACCACCCTGATTCGTCCCCGCACGTCGTTCGTGCCGGAGATGCTCAAGTCAGTCGAAAACCTCTAAGGATCTGAACTCGGTTTTTACGTAATCACGGCCGCGGTCGTACCCCAGCTGGCGAGAGGATCATCAGCTGGGCAGTGTGGGCTGGCAGGTCAGTTGCAAGGAAGAATAGGCATGGCAAAGGCTGTTCTCACGTTTGCGCTCTACAAGGGCGACGATCTCGAGCGTCGGGAGACCGTAGAGCAAGACATCGTAAAAGTCGGCAAGGACCCGAAGAGCCACTTGCAGGTGGACGACGAGCAAGCGTCGCGCATGCACGCGGTCATCGAAGTCGGCGGTCCGGAAGACATCACGCTGATCGACCTCGGCAACGAGCCCGGAACGTTGGTCAACGGGGCGCGGGTCAACAAGTGCAAGCTGCACGTGAACGACGAGATTCAGGTGGGCGGCACCAAGATCGTCCTCGAAAGTGCTAGCGCGCCGGGAGCCGAAGCCGTAGCGGCCCCGGCGGCCAGGATCCCGTCCGCACCGCCACCCCCCCCGCCACCCAAGGCGCCGACGTCCGAGCCGTTGGCTGCACCGGTGGCGGAGCCGGCTGCAGCCAATCCTTTCGCGCCGTCTGGAGACAACCCCTTCGCGGGAGCCGGTGGGCCGTCCTTCAGTGGACTGGGGCCGATCAACCCGTTTGCGGCGGGGGCAGCCATGAGCGAGGCCGAGGCTCAGACGGCAGCCCTCAGGGTGCCCGATGATGCTCCTCCCGGCACCTACACCTACACGCTCATCAAGAGCGGCCCGGACGTTTCCCCGGACGAGGTCGAGTTGCCGCACGTTCAGTCCGTCGAGGTGATGATCCTCTGGGAGACGAATGTGCTGCATGTCTCGCATCTCACTCCCCCGCGCAACTTCTACGTGGGCGAGGAGCAGGGCAAGAACCTGGCATGTGATTTCTTCATTCCGTCGGAGAAGCTCGGCACCACGCGGCTGCCGGTCGTGGTCGGCGACAGATCGGGGATCAGCCTGGTGCTGCCGCCCAGCGCAACCGGGACCATCGAGCTGCCAGGACAGCCCGCGATGTCGGTGGAGGAGGCGCGGTCCAAGGCGCAACCGAGCGCTGAGGTCAGCGGCGGTCACCAGATGGCGCTGCCGTCGGGCGGCAAGGCTCGCATCCAGATGGGGCAGTTCGTGTTCCAGGTTGCAGCGGTCAACGCGGGCAAGCCTCTTCCGGGAGGCGTCGCCTCGAGCATGGATTGGACCGTCGCGACGTATTTCGGGTTGTCGCTCTTGGCGCACGCCGGGTTGATCGCGGCCATGGCGTTCTTCGTCCCGCCGTTGGGGCTGACCGACGACGAAGACGTGGACAAAGACCAACTCTACCTCATCCAGCAGTACCTCAAGAGCGCTGCCGAGCGAGAGCAGGAAGAGAAGGAGACCGAGCAGGTCGCGGAGGAGAACGCCGACAACAAGGAGGGAGGCACGGGCACGCGAGCCAAGGGCGAAGAGGGCTCGATGGGTAACCCGAACTCCAAGGCGACGAACCGTCGGTACGCGATCAAGGGACCGAAGGACAATCCGGATCCCCATATCGCGCGGTCGGCCGCACTACGTGAGGCCCGTGAGTTCGGTATGATTGGTCTGCTCAACACCGGCGCGGCTGGTGATCCGAATGCTCCGACTGCCCCCTGGGGTCGCGACACCTCCCTCGGCACCGACGAGGTGAGTGCTCGAGGCAACATGTGGGGTGACGAGATCGGTGACGCATTCGGTGCTGGCGGTCTCGGGCTCTCCGGTATCGGCGAGGGCGGCGGTGGCCGCGGCGAAGGTATCGGGTTGGGTTCGATCGGGACGTTCGGTCACGGTGCTGGTACGGGTACCGGACAGGGCTTCGGCTCCGGTCATGGTCGTCTGGGCGGATCGCACAAGACTCGGACGCCGAAGGTGCGCATGGGCGCCACGAGCGTCAGTGGTCGCCTCCCGCCGGAAGTCATTCAGCGTATCGTGCGTCAGAACTACGGCCGTTTTCGCATGTGCTACGAGCAAGGGTTGTCTCGGAACCCGAACCTCGAAGGCCGCGTGTCGGTTCGCTTCGTCATCGGCCGGGACGGGTCGGTTTCGAACGTTGCCAACGGCGGATCGGATCTGCCGGATAGCGGAGTGGTGGGCTGCGTGGTCCGCGCCTACTATGGCCTCAGCTTCCCGCAGCCCGAAGGTGGCATCGTCACGGTCGTCTATCCAATCATGTTCTCGCCTGGCTGAGGTCAGCCCAGGTTGAGACCAGCGAGCGGCGCTCGGACGCGAGTTCGGGCGCCGCCGGCTTCTTGTGTGCCGTATGCGCAGCCGTGGCGCCCTGGGGTTCTGCGGCCCACCCAGACAACGTTCGTCGGAGCCTCTTGGAACCTGCCGCCCACGAATGTCAAGGGCCGAGTGGCCTCGTGTGGCGGTGTCCCGAGCCGGAGGAGCCCGGTCTGAGACGGGCGGACGGTGAGCGAGGAGCAGTCGGTGACACCGCTCTGCTCGTATCCGGCTTCGCCCCTAGCGCGGCCAACGCAGGCTTCGAACGCGGAACGCGCCGGACTCGGTGGAGCAGGGGCGGGAGCTTGCCGATCTGCACCGAAAAAGCTGAACAAATCCGCTAAGAATTTGCTCCGGGGGATGGGCGATGCGGCTTTACAGCGTGGCGACCATCCGCCTATGCTCCATCACCGTTTATGGGCTGACCGGCCCCAGCTTCGGGGTCGCCCTGACCTCGACTTGGTCGGTTGATGGGCTCGAAGTTCCGGATTGAAAAGTTCGCCAAGGCTGGGCTCCGGTGAGGCCCGGTGACGGGATTGCAAGGAAGAAGGGTGAGCTCGCGATGAAACAGCGAAAAGCTTGGAAAGCCGCGATGTTGGCTGGTGGTTTGACTGCACTGGCTGTCTGCGGATGTAGCCGCGACCATATCGAGGCGGTGAACCTCGCGAACGAGGGCGACCGAAGCGTCGAGGTGAATGTCGAAGGCGCCATTCAGAAGTACGAGCAGGCGAGGCAGCTCGATCCGACCAACCACCGCATTCTGTGGAAGCTGGCCAAGGCGTACGAGAAGAAAGAAGACTGGGAGAAGTTGTCCAGCACGCTTGCCGCTGCCATGCAGCAGGCGCCCACGTTCGCCAACTACGCCTTCAAGCGCGGTTACGCTCTGATGAAAATCGCAGAGGACGGTAACCCCGACCGCTACGAGGAGGCGAAGGCGCCACTGTCCAAGTGTATCGAGGCCGATCCCAACTTCGGCGAGTGCTATCACTTCCTGGGCGAGGCCTGCCTCTGGACGGACGACGAGCAGAACGCTCTGGTGAACTTCACCAAGGCGATCGAGCACACGCCCAAGAAGGCGTATTTCTACCCGGCCTTGGCCGAGCTCTACATCGTCATGAAGTTCTACGATGAGGCGGAAGGCGTGCTGAAGGAAGGCACTCGCATCGTTCCGCCCACGGAAGAAACCCGCGATCACCTGTACGGAATGTACGTCCTGCTCGTGCAGGTCGCGCAGGCGAAGAACGACAAGACTTCGATGGTAGTTGCCGCCGAGAACGCCAAGAAGATTGCGGGGGACAAGCATCCCGAGATCTCGTTCATTCTCGGCAGCACCTACGCCGTCATGGATCCACCAAAGATCGAGAAGGCGGCGCGGCTGCTCAAGTCGTTCCAGAAGAAAGCGTGCAAGAGCGCCAAGGCCGCCAGTTTCAAGGAGCAGTGCGAGACCAGCCAGAGCCTCATCCAGCAACTGGGCGCGAAGGTCAACTGACCAGTCGTGTGCCTTCCACGGCCCATCCACTCCCCAGTGTCACCGTCCTGGGGTGGGATTCTGCCCAAGTTCGCCGAGTCAGCCCGTTGTCACAGTCCTGTGAGAAGACCGCGAGCCGTCCGCTCGCGGTCCGTCTTTGTGCCGTAGCCCGGCAGTTGCCCGAGGGAGCATGGATCTGAACCAGCAGTTGAACCACCTGGAAAGCCATCGTGATTGGCACGGAGTCGCCGATGCGTTGGAGCAGGCGATCGCGAGCACTTCTGATGCCGAGGTCAAGGCGCAGTTGCACTTGCGTCTTGGACGGCTGCTCCACTCGCGGTTCTTGCAGGGCGTCAAGGCACTCAAACACTTCCAGGACGCTTTCAAGCTGAACCCCGCGCTCGTGGATGCGTTGGCAGAAGCCCGCAGCATCTACTGGGAGCTCGGCAAGCTGAACATGGTGCAGAAGCTGCTCGAGCTACAGCTGAAAGGGACACGGGACCCGTCAGTGGCGGTGGGGCTACTGCACCAGCTCGGCGACGTCCTCACGGATCAAGGGGAGTACGAGCGGGCGGCGGAAGCCTACGCGCGCGCGATCCAGGGTGGTGGGGCAGGTGCCGCCGTCGTCCAGATGCTGGAAGATGCACAGATTGGGGAGGACCAGTGGCAGGACCGAGTGGGCGAGCTCCTGCGCGCCGCACATGAGGCTGCGGAGCCCGAGACCAAGTCCAGCTCGTTCCTTCGAGCTGCCCGGATTGCGCGGCGTTTCGCTCCCACTGAGACCGAGGGAATCCTTGCCCAAGGGTACGTCGTGGATCCGATGAACGCCGAGGTGGCGGCCTTGTACGAGGGGCTGCTCATCGAGTCGGAGCGGGCCGAGGCCATCTTGGAGGCGCAGCGACAGGTGCTCGAGGGCGCGGACGGCGCCCAGAGGGCCCAGGTGGCCTTCCGTTTCGCGGTGCGTTGGATCCTCAGGCATCAGAACCCCGAGCTTGGCGCCCAATTCTTGGAAGAGGCGTTGAAGACCGACCCGAGCAACGAAGCGGCATTTGCGTATCTGCACGATGCATACGGCGCTCGTGCCGGAGATTGGGACCGCGTGATTCAGGTGGCGGACGCGCTCATCGGGCAGACTGCCGGTGCTCCGTCGGCCGTGTTCTTCATGGCGAGTGCGGCCGTCGTGGCGTGGCGCGGCAAGGAGGATCCTGCGGCCGCGCAGGCATACTTCGCCCAGCTGGCAAGCGTCGATCCAGAACACCCGGCCCTCTTGGCGTATCAAGCGGAGAGTGGGGTCGAGATCACTCCGTCCGCAGTTGCCGCTGCTCCGGCCGAGGAGAGTGCTCCGGCCGAGGAGAGTGCTCCGGCCGAGGAGAGTGCTCCGGCCGAGTCAGAGGCTGCTGCCGCTGCAGAGGAGCCGCCAGAGCAGGAGGAATCCGCGCCGGAGGCCGCAGAAGCGGCGGCACCCGAAGCAGGTCCGGACGGAGAAACTCCAGCGGAGGACGCCGCGGAGGCCGAGGCGGCTCAGGCTCCGCCACCCGAGGTCAACGAGGTGCTGATTGCGGAGCTGCGCGAGAAGCTGGCCCAACAAGAAGAGGGGAAGCGTTTCCACGAGTACGTCAAGACCCTGGTCGCCTTGGGGGACGAGGTGGCCGACCCGGAGGAGAAGGTCGACCTGTATCTCAAGGCTGCGGACCTCTACGTCAACAAGTTCGTGAACCAGGCCGAGGCCGTCAAGACGTTCGAGAAGGTACTGGAAGTCGACCCCGGTCACGATGGGGCTATCGAGTACCTCCGTGAGATGTACGAGAAGCGTCGCGACTGGGAGAAGCTCATTGCGCTCAACACCGGTGAAGCCGAACGGCTGGAGCCGGGGCCCGCTCGGACCGCGAAGTACAAGGAGATTGCCCAGCTCGCCACCGAGCGCGTGAAGAAGCCCGATGTCTGTGTCGGGCTCTGGGCCGTCGTGCTCGAGAATGACGCCGAGGACGTCGACGCGCTCAACGCACTCTCCCAACTGTATGAACGTGCGCGCGACTTCGAGAAGCTGGCCGACGTACTAGAGAAGTTGGCTGAGCTGACGTTCGACGAGGGCCAGAAGGTACAGGTGCTCACCAAGCTGGGGCAGGTCGTCGGCGACCGTCTCAAGGACGACGCGCGAGCTGTCAACGCCTACCGAACCCTGCTGACGTTCAAGCCCGATGATCGCCGTGCCCAGGAGCAGCTCAAGAAGCGATTGACTGCCCTGGCTCAGTGGGATGACCTCGAGGTCTTCTACGCGGATTCGGGCAAGTGGGACGAGTTCATCCGCGTGTTGGAGAGCAACGAGTCGCGGACCAAGGACACCGAGCAGCGCATCCAGATGCTCATGAAGGTGGCCGAGCTCTGGATGACTCAGAAGGGCAAGCCGGACCGAGCGTCGCGAGCGTACGAGAAGATTCTGAACCTGGACGAGAACAATCTCGCTGCCGCGGAGTCGCTGATCCCGATCTACACCCAGACGAACAACCCCAAGGGCTTGAGTGGCGCGATTGAAGTCAAGCTGGGCCATGTGGAAGACCCGGATGAGCGGTTGCTGCTATTGCGAGAGGTGGCTGCACTGTACGAGGGTCGCATCAACGACAAGGATCGTGCGTTCGAGCGTTTCCTGTCGGCATTCGAGATCTTCCCGTCTGACCCTCAGAGTCAGGAA
This sequence comes from uncultured Polyangiaceae bacterium, assembly GCA_964610275.1. Taxonomy (GTDB): domain Bacteria; phylum Myxococcota_A; class Polyangia; order Polyangiales; family Polyangiaceae; genus JAFGBI01. Next base: position 4,036 of record CAZSVU010000027.1, on the reverse strand, counting down.
GACGCCGAGCGTGTCGCCAAGCTCACCGGGCGCTGGGACGATCTGATCGCGGCGTACCGAATCGCAATCGAGAAGGCCGTCGAGGACGGTGACACGGGCGTTGCCAACGCACTACGGCTCTGCCTCGGCCGCGTGCTGGTCGAAGAAGTCCAGAAAGTCGATGAGGCGCTGGTCGAGTACCGGGCGGTGTACGAGAACGACCCGGAGAACGTCATCGCGCTCGAGGCTTTGGAGCAGCTGTATCGGCAAACTGAGGGTTGGCGTGAGCTGTTGGAGGTGTACGGCAGGAAGCGTTCGCTCGCAGCGGACACGGAGGAGCGCAAGGTCATCCTCTACGAGATCGCCAAACTCTACCAGGATCAACTCGGTGAGCCCGCCTCGGCGGTCACCACCTATCAAGCTGTGTTGGAGGACGATCCCATCGACGCGGTGGCCCTCGAAGCTCTGGATGCGCTTTACCAGCAGACCGAAGAGTGGGAGCCCTACGCAGAGGTACTGCGCCGGCGTGTCGCCCTCGACGTCACCGAAGAGCTGCTGATCGACCTGAAGTTCCGGCTGGCTGGCGCCCTGGGCGAGCATCTCGACGATGCCGCGGGAGCGCTCGAAAACTATCGAGAGATTCTGTTCCTGAACCAGGACCACGAAGGCGCCCGCGATGCCCTCGAAGGGATGCTCGAGCACGAGACGTTGCGCGGTGAGGCGGCGGCAATCTTGGAGAGCATCTACGAGGCCAGGGAGAACTGGGATCGCCTGCTGCAATCCTTGGAGATCCTGGTAGCGGCCGAGAGCGATCCGGAACGTCGGGTCGCACTCTTGCGGAAGGCGGCTCTGACGGCTGCCAACCAGCTGCAAGATCTGGATCGGGCCATTGACGCGCAGGCGCGTGCTCTCATGGAAGACCCGTCTCTGCCGGATTCGCGCATCGAGCTGGAGGGGTTCGCAGAGCAGGCCAATGCGTGGGAGAAGCTGATTGCCATCTTCGCGGAGATTGCCGCGGGCCTCGAGGATCTCGGGTTGGCGCGTGAGTACTGGATGCGCTTGGCGGGCATTCAGGAGCAACTGGAGAAGGTCGAGGACGCTGCACAGAGCTACGAGAAGGTCCTAGCGATCGATCCGGGTGACAGCGAGGCCCTACTCGCCATGGACGCCTTGTACCGGCGTACCGAGCACTGGAACGAGCTGATCACCGTCTACCGCAAGCGCATCGAGCTGAGCACCGAGGGCGAGGAGCGGGAGGCGCTCTATGCCCAGATGGCAAACGTGTACGAGGAGCGGCTGGGACGACCGGACGACGCCATTGCGGCCTACCGCGAGGTGCTGGCTCTGGACCCGGCGAGTGAGGTCGCACTCACGGCGCTGGACGGGCTCTTCACTCGCCAGGAATCGTGGCACGAGCTCGCGGAGAACCTGGAGACTCAGCTGGGGCTCGCCGAGACGGAAGAGGATCAGCTGCGGTTTATGCTGCGGCTAGCCGCGCTGCGCGAGCAACGCATGAACGAGATGGAGCTCGCCATCGAGGGATACCGTCAGGTGCTCGATCGCGATCCCGACAACCAGGCAGCACTGACTGCGCTGGAGCGGCTGGGTCAGGAGGAGGACCATGCGCTCGTCATCGCGGAGATCCTCGAGCCACTGTACCGGCAGCAGGGCGACTACCAGAAGCTGATTGGGGTGCACGAAGTCCAGGTCCGGCGCGCGGAGGATTCCGCACGGAAGGTGGAGCTGCTGCACCAGATCACCGAACTCTACGAGGATGCGGCCGGGGACATCAATGCGGCGTTCGACACCATGGCACGTGCTCTGGCCTGCGATCCCGCGCACGAGCCGACCCAGGAAGTCCTGGACCGACTGGCGCGCGCTACTGAGCGCTTCCAGGATCTGGCCAAGGTCTACGAGGACCTGTCCGGAGAACAGGAGGACGCCGAGCTGGCGAGTCAGCTGTGCACATTTGCCGCCCGCATTTTCGAGGGCGACGTGGGTGACGCCGATCGAGCCATCGAGCTGTATCGCAAGGTGCTCAGCATCGATCCCACCAATCTTCCTGCGGCGGAGTCGTTGCAGGCGTTGTTCCAGGCGACGGAGCGCTATGCGGACATGTCGCTGATTCTCCAGCGCAAAGCTGAGATTCTCGACAGTATCGAAGAGCAGAAGGATTCGCTGTATCAGGCGGCCACCCTCGAGGAAGAAGTACTCGAGAAGCCCGAGAGTGCGATTGCGGTCTACCAGAAGGTGTTGGAGATCGACGCCGAGGACCTCAAGAGCCTGGACGCCTTGATCAACCTGTACCTGAGCCTTTCCCGATGGGAAGACCTGCTCAGCGTCTATTCCAAGAAGGCAGACTTGGTCTATGACGCCGAGGAGAAGAAGCTGATCCTCTACCAGGTGGGCGCCGTCTACGAGCGAGAGCTCAGTGACGTGAGCCGAGCCATTGACACCTACCAGAGGGTGTTGGAGCTCGACCCAGACGACCTGACGGCTCTCGGGCGTCTCGATGTACTGTACCAGGCTGCGGCGGACTGGCAGGAGCTGCTGAGCATTCTGACGCACGAAAGCGAGCTCACAGCCGACCCGGCCGAGGCCGTCAGCTATCAGTACCGAATCGCGGAGTTGTACGAGAAGCACCTCGATGACGTCGAACGCGCGGTGGAGCTGTATCGGGACATCCTGAACCTGATGCCAGACCACGGTCCGACGCTGAGCGCACTGGAAGGCATCAAGAGCGGCGAGGCTGCGCCACTTTCGGCCGCGGGAGTACTGGAGCCGGTGTACGACGCGATGGGCGAGTGGGAGAAGCTCATCAGTGTGCTGGAGGTTCAGATCCGCTTCACGGAGGACCCGTACGCCAAGGTCGACCTGCTGCATCGCGTAGCGAACCTCTACGAGGAGAGCATCGGCGACCACGCCAACGCATTCGAGACCTACGCGCGAGCGGTACGTGTCGACAGCCAGAACGATGAGTCGCTCGGGTCCGTCGAGAGGCTCGGCATGATGATCGAGCGCTGGCCAGCCGTGGCCAAGCTCTATGACGAGGAGCTGCGGAAGCTCTCCGAGGAGCCGGAGCGAGTGGTGGAGCTCGGGCTGCGGGTGGCCCAGGTCTACGAGGTCCAGCTGGAGGATGTGGACAACGCCGTGGCCCGCTACCGGATCGTGATGGAAGCGGATCCGGAGAACCAGAGCGCCGTCCGTGCGCTGGATCGCCTGTTCACTCAGACGGAGCGGTGGGCGGAGCTGGCCGAAGTGCTCTCCAAGGAAGCTGAGATCGGCGAGAGCCCAGAGGAGATCCTGGAGTTCAAGTACCGGCTCGGCCAGGTGTACGAGGTCCAACTCGGTGCTCTCGACAACGCCATCGAGGCGTACCGAGAGGTGATCGGTGCGGCCCCGGAGCACGAGCCCACGCTCGACGCGTTAGAGGGCCTGTTTGAGGCCGGGACCAAGCAACTCGAGGTCGCAGAGATACTCGAGCCGCTATATCAGTCGATGGGCGAGTGGGAGAAGCTGATCAGGGTGCGCGAGGCGCAGTTGTCCCACACGCAGGACCTGGAACAGCGAGTCACCCTGTACCAACGCATCGCCGAGGACGCGGAGGAGCGTCTGATCGACTCAGTGATGGCGTTCAGCGTTTACGTGCGCGCCATCAAGGAGAGTCCGCTTGACGAGCGGAACGGCGAGGAAATCGAACGTCTCGCTGGCATGATCGACGAGGGCTGGGAGCAACTCGCCAACGCGTACGCCGACGTTCTCGGTCTGGACGGCATCGAGCCGGAGACTCAGGCCATCATTGGCAAGAGGCTTGCGCGCGTCTTCGAGGAGGAGTTGGCAGACGCGTCCAAGGCCGAAGAGACCTATCGCTACGTGTTGACCGTGGCTCCTCAGGAGCCGGATGCGCTGGCCAACCTGGACCGGATCTACAGTTCGCTCGAGCAGTGGGCCGAACTGGCCGGGGTGCTCGAGCAGCGGGCGGCCAGCGCTGAAGACGCCATGGAGAAGGTTGAGCTCTACACGCGACTCGGCCGGGTCTACGAGGAGGAATTGGGGC
>CAZSVU010000026.1:6519-42563 GCA_964610275.1 uncultured Polyangiaceae bacterium | reverse complement strand
ATTGCGACGCGCTCGCCACCTGCACCAACACGCCAGGAAGCTTCACCTGCACCTGTCCGACCGGATATGCCAACACCAACGGCGACGGGACGCTGTGCACGGAGATCGATGAGTGCACGGCCGGCACTCACGATTGCGACCCGGTCGCGGCCTGCGCCAACACTGCCGGGAGCTTCACCTGCACCTGCCCGAGTGGCTATGACGATACCAACGGCGACGGTACAGACTGCGTCGACATCGACGAGTGTGCGGCCGGAGCGGACGACTGCGCCAGTGTGGCGACCTGCAGCAACACCGCGGGCGGTTTCACCTGCACCTGTCCCGTAGGCTACAGCGATGACAATGGTGACGGCACGGTGTGCACCAACATCGACGACTGCGCGAGCCACAACTGCCAGAACGGCGGCGTGTGCATCGACGGAATTGAAGCCTACACTTGCAACTGCTCCGGGACTGGGTATGCCGGTACGTACTGTGACGTCGTCATCGACGATTGCGACCCGAACCCATGCCAGAATGGCGGCGGGTGCATCGACGACGTGGGGGGCTACAGCTGCGACTGCACGGGTACCGGCTTCACCGGGAGCGACTGTCAGACCAACATCGACGATTGTTCCCCCAATCCATGCCAGCATGGTGGCACGTGCACGGATGGCATCAACACCCACACCTGCAGTTGCTCGGGCACGGGCTATACGGGCACCGACTGCCAGACGGACATCAACGAGTGCTCCGCGGGTACGGACAACTGCGCGGCCGTGGCCATCTGCACCAACCTGCCCGGGACGTTCAGCTGTTCCTGCCCGGCCGGGTACACCGACGATAATGGCGATGGCACAGTCTGCACCAACATCAACGAGTGCGCGTCGGCGCCTTGCCTGAATGGCGGCGTGTGTATCGACGGGGTCAACACCTACACCTGCAACTGCGGTGGAACGGGCTACACCGGGGTCAACTGCGAGACCAACGTCGACGATTGCGTGAGCGAGCCGTGCTACAACGGCGGCCTCTGCATCGACGGGGTGAACGACTTCACCTGCGACTGCGCTGGCACGGGCTTCGAAGGCACGTTGTGTCAGAGCAACATCAACGACTGCTCGCCCAATCCCTGTCTACACAACGGGGTCTGTGCGGATGGGGTGAACAGCTACACGTGCAACTGTGACGGGACCGGCTACGAGGGCTCGACCTGCAATATCAACATCGACGATTGCGCCTCGGATCCCTGCCAGCACGGTGGCCTCTGTGCGGACGGGGTGAACAGCTACACCTGTGACTGCACCGGGACGGGCTACGAGGGCACGAATTGCCAGAGCAACATCAACGACTGCAGCCCCAATCCCTGCCTACATGGCGGCAGTTGCACCGACCAGGTGCTCGGCTACACGTGTGACTGCACGGGCACTGGCTATCAGGGCACGACCTGTCAGACGGACATCAACGAGTGCAGCGTCGGGACCGACGACTGCGATCCACTGGTCAGTTGCACCAACACGGCCGGTGGATACACCTGTGGTTTCTGCCCCAGCGGGTATACCGACCCCAACGGGGATGGCACCGTCTGCCAGGACATCGACGAGTGTGCCGGCGGTCTGGACAACTGTTCGTCGTTGGTCACGTGCACCAACACGCCCGGGTCGTTCACCTGCGGCGCGTGTCCGTCGGGGTACGACGACGTGAATAGCGACGGGACCGTGTGCACCAACATCAACGAGTGCACGTCCGGCACGCACAACTGTGACCAGATCGCGTTCTGCACCGACACCCCCGGCAGCTTCACCTGCACGTGCCCCAGCGGGTACGACGACGTCAACAGGGACGGCACGCAGTGCGTGGACGTCGACGAGTGTACGGAAGGAACGCACGACTGCGCTGCGGTCGCCACCTGCAACAACATCGCGGGCAGTTACACTTGCAGTTGCCCGAGCGGGTACACGGACGTGAACGGCGATGGGACCGTGTGCAACGAGATCAACGAGTGCCAGACCGGCGCCGACAATTGCGATCCGGTGGCGACCTGCCAGAACACGCCCGGCAGCTTCACCTGCACCTGCCCGAGCGGATATACGGACATCAACAACGATGGAACGCTGTGCGTGAACATCGACGACTGCAGCCCCACCAACAACTGCCAGAACGGGGGCGCGTGCATCGACGGCATCAACACGTACACGTGCGACTGCTCCGGAACCGGGTACAGCGGAACCTTCTGCCAGACGCTCATCGACGACTGCGCCTCGGACCCGTGCCAGCATGGCGGCATCTGCAACGACGAGGTGAGTGGCTACACCTGCGATTGCACGGGCACGGGTTTCACCGGTACAGACTGCCAGATCAACATCGACGACTGCAGCCCGACGAACGCCTGCCAGCACGGCAGCCTGTGCATCGACGGCGTGCTGGGGTACTCCTGCGACTGCAGTGGCACTGGTTATCAGGGAACGACCTGCGGCACGGACGTCGACGAGTGTGCGGCCGGTACGGACAACTGCGATGACAATCCAGCCGCTACCTGCACCAACACCGACGGGAGCTTCACCTGCACTTGTCCGGCGGGGTACACGGACACCAATGGCGACGGTACGGTCTGCACCGACATCAACGAGTGCCAGCCGAACCCCTGTCAGAACGGTGGCATCTGCTCCAACCTGGTGAATGCGTACAGCTGCAATTGCACTGGAACCGGATTCACTGGGAACGACTGCGAAATCAACATCGACGATTGCCAGAACAACGACTGCCAGAACGGCGGTCAGTGCATGGACGAGATCAACGGCTACTGGTGCGACTGCACCAATACTGGGTTCGAGGGAACGTACTGCCAGAGCAACATCAATGATTGCATCGGCAATCTCTGCCAGAACGGTACGTGTGTCGACGAGATCGACGGGTACAGTTGCGACTGTACGGGTACTGGGTTCGAGGGTCCGTTCTGCGAGCAGAACATCGACGACTGTCTGAACCACGCCTGTGTGAACGGTCAGTGCATCGATGGTCTCAACACGTACACCTGCGACTGCGATGGCACCGGTTTCGAAGGGACCTACTGCCAGACCAACATCAACGATTGCCAGCCGAACCAGTGCTTGAACAACTCGCAGTGCATCGACGAGATTGGCGGATTCACCTGCAACTGCGCTGGCACCGGCTACTCAGGCCAGCTGTGCGATCAAGACGTTAACGAGTGCGACTGGGGGCTGGACAACTGCGATCCCATCGCCACCTGCATCAACACCGAAGGCGGTTTCTTCTGCCAATGCCCGGCCGGGTACGCTGACACCAACGGGGATGGGAGCCTGTGCACCAACATCGACGACTGCCAGCCGAACCCGTGCTTGAACGGGGGGCAATGCCAGGACGAAATCGGCGGGTTCACGTGCATCTGTGACGGCACGGGGTACATGGGCCAACTCTGCGAACAGGACGTGGACGAGTGCATGGAGCGGACGGATGACTGCGACGACGACCCGCCGGCGATGTGCACGAACACTCCTGGGAGCTTCATGTGCATGTGCCCGCCAGGAACGATCGACGTGAACGGCGATGGGACGGACTGCCAGCCGTTGCCCATCCAGTACCTGGGCTCGACCATGTATGCGCTGGATCGAGGAACTCCAGAGGGACAACACGACGTTCCGCTCGAACTGGATGCCGCCATGATTCCCGACACCGGCCGCCTGTTGTTGGTGGCCATCGAAGGACATGGGAGCACCCATGAGAGCCGGACTCCGATCAACGTGACCTACGCTGGCCAACCCATGAGCCCTCTCCCTCCGCTGGAGCACGGTCTGATGGTGATCAGCTTCTGGTACTCGATCGACGTCCAGTTGCCGCCGACGCCGGGTACCTACAATCTGCATTTCGAGTACACCGGCACCGATGCGGACGACAACGGCTGGGTCGTCGACGTGACGCAGTGGCAGAGGGTCAACCAGGTGACGCCGTTCGCCGACCTGCAGACCGATACGACCGTCGACTGCCGAGACACCCCCACTCTCCTGACGCTGGCCGGATTCGTGCCGCAGTGGTGGACGTACGAAATGCTCGCGTTCACGGGCGGCGACATCAACCCCATGATGCCGGAGTCCGGCCAGGTCAAGACCGGCTCCCAGATCGCCCAACAGGCTCAGGCTGCTGGGGCAGTCATGGGCCCGCTCCAACAAGGCGTGCCGCAAGACCTCGCGTGGGGGGACTGGGCCGGCGCGGGGTGCGCCCGCGCGGCAACGATGGGCGTCGGCCTGCAGCCGTGATGCGCGGCGTCGAGACCCCGAGAGGCGGCCCATCGGGTCTGGGCGGGTGAAGCGTGTGAACGCGTCTGCGCGAGTTGCGCGCTGGAACCCGCTGTGGCGCTGCTTGGGGTGAAGCAGCAGAGGTCGACGGCGGTTATTGTGGAAGCCCGGGAGCTTGGCTCCCGGGCGGGGCATGGGCGCGGAATCAGCCGGGAGCTTTGCCCCCGGCCGGTGTTTCCCCGGCCGGTTTCTTCTGGACCTTCCGCGGCACCTTCGCCTTGACCTTCTGATACCAGGCGCGTGCAGCGGCGGCGTTCTTCTTGAGCGAGCCTTCGATGTCATTCCGGTCCACGGGGTCGGCTTTGAAGTGGATCTCGGTGCGGCGGCTGAGGCGTTCCAGGGCGCGGACGGCCGCGTCGCTGACCTGGCCCCAGGCGGAGCCGTCGTGCAGGACGCGGACGGAGCGGCCGGTGGGGGTGCGGTAGCAGCAGAGCTCGTATTGGTTCTTCGCCTTGTCGCCCAGCAGCTTGGCGATGGCGTGAATGCTTGGAGCCGTGCCGAGGTAGGACAGCCCCGTCGCCGCGGCCGAGCGAACGTACGGATCCTTGTCCTTGAGCATCGGCTCGAGCTTCTCGGCGAGCTCATCTTTGCCCAGGGCCAGCCGCCCCACGAACTCCGCCGCTCGCCCGCGCACGCCCGGGTCCGGGTGCTCGAGGAGCTCCAGCCCTCGCTCCAGGAATTTCTCCTTGTCCGGCAGCTGTGCGGCTCGCGGCCGGAGGCCGAACAGGGCCCGAGACACGACGAACGGCTCGCGGTGGTGCAAAGCCTTGAGCAGCGCGGCAGCCACTTTGGCATCGTCCCAGAACCCTCGGATCAGCCTCAGACGATCGATGGCTTCGGCCCGGATGCCGGCGTCGTCGTGACTGCTCGAGATCCGCACCAGCGCATCGATGACTTCGCGCGACGGTTTCTCGCCACTCACCGTGTGCGACGAGGCTTCGATGGCGCGCTCCAAGATCTTGGGGTCCGGGGACGAGAGTCGGGCGGCCACCACGCGGGCGTAGCTCTCCCCGGCCTGGACTCGGGTCTCGTGCTTCGGAACGCTGGTGTAGGCGATGGTCAGGGCCTGCAGCGCGGCGAGTACGACGTTGGGTTGGTCACTCGTGTCAGCCAGATACAAGAAGAGTGGAGCGAACTTGGGTTTGCGAACGGCTTCCATGGGGAAGCGCTCGCCGCGCAGACTGGCGAGCAGGGCTTTCAGTTCCTGCTGCTGGGCGGCATTCAAGGTGACGTTCGGCGGAGGGGTCGCGGACGCCGACGCCGACGGTTGGGGACCTTGCTGCCGGGCGCTCGGCTCGGACTTCTTGCACCCACCCGTCAGCACCAACAGCGCGCCGACCGCTGCAGTGCAACTCCGGTGATGTCGCGACCAAACTGAGCTGAAGCGCATCTGTCGTCCTTTCCCCGTTTCGGGCCGCCCACACCTGGCGCCTCCCAGAGCGTAGACAGACTGCCCGAGGGACGTCCACCGTGGTCGGACGCCACTCAGGGCCGCGCGGAACCGGAAACGGCGGCGCCCAACGGCTGCCACGCCGTTTGGGTCTTTCGGTGCGGTATTGGTGGGTAGGCTGACCGTTCAGTCACGGTGGCGGCGCCTGGGCCGCGGCAGGGGCGCCGCGCCGGCTGCGGCAGAATCTCAAAGACTCCATGGGTTTGGCTTCTGCCCAAGTTTGCCTATGCTATGTGTCGCGCGGGGTGCGTGGCGTCCCCGGAGGGTAGAGCAGTAAGGTGGAACTCCTCCCATTGCGTTGAGTCACACCAGGAGCCGCATATGTTGACGTTCAGCAAGCACGGACCCGAGGCCGAGAAGCAGATGCGGGCGGTCATCTTCTACTTGACCACCTTCGGGTACATCGACGGGGACTTCGACGAGTCGGAGAAGGAGTACGTACGCGACTACATCCGCAAGCTCATCGTGCACCGCGTGGAAGGCGCCGTGGACGCGAGTGAAGCGGAGTTGCGCCAGGAGCTCACGGCCAAATTCACGACCCACTTCCTCGAGGTGTTCGAGAACATCGACGCCCAGGTGCGCGATCTCTTCACCGAGGCCGTGTCCGCAGACGAAGACCTGGACACGTTCGTGCACGCCAAGCTCAAGTTGCGGTGTTTCGAAATCTTCAAGAGCTTCGACGAGCAGAACCAGGAACAGCTGATGGAGACCATCGACGAGCTGATCCACGCCGACGGGGAGGTGCATCCTGCGGAGCTGAAGTTCCGCGGCGAGCTGGCGGCGCTGTTGGAGGATGACCTTCAGGTCGAGCTTCTGGAGGTCGACACCGCGCGTTCGCGCGTTCAGGTGAGCCAGGTGGTGGATCCCGCACCGATCAGCCACGACCACCCATTCTTCGGCCAGTTCGAGTTTCACTACTCGTCTGCGCCCGATCGCCTGGTCCAGCAGGTCAGTGCCGACCGTGCCTTGCTCGACCGGGTCATGGGTTCCTTCGACACGCTTCGCGAAACGGGCAACGGCAAGCTCGTCGGCAAGAACAAGGTGTCCGAGTTTGCTGGCGGCAATCCATTTCTGGATGGCCACGTGCACGTGCTGCCGGCGAAGCTCGGCCGGGAATACGAGCTCACTGTGCTCGGGGACCTGCACGGTTGCTACAGCTGTCTGAAGGCCGCCGTGATGCAGTCACGCTTCTTCGAGAAGGTGGAAGCGTTCAAGCAAGATCCGAAGAACAACCCCGACCCCAAGCTCGTGCTGCTGGGCGACTACATCGACCGTGGCCTGTTCAGCTACAACGGGGTGCTGCGCACCGTGCTCCAGATCTACGAGCGAGCGCCAGAGCACGTCTACGCCCTCCGTGGCAACCACGAGTACTACCTCGAGCACCAGGGCAAGGTCTACGGAGCCGTGCGTCCGTCCGAGGCCATGGACACACTCAAGCCACACCTGCCCCAGGAGGTGTTCGATCACTATCGACGCCTGTTCGAGTCGCTCCCCACCATGTTGCTCTTCGACAAGTTTTTGTTCGTCCACGGAGGACTGCCGCGGGACCGCGATCTGAAGGAACGCTACCAGGACCTCTCCGCGCTCAACGACAAGGATCTCAGATTCCAGATGATGTGGAGCGACCCCAGTTCTGCGGACGTGATCCCGGCGTCGCTGCAGGAGCAGTCGGCCCGCTTCCCGTTTGGCCGGCTGCAGTGCCTGTCCTTCCTGCAGCGCGTTGGATGTCACACCCTGATTCGGGGCCACGAGAAGGTCGAGGAAGGATTCCGACGGGTTTACGACGATGACGAACAACTCCTGATCACGCTCTTCTCGGCGGGGGGGCACGACAACGACGACCTGCCCTCGGACAGCGGGTACCGCTCGGTGACTCCGATGGCGATGACCCTGCGCTTCAAGGACGGCAAGAGCGAGATCACGCCCTGGCGCATCGACTACCACGCGTACAACGATCCCGAGCGGAATGCGTTCTTCAAGACCACGCCGGAGATCACACTGAAGGAGTGATCGGGCCACTGCTGCCGTTGCCGCCCGCTCCTGCCGCTGCGCTGGCTTCCCATCGGGCGGGTCCGTGCTATGACCTCTGCCAACGCATGAAGACGCCGAAAGTCCTGTGGCTGGCGGGAAGCTTGGTGCTGCTCGCCTGCACCAAGGAGAGCCGAGAAGGACCTCCGACCCCGGCAGCGAGCGCCCGGGCCACGCCCCAGCTCAGCGCGAGCGGAGCGGCTTCCGCAGCGGCACCTCTCCCTGCCCGCCCCCAGCCCAAGCGCCCGTACAACGTGGTGCTGATCATGATCGAGGCGCTGCGGGCGGACATGCCCTGGGCGGGATACCCCCGCAACGTGGCACCCTGGCTGAACGCGTTCCAGGCCAAACACTGCGTCACCTACCCGCGCGCGTATGCTCTGGCGAGCTACACGGCCAAGTCGGTCGTGCCCCTGCTGGTCGGGAAGTACGCCAGCGAAATGCCACGCGACGGGTACTTCTTCACCAAGTACCCCGACCCGCAGAACCTCTTTGTGACCGAACGTCTGCAGCAGGCCGGGCACCGGACCCTGGGCGGGAACGCGCACGGGTACTTCCTGCCCATGATGCAGACCAATCAGGGGTTCGATGACTGGCGCCTGATCCCCGGGGGTGTGGACCTGAAGGAGGTGAAGTCGGTCACGGGAGACAAGCAACTCGCCTTGGCACAGGAGATGCTCTCCGATCCGAAGAACGTCGAACTCGGTTCCAAGCAGCGATTCTTCGCCTACTTTCACTTCATGGATCCGCATCACACGTGGCTCAAACATGCCGGTCATCCCGATTTCGGCAATGCACCGCGGGACCGGTACGACAATGAGGTCCATTTCACCGATGCGCTGGTGGGCAAGCTGGTCGACTGGGCGCGCGAGCAGACGTGGGGCCAGGACACGGTGTTCATCTTCTCCGGGGACCACGGAGAGGCTTTTGGTGAGCACGGACAGTTCCGTCACGCCTACGAGGTGTGGGAGGCCGTGGTGAACGTCCCGCTGATGGTGTGTGTCCCCGACGTTCCACCGCGCAAGCTGGAAGTGCGGCGCAGTCACATCGATTTGGCGCCCACCGTCGCAGATCTGATGGGCGTGGCGGCAGACCCGCCCTTCCGGGGCACGAGCCTGGTTCCCGAGGTCTTTGGGGAGACCGTCCCGCCGCGCCGGATCGTGATCGATCTGCCGCGCTGTGATCTCATGGATCGACGGCGCGCTGTCATTGCCGACGGCTACAAGATCATCGGCTTTGGCAACGACACCAACTTCAAGCTTTACCACCTCGACCGGGACCCCGAAGAGAAGCAGGATCTGGTCGAGAAGGAGCCCGAGGTCTTCCAGCGGCTCAAGCGCATCTACGAAGAGGAGTCGCAGAAGATCCCCACGGTGGACGTCATCGGCGGCGTTCCCCTCAAGGGAGCGCGCCCGGGCCAGCGCTGGTAGGCGGGCCAGGAGGCTGCCGCGCCACAGCCTCTGGGCACCGGCATGGCAGCACCGCCGGCGGCGGCAAAAAGCGCGCAAAACTGCTGTTTGGTGCCATCCTGGGGGAGCCGCGGAGTACCCCGAAAACCCTTTGCGATCTGCCGGCCAGCTATTATGGTTGCCGTCCCACTGGGGAGGTCTACGAGCGTGGAACCTGAAAGAATTCGCAGCCTTACACTACTCGGTCCCTCTGGCAGCGGAAAGACGTCGCTGGCTGAAGCCCTGCTCTTCCGAGCTGGGGTGCTTCACCACCGCGCCGAGGGTGGCGCGTCGGTGCTGGACAGCGAACCCGAAGAAGAGAAGCGCCAGCTGACGCTGTTTTCGAAGCTGCAGACGCTGACCTGGGACAAGCACACGCTGCACCTGGCGGACACACCCGGGTTGGCCGACTTCGTCGGCAACGCCATTGCGCCGCTGTCCGTCCTCGACATCGCGCTCATCGTCATCGACGCGGGCTCTGGCGTGGACGTGGCGACCAAGGGACTATTCGATCTCGCGGTGAAGAGCCACAAGCCGGTCGTGTTCTTCATCAACAAGCTAGACAAGGAGCAGGCGAACCTGGACGAGTCCATTGCGTCCATTCGGAACATGCTCACCAAGCAGGCGCTGGCGTTCGTGCTGCCCATCGGTCAGGGTCCCGCATTCAGTGGCGTCATCGACCTGGTGGGCTCGCGTGCCTTCACGTACCCCGACGGAAAGGTCCAGGAAGGACCGGTCCCGGACGACCAGCAGGAGGCCTTTGCCGAGGCGCGTAACCAGCTCATCGAGGAGGTTGCGGGCACCGACGAGGAGCTGTTGGAGAAGTTCGCCGAGGGGGAGGAGCTTACGGTGGAGGACATCCTGCCGCAGTTGCAGAAGGCGATCGCCACCGGCGACATCGTCCCGGTGCTGGCCGGTTCGGTGAATCCCGAACGTGGAACCGAGCTGCTGCTGGACGCACTGACCAAGCTCGTGCCGCCCGCGACCAAGATCGCGGGGCCGGAGGCAGAGATTGACGGGAAGACGGAACGGCTGAAGATCGGTGCAGACGAGCCCGCCGTGGTCCAGATCTTCAAGGTCACGAGCGACCCGGGAGTGGGGGACATCTTCTTCCTCAAGGTGGTCACGGGCACCGTCAAGGCGGGCGAGGACTTGGTCAATGCGCGGAACGGCGACCGCGAGCGCATGGGACACCTGCTCAGGTTCCAGGGTCGAGAGCGCAAGGAGGTGGCCGAGGGCACGGTGGGCGATTTCATCGCGGTGGCCAAGCTCAAGTCGTCCCACGTCGGGGACACCTTGGCGGGAGGTGGCCGCACGGTGCTGCTGCCGGAGATTGCGTTCCCCAATCCCGTTCATGCGGTGAGCGTGCTCCCCAAGACCCGCAAGGATCAGGACAAGATGGGCCAGGCCCTGAATAAGCTCACGGCGACCGACCAGACGCTGCGCGTGCGCACCGATCCCGAGTTCAACGAGACCATCCTCGAGGGCATGGGAGAGGTCCACTTGGACATCGTGGCTGGGCGACTGCGCGACAAGTACGGCGTCGACCTGGAGCTGGGCAAACCGCACGTGCCCTATCGCCAGACCCTCACCCGCAAGGCTCAGGCGCAGGGTCGCCACAAGAAGCAGACTGGTGGCCACGGGCAGTTCGGGGACGTTCACATTCGGGTCGAGCCGCTGCCCCCTGGCGGCGGGTTCGAGTTCATCGACGAGATCAAGGGCGGCGTCGTGCCCGGCAAGTTCATCCCGTCCGTGGAAGCCGGTGTGAAGAAGGCCATGCAGCAGGGCAGCCTGGCCGGCTATCCCGTGGTCGACGTCCGCGTGGCGCTGTTCGACGGCAGCTATCACTCGGTCGATTCGTCGGATATCGCATTTCAGATGGCAGGGAGTATTGCGTTCCGGAAGTGCGAAGAGGCGGGCGGTGCCGTTTTGCTCGAGCCGATCATGAAGGTCGAAGTCACGGCACCGGCAGAGTTCGTCGGCGCCATCAGCAACGACCTGAACCAGCGCCGGGGCAGGATCCTGGGGATGGAGCAGACCGGCGAGCTGCAGGTGATTCGCGCCGAGGTCCCCCAGGCCGAGTTGCACCGTTACTCCACCGACCTCAGGAGCTTCACGCAAGGGGCAGGGAGCTTCACGCTCAGCTATTCCCAGTACGAACCATTGCCCCGTCACCTCACCGACAGCGTGATCGAAGAGGCGAAGGCAGAGCGGGAGAAGAAGGAAAAGGGCTCCTGATCCTGCTCGGCCGAGGAGGTGCGCCAATGCCCGACATGGACAGTCGGGTCGGCGCGTGTGCCAGTCTGTGCCAGGGTTCACCCGGAATTGGGCTTTTTTCGGCTGATTCCTAGGTGGCCCGATCTGTGCAACACTGCCGGCGTGGTCATCCGGTCGTCGAAAACGAGACTGCTCGGATGGAGCGCGCTGCTCGTCGCCTGCGCCTGCTCGCTCAATCCGGTATCGGAAGATCCGAGTGTGGCGGGTGATGACGACGACGCCAATGCTGCCGGGGGCTCCACCGTCATCGACGTGGCCGACGGCGGGCTCGAGCCTTCGGTGAACACGGGTGGAATGGGCGGCACGGGCGTCGACGACGGATCCGGGGGCGGCGCGCCCGTATCGGGTGAAGCCGGCGCGTCGGGACAGGATGCCGCGGGAGGCTCGGCGGGCGCCATGTCGGCAGCCGGAGCCGGTGGGGCGGTCGAGCCCCCCGCTGCGGGAGCCGGAGGCGTTTCCGGCTCACCTCCGGTAGTCGGTCTGGGTCGTGCCGGGACTTCGGGCGCGTCCGGGGCGCCAGCTGGTGGCGACGCAGGCGCGGAGCCTGGTACGGCCGGCGGCGACAGTGCTGGTGCGGGGAGCGTGGTGGCCGGCGGCGGGTCAGGCGGGTAGGGGGACGACGGCCTGCGCGGCTCCGGCCGCTGCGTGACTGCCCGCGCCCGGGTAGGGGACGGATGGCCTGCGCGGCTCCGGGCTTGCGTGCTCGGAACGCGCTCGTCCTCGGCGCGCGAGCGCATCGCGGAGCGGAAACGGCCAGCGACCAGGATGAACGATGTGCGGCGTGGACCTGGCGTCGGGCATGGATTTCAGGAGTCCATTGTGGTGGCAGCGGTCGCTGGAGAGCAGTGGCGCGCCTCGGGAGGCGTTCCTGCGCTCGCAAGACCTTCGCCGCTCCGGCCGCTGGTCAGACGACCTTCTCGCGTTTGACGATCTCGAATGGGGTGGCGTGCACGAGCTCTTTGGTGCCGTAGTCGCTGCCGATGGTGGACCAGGTGCCACCGTTGTGCCGGAGGCTGCGCGCGCGGTGAATGTGACCGCAGAAGACCTGCGCTATCTTGTGGTCCTCGGCCAGGGCGTCGCCCAGCTGCTCGCTACCCAGAAATGCGTTGAGAAACCGCCATACCCGCGGGACCAGAATGCGCGGATGGAACAGCAGTCGCTTGGTGACCACGTGATGCACGAGCGCCACGACGTGCTGGGCGGTGGACACTTCGGCCAACTGGGCGTGGAGCCGTTGCGTGAGCACGTGTGTGAGCTCGGCGTCCGTCATGGAGAGCTTCACGTGGCGAGCGTCGCTCCACAGTGGCTCCCGCATGCCGGGATAGGTTTTCGCCTCGTAGTGCCCGAGGTCGATGCCCAAGTCGTCGCGGAACGAGTAGTCGTACCAGCCCATGGACCCCACGAAGCCGACATCCCCTACGACCTTGGGTTGCATATGGAGGGGATGAAAGCCGAATTCGGTGAGCAGTGCCGGGATGAGATCTTCATGCAGCTGCCAGGAATTGGCCGGCGAGTGCTGCCCGACCCAGATGTCGTGGTTACCCGGCACCGCCAGCTTGGCGCCCGCGAAACTCTCGAAGAGCGCCAGGCATTTCCCGAGTGCCACCGGGCCGGTGGCGATGTCTCCCGCGATGAGCAGCACGTCGGCCCTCTCGGAGCAGACCTGCTCGGCCAGGGCCCGGGTGCTGCGGTCACCGTCGTGGGACGCGCCGTAGTGCAAGTCGCTGGTAACGAGTAGCTTCACAATCCGCCGGGGCTCCGCGCGCTTGGGCGCTACCCAGGCGTAGTCCCTCGGAGCGATCCGCGCCACCCCAACTTGTCGAGTGGCGCCTGCAGGTGCCGCCACGCTGAAGTTGCCCACGGGTGTTGCTCGACGGTCGGGCCGCGCCGGCGGTTCGGAACCATTAGGAACCTCGCCCGCGACCGGGTAGTCTAACCATCCGCGCAGACGTCCTGCGGGGCTCCGGCGATGTCGACCTCCTCCCAGCATCACTTCATCCCCTTCAGTCGGCGGGAGGTCGTTGAGATGATTCTCGACGAAGCTCGCCAGCGCGATGGCGATGCGGACGACGATCGCCTTCGCCTGCTCGCAAGGCTGATCCAGGGGATCTTTCACTTCCAGTTCCACGAACGGCTGGAGGCACTCAAGGCGCAGTTTGCGTTGCTCTGCCCCGAAGGAACGGGCGGAGACCGGCGGGTCGGCGACGTCCAGCAGCCGGACGTGGCCACGGAGGAGGGGATTCGCTCCTTCGAGGTCGGTCTGCAGCACGTGCTGGAGAAGGGAAACTACGAAGCCATCAGCCAGGTCGAACTGGCACGAGCCTTCGAGGAAAGTTCGCTGATTCCGCTGCGCGTGGAGGTGGACCAGAGCAGCTACCAGCGCTTGCTGCTCTACTCTCGCGGTGAGAGCAGGCAGACGGTGACCGTCAAGCGGTGGTTCGGCCTGCGCACGGTGAGATTGTCGGTGCCGAGCTACGACCGGGTTTGTCTCTACGTTAGCTTCAAACGGGACAACTCGGGGGCCCCGGCGGCGTTGGAGAGTGGATTCACGTCTCCGGTTACGCTCAAGCTGTTTCGGAACATCCCCAAGGCGGATCTGGAGATGCTGCTACCCAATTGTCGAACGCGCATGCGCGGCGTGGACAAGGTGCTGATTCTCGTCCCCGCGCTGTTTGGCGGCGTGCCGGTATTCGTGAAGATTGCGCCCTTATTCGTCCTGCTGGCTGTTGTTTTCGGTTTGACCCAGCACCCCATTGACCATGCGTCCCTCACCGCTGGGCTCATCGGTGCCATCACGCTTGGGGCGTACCTCTTCCAGCGTTGGGAGAACTTCAAGAGCCGCAAGTTGAACTTCGCCAAGACCCTCTCTGAGAACCTCTACTTCCGGAACCTCGACAACAACGAAGGCGTTTTGACCCGGCTCGTGGACGAGGCCGAGGAAGAGGAGTGCAAGGAGGCCCTGCTCGGGTATGCGTTTCTGCTCTGGTCGACGGAGCCCATCACGCCCGACGTCCTGGACCGCAGCATCGAAGAGTGGTTGCGACACACCCATGAAGTGAGCCTCGATTTCGAGGTGGCCGACGCGTTGGACAAGCTCGAGAAGTTGGAGATCGTGCGGCGCGAGGAGACTGGCCTGCTCACCGCGCTGCCTCTGACCGACGCGACGGAGAAGTTGCGGATGCAGTGGGTGGACTTGATCTGAATCGGCGGGGGCTCAGGGTCACATTTGGTCGGAGCGGTCCTTGGCGGGCAGGGTTCCCACCATCGGGTCGAGGTCCGGCCCGGCCCAGGGCCACGGGGTCCCGCTTGGCCACCAGCCGGGGCGACCGGCGCGGTAGAGCGACGGCGGCAGGGTGCGCACGTCGCTGGACGGGTCCCACTCGGTGGCCGAGTGCACCGTGTCGTAGTTGCCGTGCCGGAACAGCGTGGTGGCGGCCACGTCGTTCGTTCCGTCCCCGTCGCCGCCGAGCTCGTAGATGCACGCCTCCGAGCTGCTGGTCCCGTCGTACACCGTGCTCACCCCGTCGGTGCCGAGCACGCAGCCCAGCACGTTCATGCCCAGATCCCCACTGGGAAACTCCAGCGCGGTGATGTTGCCCGTCTGGGTGGCGGTGGACCCGGCCACGGCCGGCGGTGCAAACACGCTCGACGAGTAGTTGCGGTAGAAGGTCAGGTAGCCGGCATTGCCGTGGGTGGTGGTCGCGCCGACGTGCGGGGCGTAGTTGCCCTCGATGAGCTCCATGTGCGGGAACGAGCAGTGGCAGTCGATGTTCACCTCTTGCCACTCGGGCGGGTCCGCCCAGGAGTTGTCTGCGTAGTTGTACCCGACCACGTTGCCGCCCCCGGTGACGTTGAACAGGATGGGCTTGTTCATGTAGCGGACGATGTTGTTCTCGACCAGGTTGTCCGCGGCGCCACAGCGAAGCACGATGCCGTAGCAGTCGTGGCCGAACCCGTAGTCCGCGGAGTGATGGAAGTAGCTGTCGCGCACCACGCAGCGCACCGTGCTGGTGAGCGAGACGTGCATGCCGCCGACGGTGTCGTCGGTCTGCACGTCCTTGACCCAGCAGTCGGCGGCGTTGGAGATGTCGATGCCGCCGGCCATCTCTCCGTTGTAGCCAGGATTCGAGCCGTTCTGCAGGCGCAGGCTCTCGATCCCCGCCCAGCGCGTGGTGGGGCTGCTGACCGGTGTGAGCTCCGCCTCATCGGGATTTCCCGCGTGGAAGTCCCAGTGCAGCGGTGAGCTCAGCGTCACCGTGCCGGCACCGGTGTCCACGCCCGCGATCTCGACTCGCTGAGAAGCCGAGCGGCCGTCGACCCGCTTGAAGTACGCGCAGTCGCCTTCCTGCACCGTGGGCTCATCCAGCTCGTCGATCAGCGCGAGGCTCCCGGCGGTGAAGTTCGACGCCGCCGAGCCGAGGTGGATCGTGGTGGAGCCTTTCAGCGCGTCGTCGGTCAGCGCGTAGCCGGTGCCGCCGTAGCAGATCTGATCGCGGTCTTCGCCGATGGCGAGCACGGTCTCGCCGCCCTGCTTGTCGAGGGTGGTGCCGGCGGGAGCGCCTTCGGAGCCGGCGCCGCGCAGCACGACGCCGCGGGTCAGGGTGATGGTGGAGGAGACGGAGAAGGTGCCGGCCTCGAGTTCGACCACCTGACCCTCGGGGCAGGAGTCGATGGCCGCCTGGATGTCGTCGCCCGGGCTGAGGGTCGCGCACACGGTGGTGCGCACGGGCAGGCCGTCGGCTCCGAGCGGCAGGTCGAGCTGATCGTCGAGCAGGACGCCGGGGTTCCAGGTGGTGACGCGGCTCGGGTCGATGAGGTCTCCGGGGACGCTGACCGAGCCGGCGCTGCCGGCGACCCCGCTGGTTCCGCCGGTGGTGACCGACCCTGCGCTACCCACGGTTCCGGCGCTGCCGCCCGATCCACCGGACCCGGGAGACCCGGCCGAGCCCGCGGCGGCACCGCCCGCCGCCGTGCCGCCCGTAGCGCCGGAGCCTCCGGTGTTGCTCGATCCGCCGCTGCCGGCGGCCCCGCTGGATCCGCCGGAGGCGACGGATCCGCCGCTGCCCTCGTTGCCGGCGCTGCCGCCCGATCCACCGGACCCGGGAGACCCGGCCGAGGCCGCCGCGGCGCCACCCGCCGCCGTTCCGCCACCCGCCGCTCCGCCCGCGCCCGCGGTGGAACCTCCGCTTCCAACACTGCCTCCGCTGCCACCGTTCGTGGCTGAACCTGCGGCGCCACCCGCGCCATCGCCGGCGGTGCCATCGTCACTGCCTCCGCTCGAGTCGCCGCACGCCCCAGCCAGCAGCGCCAACGAGATTGCCAGGGCGACAGTGCCGAAGCGTGCCTCTGCTCTACCCACCCCCGTGTTCATCCCGGTCATGCCCATTGTGTTACCCGATCTGGCCGAGACGTTCCACCGGAGCGGGCCGGTGATCGGAGCGGAAGGTCTCCGCTCGGCACCCTGTCGTTCCCGTAAACGTCCTCCCACCCGAAGCCGAGCCCCAACTCGCCCCCGACCGGGCTGGGTCTGCGGTGCCTGCAGCGCCGAGTGGCGGCACGGGCGGACGCGGATGCACGACCCGCACTGGCCGGGCGCACTGCTTCATTTCGAGGTTGGCCACTCGGCGAGAAGAGGGCAACAATGCGCTGCATGCCGCTCGTCAACATCTACACCTCTGCCGCACCCCCGGCTCCAGCTGCCGCGGATGAGCTTCTCCAATCCATCTCCAGCTCCGTGGCGGCCTTGATCGGCAAGCCGGAGCATTACGTGATGACCTGCCTCGTACCCCAGACCCGGATGACCTTCGGCGGAACCGTCGAGCCTGCCTGCTACGTAGAGGTCAAGAGCATCGGCAAGATGAGCCCGGATCTCACGCAGCGGTTGAGCGCTGACCTCTGTCAGAAGCTCGCCTCCGGTCTGAGCGTGCAGAGCTCCCGCACCTACATCGAGTTCAGCGACGCCCAGGGCTATCTCTGGGGCTACGACGGCGGCACGTTCGGCTGAAGGACGCGTTGGCTCGTCAACGCGACTGACAGAGCGCGTACGTGTCCAACGCGATCAGTTTCTCTTCGTTGGTGGGGACCACCAGGACGCGCGTGGACGTCCCGTCTCGGCTGATGTCCTGGTCGCGCACGTCGGCCGCTTGGTTCTTCTCGGGATCCACCGCAATCCCCAAGCCTTCCAGGCCTGCGCAGGAGCGCTCGCGGATGTAGGGGGAGTTTTCGCCGATGCCGGCTGTGAACACGAGCGCGTCGAGCCGCCCCAGTACCGCCAAATACGAGCCCACGTATTTCTTGATGCGGTAGCAGCAGACCTCCAGGGCCAGCTCCGCGTCGGTATCTCCCGCGTCCCTGAGCTGCAAGAGCTCGCGGACGTCGTTGCTCTTGCCCGACAGTCCCAGTAGGCCACTCTGCTTGTTCAGAAGTCGGTCGATCTCATCCACCGCCATGCCGTGCACGCGCTGGAGGTGGAAGATGATGGCAGGGTCGATGTCTCCCGAGCGGGTCCCCATCACCAAGCCTTCCAGAGGGGTGAGCCCCATGCTGGTATCCACACAGCGACCTGCGGCAACGGCTGCGATACTCGAACCGTTGCCGAGGTGACAGGTGATGAGGTTGACTTCCTCGGGGGGCTTGCCGAGCACCTCGGCGGCCCGGGCTGCGACGTACCGGTGGGAGGTGCCGTGGAAGCCGTAGCGGCGGATCCGCCCTTCCTCATAGAGGCGCTTCGGGAGCGCGTACAGGTACGCGTGACGCGGAATGGTCTGATGGAAGGCCGTGTCGAACACTGCCACCTGAGGAACTCCGGGCAGCACCTCTCGGGAGGCCCGGATCCCCTGCAGCGAGGGCGGATTGTGCAGGGGGGCCAGGGCGCACTGCGCCTCGATGGCCGAGATCACCTGATCGTCGACCCGCACGGTCTTGGTGAAGTGCTCGCCGCCGTGCACCACGCGGTGCCCGACTGCCTGGATCTCGGAGATCTCAGCCAGTGGAGCGTTCTCGGCTTCGGTGAGCAGGCCGACGGCCTTCTGCAGCCCCACTCTGTGGTCCGCTACGGCCTCGGTCCGCTTCACTTGGCCGCGCTGGGTGACCTGCTCCAGCCCGGCGTCATCCTGACCGATGCGCTGCACCTGGCCCTTGGCCAGAACCTCCGTCCCCGGCATGCCAAACAGTTGGTACTTGATGGACGAACTGCCGGCGTTGAGCACCAATATCTTCACGACCAGTACCTCACTCCGCCTGGGCCTGAATGGCGGTGACGATGACGGTGTTGACGATGTCTGTGACCGTGGCGCCGCGGCTGAGGTCGTTGACCGGCTTCCTTAGCCCCTGCAGAACTGGGCCGATCGCGATCGCGCCGGACGACCTCTGCACGGCCTTGTAGGTGTTGTTGCCGGTGTTCAGATCCGGGAAGATGAACACCGTGGCTCGGCCGGCGACCTTGCTGTCCGGCAGCTTCGTGCGCGCCACTTGCGGGTCGACCGCGGCGTCGTACTGGATCGGGCCTTCCACGCAGAGGGTGGGGTTCTTCTGCTTGACGAGCTCGGTGGCCTGCCGCACGGCCTCGACGTCCGCACCCTTGCCAGAAGCTCCGGTCGAGTACGACAGCATGGCGACTCGGGGCTCGATCCCGAAAGCCTGCGCCGTTTCCGCACTGGCCAGGGCAATCTCGGCCAACTGTTCCACGGTGGGGTTGGGGATCACCGCACAGTCCCCATAGACCAGCACTCGGTCGGGCAGGCACATGAAGAACACGCTCGAGACGCTGTTGAAACCGGGCTTGGTCCGGATGAACTCGAACGCCGGGCGAACCGTGGCCTGAGTGGTGGTGGTGGCGCCGCTCACCATGCCGTGTGCGCGACCTTTGTAGACCATCATGGTGGAGAAGTAGGTGCGGTCACGCATGAGGTCGCGGGCCATCTCTTCGTGCAGGCCCTTGTGCTTTCTGAGCTCCACCAGAGTGGCCACGTACTCATCGAAGTGCGTGTCGCTGCGCGGATCCACGATGGTCACGCCGTCATCCAGCTCCACGTCGAGCTGCTGCGCGTACTTGCGCACCTCTTGGTCGTTGCCGGTCAGGATGACGTTCACCAGATCGTGCCGTCGAAGCTCCCGCACGGCCTTGAGAATCCTGTCGATGTTGGACTCCGGGAGCACGATCGTCCGCTTGTTGGCCCGGGCTTTGTCGCGCAGCGTGCGCAAAAACCGCTTGGGAGTGATCACCTTGCGGGTGGTGGCGAAACGCTTCTCCAGCAGTTCCTCCATCTCGACGTACTCGTCTATCGCGCTACGGATGGCCAGCGCCTTGCCTTCCTGGTTTTCCCCCAGGCTGGGCTTGATGTCGTTGATGGTGATGGCCGCGTCGAACGTGTTGGCGCTCACCTTGAGAATGGGAAGGCTCCCCCCGCTCAGAGAGCGTGAGAGCTGCATGACCTTGCGCCGGGGCTCGAAGCCCCCGGTCAGCACGATCCCCGACGGACGAGGCACGTCCGTGCATGCGTAGGTCGAGGCCGCCGCCAGCAAGATCTCCTCGCGGTCGCCCGGGGCGATGACCAGGCTGCCGTCCTGGAAGTAGTGGAGGGCGTTGTCCAAGCCCATGGCCGCGATCAACACGTGGCGTACCTGCGCCTGCAGGTACTGCTCGCCGGCGAGTACCTTGGCGTCCAGCGCCTTGACGACGTCACACAGCCGCGGGCGGGCGAGCTCCGGCAGGGTAGGGAGTGCGCCGTACAGCGCAATGTTCTTGTCGCGCAGCTGCCAGCGCAAGTTGTCCGTGAACTCGTCGCGTCGGCGTTCGTCGATCCGGTTGATGATGACGCCCAGCACCTCGACGCCGCGTTCTTCCAACTGCCCCTTGGCCAGCGCCACGTTCGACACCACCTCTTCCACTTCTCGCTGGTGGGCGGAAGTGATGAGCAGGAGCGGGGCATCGAGGTTCTTGGCGATGTCGATGTTGATGTCGGATTCCAGCGCCGGGAAGGCGCTCATACTGTCCAGCCCCTCGCAGATCACGACGTCCTTGCCCTCGGCCAGGCGACTGTGGGCTTCGAGGATTCGGTCTAGAACGTCGTCGTAGGTGCCACTCTGAATGGCCGCGCTGACCTCTGCGCTCGTCACCGCCACCGAGTCTTCGGGGGACTTGGTGAGCCCGAGGGCCGCGTGAATGAACGTGACGTCCGGATCGATGCCGCCCGACCCATTGGTGAGCCCAACCGGCTTGAAGAAGCAGGCCCGCACCCCGGCCCGCTCGAACTGATCGAGCAGGCCCAGCGAGATTGCGCTTTTGCCCGTACCCGGCTCCGTGGCGACCACCATCAACGACTGAGTCATTGCGAGACCTCTTCGGCTGTGTGCTCCGGCATTCCACGGGGCCAGAACGGCCAACGGCATCGGAGAAGTAAGGAGGCGTGCCGCTCCAGGCTCCGGGCACGGCGGATTTATGACGCCTCGCGTTGGTCCGGTCAAGCAATGATTTCCGGCAAGTAGCTGAGATTGCCACGGCTTGTAGGCGTCTACGCCGCACCCATCTTGCGGATCTGAAATCCCGACACGTCCGATCGACTAGTGCCGTGTCCCAGAAGTCGCAATCGGCGTCCTCCGCCGGACCGAACGTGAGGGTGGCGGTCCGACGGAGGACAGCTCCGCTGCGATCTGGCTAGAGCACCCTGTCTTTCGTGCGGCACCCTCGGTGCCGACGTGCCGTGACCTCACGGTGGGAGCTGCATCCGGGAGCTCAGTCTACGGCAAAGGCGACGTTGAACGCGCGTCGAGTCGTGCCCGTGGTCGGGTCGTGCTGCTTCGTCGTCGCGTACATCGCGTCCATTACGGCGATGAGCTCGCCATAGCTGGTGGCGTTGTCGGCGTGCAGCACGGCCAGGTCCGGCTTTGGGTCCGTTGGGCTGCGATGCACCCCGTGGCTCGTGTACTCCGTACTGACCACCCGGGCGAGGTCCGGGTAGCTCGGGTGTCCATCGACCGTGACGGCTCTGCGTGGCACGTCGGTCATGTTCAGCACCGTGTCGGCCTGGCGCCACTCCAGCTTGTTCGAGCGCTGGCGAAAACCTGCACCGCCAGGCGAGCGTCGCCGGACCCAGCAGGACCCGGCGCGAGCAACCGCCTCCCAGCGGTGGCAGCTTCTGGGGCGGACCTGGACCAGCGCCGGCATAGATGCAGCATGCGTCGCGTCGTTTGGGGCGAGCCGCTTGACCTGACCGGCCGCGGATGACGGCTAAGTCCTGGTGTTCAATGGGATTTTTCGGCTCGTCCCCGTGGATTGAGCGCACGTGGGCGCGGCGCGGACCGATCGCATACAATAGCCGCGGAGGCAGGTCAGAGTTATGCCGCCTTCGTCCACCCTTTCTGGATGGTGTGAGTCATGACCTATCAGCACAACCAACCGCAGGCCCCCTATCATGGCGCACCGGGGCAGGGTGCACCGGCCCAAGGTGGCTATGCGCAACAACGCGGCGCCCCCGCGCCGGCGCCAGCGGACGATGGGTTTGATGGGATCCCCATGCAGAAGACGAATACTGTCCTCATCATCGCCATCGCGGCTGGAGTGCTCCTGATTGGCAGCGTGATCGGCTACAGCATGTTCGGGGGCAAGAAGACCAGCTCGAAGGACGTCGAGCAGCTCAAGGCACAAGCGGCGGCCTCCGCCGGGGACACCCAGCTGAGCGCCAAGGAGCAGAGGGAGCACCTGATCACCACCCGCAAGGCGCTGGAGAAGTTCGAGGCCGAGGAGGCCGAACGCAAGCAGGCCGAGGACGCCAAGAAGGCCGAGGCAGAAGAAGCCAAGAAGAAGGCGGAGGCTGCGAAGGCTGCCGCCGCCGCGGGGCCCGCACCGGTTAGCGGTGCTGCAGCCAAGAAGGCTGGCTCGTCACTCGACTCGATCGGCGCGGACTACGCGTCGCAACTCGGTGGGAACTGAGTAGAGCAGCGCGAGCCCGCGCTCGACGTCGCCCGCGCCAGCCGTCTTCAGCGCCTCCGGCGCGCTCGCCAGAGCATCGCGGTGAGCAAAGCGAGCGCCCAACCGGTCAGGCTGCGCGAGTGCCGGACCGGGATGCTGCAGGAGCAGCCGCCACCTTCCAGCACGCCCTCCGGGGCTGCCTCGCCTCCGGCCCCGCCGACGTCGGTCGCACCGCCTGTGCCGGGTGCACCGCCGCCTTCCGGCGTCCCCGCGCTCCCTGCAGCGGCCATCGAGCCCGCGGCTCCACCAACCGCTTGAGCGCCGCCGCTGCCCGCAGGACTTCCGGCGGCGCCTCCCGCGGTGACGCTTCCGGCTGATCCCGCGCTCCCGCCGGCTCCCGTCGCGCCGCTGGCCCCACCGGCGCCACCAGTCCCGTCAACGACGCACTGGCCGATGGTCGTGTCGGAAGACGTGCAAGACTCCCCGGCGGGACAGCCGTTGCCGCCCGAGCCTCGGCAGCCGTCCTGACACTCCCCGTCCGCATTGCAGACCTGGCCGCTGTCGGCGGCGCCACAGTCGGCGTCATCGGTGCAGGTGGGGGGCGCATCGTCACTGCCGTCGTTCGGGTCGGTTTCACCAGTGTCGACCACTCCGTTACCGTTGGCGTCTTCCACGCCGTCCTCGACTCCGCCGTCATCAGTGTCCGCATCGAGGGGATTGGTCGTGGTGGCGCCGTCGTCGCCGTCCGGCACGCAATTCCCGGCACTCGCGTCCGTCGGCGGGTCGGGACAGTCGTAGCCCAACTCGGTACCGTCGAAGAGGCCGTCGTCGTCGCTGTCCGGGTCGAGCACGTTGATCAGACCATCACCGTCGGTGTCATGTGACAGATTGGGCTCGTCGCCATCCGGGACGCCATCATCGTCGGAGTCTGCATCGAGCGGATCACTCCCGAGCTCGTCCTCGAGCGTGTCGCCCAGACCATCTCCGTCGCTGTCGACCAAGTCATCGTCCGCGCCATGGCCAGCGGTGGGGTCGGTCTCGCCTGTATCGATGGCGCCGTCGAGATTGAAATCTTCGTTGCCGTCGTCGACCCCGCCGTCGTCCGTGTCCGCGTCGAGTGGATCGGTGGTGGTCGCGCCCGAATCTGCATCGGCCCGACATGCGCCGACGCCGGTGTCGGTGTCGGAGTTCGAGCAATCGAGCCCCAGTTCGGTGCCGTCGAAGAGGCCGTCGTTGTCGCTGTCCGGGTCAAGGGCATTGATCAGGCCGTCGCCGTCCGAGTCCTCGCCCGGGCTGGGCTCCGCTCCGTCCGGGACGCCGTCGTCGTCGCTGTCGGCGTCGTTGGGGTCGGTGCCCAGCGTTATCACTTCCACAGGGTCGAGGATCCCGTCTCCATCAGTATCGACGCAATGGGGACCCGCGCAGGAACCGACCTCGCCGAGGGTGGGCTGCGGGCCGGTCGCCTCCTCGTCCTCGTCGGTATAGTAGTCGTCCGGTGGGGCACCGAGCTCGCCCCCGGCCGTGATACTCGCCTGGTTGGCGATGGTGCCGGTGGCGTCGTCGTCGACGGTCACCTGAAAACGGATCACCGCGGATTCGTCGATTTCCATGACCCCGCCGTCGGTGTCATCGGCGCCTGCCCCCAGCCGGACGGTGAACGTATGGGAGCCAGCGTCGTACTCGCCCTGATCATCGCCACTGGCATCTGTCAAGGCCCCCGCATTCGTACCGCTTACGATGACCAGGCTCTCGTCGACGTAGGTGACCCCAGTGGGTAGGGGATCGGTCAATACCGTGTTGACCGAGCGGTCGTTGCCGGTATTGACGACCGTGATCGTGTACTCCAGCACGTCGCCCGGCTCGATGAGGTCGGCATTCACGTCCTCCAGCGTCTTGCCAGACGCGACGAAGTTGGGCGCGAATGTGGAGATGCTGGTGACGAACGAGGCGAGCAGGAAGCTCTCCAGCGTGCTGGTTGCCTCGATGGTGGCCGAGGTGTCACCGGAGCTGACCAGCGAGCGCACGTCGAGCACGTCCATGTCGATCCCGGCCATGCTCCGCGGTTCGCCACTGAGCTGGGGCAGGTCACCCGTCAAGGATACCGGGCTGCCGAGGTAGGTCCGAGAGGCATTGAAGAAGTTGTCGACCGGATTCAGGGCGTTCTCCAGCGCGGTCCCGTTGAAGAAGAACTGGTCGCCGTCGTGCTCGGCTTCGCCCTCGAAGGTGACGACACCCAGCTTGGCGTCGTAGCCCGAGTTGGGAACCAGAAATCCAGTAATCACGGCGCTCTGATCGTCGGACGAGGTCGTGTAATCGAGCCCGTCGAACAGAGCCAGGTTGCGCGACGGGTCACCGTCGAGCTCGTAGAAGACGACCATGTACCAGGCGGCGATGGCGTGGTTGGGGTTGCCGTTCGCCGGATCGGTGAGATCGAGCGTGTCCACGCCGCTCACCCGGAACGGCCCTTCTCCGGCCGCAACCACCAGAGAGGTCACGTCTGCGGTGGACTGGTACCAGTAGAGCCCCGCGCTCGTGTCAGCCGTGATGAACGCGTCGTCGGCGGTGACCGTGTCCTGACTGACGCCCGGTCGTTCCACGAGAACTTCGGAGTCGGACGTGTTGGCCGCAAGGTATCCCGCCCAGTACATCCGCGCGTAGTTGATGGTGGCGCCGTCCGGAACGTCCAGCACGGCCGTGCTGCGGGCTTGATCCGGTGTGATGCTGCCATTGGCCTCGGCCTCGCCGTCGCCGGGCGAATCACTGCGCCAGAGGATGTCCGGGGCCGACTCGTTGTTGGTGTCCACCCCGCTGCAATCCGGTGTGCCCACGTCGGGAGTGGTGGGATCCCAGGTGTCGAGGGTGTCGCATTCGTAGCCCATCGTGTTGCCGAAGAGCACGAAGTCGCCTTCCTGGTCCACCTGGTAGCGGAGAGCGGGTTGGGCGAGGCTACTGCTGGTGCCGGCCAACAGCCCGATGGTGACGGTGGCGCTGAGTAAACGATTGCTGCCCATGGGATACCTCATTCCTCACCTTCGGCGCCCGCTTGGGCTTCCGTGGCGCTGGTCTGCTTGCGGATTTCGGTTTGCGGCTTTACCGTTTTTCCGTCCCGCTCGATGATCCGGAACTCGACCCGGCGGTTGTTCTGCCGCCCCTCTTCGGTGTCGTTGTCGTGGATCGGTTTGGTCTCACCAAAGCCCTTCGACGTGAGCCGGTCAGCGGCGATTCCGCGTTCGGTCAGCCACCTCACCACGGCAGCGGCGCGGCGCTTGCTCAGCGCCAGGTTGTAGTAGTCCGCACCGCGGTCGTCCGTGTGTCCTTCCACCAGGATCTTCGTGACGTCCGGGTTCTCATCCAGAACCTTGCGGACGGCTTCGAGGACCTCGTTGCTTTCCGGTCGCAGCACTGCCTTGTTGGTTTCGAACTCGACGCGCTCGAGGATTTCGATCTTCTCCTCGGTCTTGATCGCCATCGGGCAACCGTGCTTCTTCGGATCATCGTTGGGCTTGCCGGCCTGGTCCGGGCAGGCATCGTCATCATCGAAGATGCCGTCCCCATCGCGGTCCGTTGGCGGCGGGCAACCGTTCTTCTCGGGATCGTCACTGGCCACGCCGGGCTCGTCGGGGCAGGCGTCGTCGTCGTCGAGGATGCCGTCGCCGTCGCGATCCTTGGGTGGTGGGCAGCCGTTCTTCTCGGGATCGTCGTTGGCCACGCCGGGCTCGTCGGGGCAGGCGTCGTCGTCGTCGAGGATGCCGTCGCCGTCGCGATCCGCCGGCAATGGACAGCCGTGCTTCTCGGGGTCGTCGCTCTCGACGCCTGGTTCGTCCGGGCAGGCATCGTCATCATCGAAGATGCCGTCCCCGTCTCGGTCACTCGGCTTGGGCGGGGGTTCCGGCTTCTCCTCGATCTGGGGCATCCACTCCAGGGCAGCGAGCACCCGGAGCATGGGCGAGCCGAAGCCGCGGGTGAGGCCCGGGCCCACGCCAGCGCCCACTCGGAACCCCGCGAAGGCCTCGAACTTCCCTCCCAGGATCACTTCTACCGGTGTCGTTCGCCGGGCGAACGCTGCGTCCCCTTCGCTCACCACCGTGGAGCCGTACAGCTCGGGGCCGACCAGGAGCTTCTTGCGCAGCAGGCGCAATCCGGCAGCTGCGCCGAAGGTCAGCTCGCTGCCGAACGCCGCGCCATCGAGCTGCCCCTCGTGAGCGCGGTAGTTGAATCCCGCCTGGGCCGCGTAGGCGAAGGTGCCGATGTCACCGGCTGCCAAGAGGTGCGGCTGCACGCGAACCTTGCCATCGCTGGCGTAGGCATCCTGGTTCCCGGTGGGAAGATGCACGTGGGTGCCCACGGCCAGTGAGAGCGGACCGCCGTACGTGCCGACGAGTCGGAGGTCCAAACCCAGGCGCAGGTCACCCAACGTGGTCGCGTCGTCCGAGGAGAAGGTCTGGTTGGCCGTGCGCTGAGTCTCGCCGTCGTTGTACACGAGCAACGGGAGGCTCACGGCACCCCGTACGCGGTCCCAGAGGATCAGGGCGCCGCCCACGTGCGCGAAGACTTGATGCTTCACGATGGGCGCGATCTCCTCGCCGTCCGGGGAATAGAGCACCAGGGGTTTGTAGCTCCAGTCCCCCACCACACCCAGCGCAGGCCTGAGGTGGCCGCGCAGATCCAGCGACTCGTTGGCAAACCAGTCGCTGCCCCGTTCGGACGGGTTGTATCGATTCAGCGCGAACGCGCTGGCTGTTTGCGCCTGCGCGAGCGTGGGTGTGGAGGACAGGGCCAGAGCCACCAGAGGGAGAACCAAACGGCGATGCGTCATGAGAGACCTTGCGGCAGTGCAGCGGAGCGAGCAGCGTGGAGACCGGAGCCACGAGAGGGTTGCGGGCGAACGTCTACAATCCCAACCCTCGGGAGGTACGGGCTCGACGTGTCGAGCCGCACACCACCGCCGGAGCACTTATGCCCGTAGACGGTCGCCCGCAACCCTTCTTCCCGCGTGATGGTTAGCACGCCACTGCCCGGACGTTGATTTAAGCAATAGATGTGCCGCCGCGTCCACACGCACCTGCGCGGAGTCGCTTTTCAGATCGGGTTCGGCCGCCAGGCACTTTTCTCGCTTCCCGGACGGATTCTGCTCTTGGCACGATGGCCGAATCGTTGCCGGGAACCGCCACATTGCCTTCGCACCCGGACACCGCTGGCATGCTCGACCGCCTGTCTGCTGGCGCCGATGGGGTCGCCGCCGGCCTCAGCCAGGTGCCGACGTTCGCGGTTCGCGTTCAGCTGCGATGGAATCCAGGAACTCCGCGAGCGTCATCGCGCCCAGCTCCCCCTGCTCCCGGGAGCGCACGTTGACGTTGTTTGCGGCTTGTTCCTTCTCCCCGACCACGACGACGTGGGGCACCTTCTGCAGGCTCGCTTCCCTGATCTTGTAGCCCACGCGGTCCGAGCTCAGATTGGCCTCGGCTCTCAGACCCGCGTCCAGCAGCGCGGCGTGCACGCTCTGGGCATAGTCCGTGAAACGATCGCTGACGGGAATGACGACCACCTGAACTGGCGCCAGCCAGAGCGGGAAACGGCCAGCGTAGTTCTCGATGATGATACCCAGGAAACGCTCCAGGCTTCCGTAGCAGGCGCGGTGGATCATCACCGGCGTGTGTCGCTCACCATCCGCGCCCACATAGGTCAGGCCGAACCGCTCCGGCATGGAGAAGTCCAGCTGGATGGTGCCGCATTGCCACGAACGCCGCAGCACGTCGCGGATGTGGAAGTCGATCTTGGGTCCGTAGAAGGCGCCGTCGCCTGCATTGAGCTGGTACTCGATGCCGGCGCCGTCGAGCGCATCCTTCAGAGCGGATTCGGCTCGCTGCCACATTTCGTCCGTCCCGATGCTCTTGTCCGGGCGCGTGGACAGCTCGATGCGGACGTCGTCGAGGTCGAATGCGCCATACACTTCCTTGAAGAAGTCGATCAGCATCGTGACTTCGTCTCGAATTTGCGCCGGCGTGCAGAAGTGGTGAGCATCGTCCTGCGTGAAGGCCTGCACCCGGAACAGACCATGACGAACGCCGGAGAGCTCGCGTCGGTGCACCAGCCCCATTTCGGCAAACCGCAAGGGGAACTCGTTGTGGCTGTGCAGCCGGCTGCGATAGACGAGCAGGTGGCCGGGGCAGTTCATGGGCTTGACTGCCATCGGGCGTTCCTCCGGCACGTCGTCACGGATGGCCTCGGGGTTCTTCTCGTCGCGAAGCTTGA
The DNA here is from genome assembly GCA_964610275.1 of uncultured Polyangiaceae bacterium. Lineage (GTDB taxonomy): Bacteria > Myxococcota_A > Polyangia > Polyangiales > Polyangiaceae > JAFGBI01. The sequence goes on along the minus strand of CAZSVU010000026.1, from coordinate 13,910 downwards.
GCTTCGTGAAGAACATGTTTTCCAGGTAGTTGTCGTAGTGCCCCGACGTGTGCCACAGGCGCTCGGACAGGATCAGCGGCGTCCGGAGCTCGAAGTACCCGCGCCGACGCAGCAGGTTCCGCATGTAGTCCAGCAGCAGGTTGAACAGGATGGCGCCCCTCGGATGAAAGAAGGGGAATCCGGGCGCCTCCTCATGGAACGAGAAGAGGTCCAGCTGTTCGCCGAGTACACGATGGTCGCGCTTCTTGGCTTCTTCCAGAGCGTGCAGATACTCCTTCAGCTCGGACTTGCTGAAGAACGCCGTGCCGTAGACTCGAGCCAGCTGTTCGCGGGAGGCGTCTCCGCGCCAGTACGCTCCGGATACCTTCGTGAGCTTGGTGTGTGCGAGCCACCCCGTGTGGGGGACGTGGGGGCCTCGACAGAGGTCGATGAAGTCACCGTGTCGGTAGAACGAGAGCTCTTGACCTTTCGCGCGGATACCCTCCACCAATTCCTGCTTGAAGCGGTTATTGCCGCCGTCGATCGCCTTGTACCGCGCGAAGACCTCGTCGTTGCCATCCGTGCTGACGCAGCGTTCGAAGCGGTGCGAAGCCTGGGCGATGCGCGCCATTTCGCCTTCGATGCGCGGGAAGTCTTCGGGCGTGATCTTTTCGTCGGGCAGGTAGATGTCGTAGTAGAAGCCGTCCTCGACAGCGGGGCCGATGGTGAGTTGGGCGCGAGGGAACACGCGGAGAATGGCGTCGGCCATGAGGTGGGCCGCCGAGTGACGCAGCACGTCCAACGCTTCTGGATCGCGCTTGGTGAGGATGGCGACCTGGGTTCCGTCCCGCAGTGGCGCGGTCAGGTCGACGATGGCCCCATCCACGCGGGCCGCGACGGCCGCCTTGGCCAGCCCGGGTCCTATCTCTGCGGCGAGGTCGCCCGCGGTGGCACCGTCGTGAATCTGCCGCTGGCTCCCATCCGGGAGACTCACTTGAATCATGGTTCGTGTCCTTTCCGGGCGGGACGGATACCCCCGTCCTCGCAGTGGGGCCTGACGGATACCCCCGACAGGCTGCTGATTCGCGTGCTTGGGGGGATGTAGTGCCGAGTCCGGGCAGCAACAACCCGAAAACGCCGGGTACCGCGAGTCTGGAGGACGCACGCTCGCGCTGCAGGCCGCAGCACAGCGGCACCGACGCTGCCGCAATTGGTTTGCCCTGGAAAGGGGGCTGGGCGATGCTCGCCACCCTGGCGGGCCCAGGGGCCCGATACTACGATGCGCGCTGGGGATACGATGGCCGGAACCGGTGACGCGCTGGGCGCAGACGACCTCCGAGAGTTAAGCTCCAATGCCGAGGCGGTGGTCGCCAACCTCGACCGAGTGGCAGAGCGGCTGCAGGCGGACCAGCGGCTTGCCGGACAGACGGTGGTTCGGCCGCATCCGCTCCTGGTTCTGCTCAGAAGTGGGCAGATCTCGGTGATCGTCCTGCCGGCCCGTGTCCTGGACAAAGGGCGTGCGCTACTCGAACCGTACGCCCCAGCGCTCGCCCTGCGGCAAGCCGTGCTGGTGCTGTGTGGCCGCCCCCGCGACAGTCGGTTCGACCTGGCGGCGGACAGCGAGATTGCGGCCGTACTACCGGAGGAGCCGACGGGCGACGAATTGGTGACCGGGGTGCGGCGCGCGCTGGAGCTATTGCATCTGCGTCGGACCAGCACGCTGCCCCCGGCGGGCGCGGTGCCCTACCTGGGCGTTCAGGCGAATCCAACCGACAGCATGCGTTCGGCCGACGTCAAGACGGTACGGTCACGCGTTGCCCAACTGGAGGTGCTGCACAAGGTGGGGATCGCACTCTCTGCCGAGCAGAACCGCGGACGCTTGGTGGAGATGATCCTGTTGGAGGCCAAGCGGATCTGCAACGCGGACGGCGGCACCCTCTACATCCGCACCGACGCAGACGAACTGAAGTTCGCCATCATGCGGACCGACTCGCTCGGGATTGCACTGGGGGGGAGCACCGGCGGCGAGATCTCATTGCCGCCGCTTTCGCTCTACGACCCCGTCAGCGGGGCCCCCAACTTGAAGAACGTGGCGACGGCTGCGGCCATGCTCAAGCAGTCGGTCAACATACCGGACGCCTACCACGCGGAAGGGCTGGATTTCTCGGGCATGAAGGTGTTCGACCAGCGGAATAACTACCGGTCCAAGTCGTTTCTGACCATCCCCATGGTCAACTCGGATAACTACGTGATTGGCGTGCTCCAGCTGTTGAACGCCACCAACCCCGACACCGGTGACGTCGTCGCCTTTGGTCCAGACCAGCAAAGCATCGTCGAAGCCCTGGCGTCACAGGCCGCCATTGCCCTGAGCAATCGTCTGCTGCTCGACGACCAGAAGGAGTTGCTCGACAGCTTCATCCGACTCATGGCGTCGGCCATTGACGCGAAGTCGCCCTATACGGGTGGCCACTGCGAACGGGTGCCCATACTCACCGAGATGATCGCGCGGTCGTTGTGCGATGACCGCGAAGGCCCCTTCCGAGACTTCCAGCTGGACGACGACGAGTGGTACGAGTTGCACATCGCGGCGTGGCTGCACGACTGCGGGAAGGTCACCACGCCCGTCCACGTGATGGACAAGGCGACCAAGCTCGAGACCATTTTCGACCGCATGGAGATCATCCGCGCACGGTTCGAGACGCTCGAGCGAGATGCCGAGCTCAGCTTGGCGCGAGCGCTGCGTGAGCCGGGCGCAGATGCCGAGGCTTTGCGGCAGCAATTCGAAGCAGACATTGCGCAGTTGCATGACGAACTCGACTTCCTGGAGACGGCCAACGTGGGCGGGGAGTTCATGTCGCCCGACAAGCAGGGCCGCGTTCGGCAGATCGCGGCCCGCCCCTATCGGCAGGGTGGAGCGGAGCGACCGCTGCTCTCCCCGGACGAGGTGGAGAACTTGTGCATCTCACGCGGGACGCTGACGGAAGAAGAGCGCATCATCATCAACATGCACATCGTGCACACGATTCGGATGCTCGAGGCGCTGCCGTTTCCTCGCAAGCTCAAGCGGGTCCCCGAGTACGCCAGTGGGCACCACGAGAAGATGGACGGCACCGGCTACCCACGCGGCGTGTACGGCGTGGACATGTCCCTGCCCGCGAGGATCATGGCCATCGCCGACGTGTTCGAGGCGCTCACTGCCCAGGACCGGCCGTACAAGTCCGGCAAGAGACTCTCCGAAGCCATGCGCATCATGGGCTTCATGAAGAAGGACAATCACCTGGACCCGGAGATCTTCGACCACTTCGTCCGCTCGGGGGTCTACCGGAAGTACGGGGAGAAGTACCTGCCACCGGAGCTCATGGACGAGGTGGACGAGGCGGCGCTGCTCGGAATTCGTCCGAGCCCCGTCGACTTGCCGGATGAGGCGCTGCGAGCGGAACGCAAGGGCACGCTGCTGCGCCCCTATCAGTCACGTTGAGCGTGTCGGCGGTCGTCCTACCCCTTGACCGTCACGCCGAGCTTCTCTCGAAGCTGTGCATACTCCTGGCTGATGCTGTAGCTCATCAGGTCGGCGATGCGGGCTTTGGGCGTGAGCTGCCCGCCGACGGGGTACTCCTGGACCAGGGCGGCTGCCACGTTCAGGTCGCCACACGCGAGCAGCCCTGCACGCCCGGCCGACAGCTCCACCGTGCGCGCCCAGGCCAGCATCTGTCCCGTGGCGTTCTCCGAAGAGAACTTCCGGCTCGCGCGACGCAGACGACCGAGCTCGTCTTCCCGCAGCTTCTTCTTGAGCCCACTCGCTCGCTGCCGAGCCTTTCTGGACTCGCCGCTCATGTCACTACCCTCTCCAATGGCGAGCGTCGCCACCATCAGGGCGGCCAAGTCCTTGATGGTCGGGTAGAACACCAGCAAGTAGTGCTCGGGACGGAAGAACGTCAGGTGTCGACCCCAGAGAAAAGCGAGTTGCTTGGCGGCCAGGCCAGAACCCAACGTGCGGCTCGCCAGGGCACTGGGCTCGGCGACCGCCGCTGCAGACAGGCCGCCTTTGACCTGCGGGTAGACGTACAGGTCCGGAACCTGGATGCCCAGCAGTCGACCGGACCAGAGCATCGTGCGAGCGAGCGTGGTGGTGCTTCGGTCGAGATCTTCACGCATCTCGGGGTTGAGGTGCGGTAGCTTCTTCTCTTTTCTGAGCTGGTCGATGCGAAACTCGACGGCGCCGCGCGAGACCGCTTCCAGGATGGTTGCGATGGTACGGTCACGCTCGGGGCTGAACAGGCCCTTGCCCCAGTCCTCGTCGGTGATGAAGTCGATGGCCTGCAGGAGTCCGTCCGGTCGGAAGGACTCGGCCACCAGAGACTCATTGATGTCCGCCTCATCCAGGTGGTCCAGCACGATGGATGCGTTCCAGGCGGTGTCCGAGTCGCCGGCCTTGGTGAACAGCTCGTAGGCGCGGTGGTAGCCGCTCACGTTGGTCGGGTCGGCTTGCACTGCCGCTCGGCAGTGGAAGATTGCCTGGTTGAGGTCCCCCTGCTGGTCGTACAGATCGGCCAGAGCAAAGCGAAGCTCCGTGTCGCTGTCGTCGAGCGCGAGGGCGAGCTCGAACGCGCGGGAAGCCCGCTCAGGATCGCCGAGGTTGTCGCGGGCGAGGAAGCCGAGCTTCCTGGCGAGGTCGAGTGCGACCCGGTCGTCCTCCCACTGCTCGAGCATGGCCTCGTAGATGTCGGCTAGGCGATCCCAGGCTTCTTCGCGAACCAGTGCTGCCGAGGCAATCTCCAGCGCGTCGAGGGCGGAGGGGTCGGCGGTGAGTGCGAGATGCGCAAGCTCCACCGCGTAGTCAGGATCGTCCAGGTGCTCGGTGGTCGCGCGCGCAGCTTCCACCAGGACTCGCGCCCGCCGTGCGGGGCTCGACAAGAAGTGGTCCGACAAGGCAACTCGAGCTTCGACCGCTTCGCGGTGTTTCCCGGCTGAGTGCAGTATCTCCACCAGGCGACGCACGGCCCCGGTGTCCTGAGGATCGGCGGCGATGAGGTCGCGCAGCGCTTGCTCACCACGAGTCGGGTCCTGTGCGCGATCGAGCCAGAGATCCACCTTGGAGCGCAATACCTCGACCCGGCCAGCCGCCTCGTGCAGGCCTGCCAGTTGCGCGGACAACAGCTCGTCCACGCGACGGTACTCGCCTGCGGCGCAGAGCAAGTCGATGGCCTCTCGTAGCGCCATCTCGTTGAGCGGCTCGATGCGCAGAGCCTTCTGGTAGTTGCTCAGAGCCTCCGCGTTGCGTTGAAGCTTGCGTAGTATCTCTCCCAATCGCACGTAGACTTGTGCACGCTCGTGTGTGCGCTGAGAGCCAAGGAGCAGCAGCGTGCGCTTGTATTCCTCCAGCGCGGCGATGAGGGCTCCCGCTTCTCGCAGTTCGTCGCCCAGTGCCAGTGCTCCTTCCACCGTCATCGGTGGGGGCTGGCGGCCTGCTGGCAGGGGCGCAGGCATTTCGGACGGCGTGACGCTGGCCGTGTCGGGCCAGACTCTCTCGGCCGGCGAGGGTGCGGCATCCGCGGACCGGGCTTCGGCGTCGAACGCCGCGACGGCCTCCATCGCGGCGTCCAGAGCCGCGTCCATGCCCACCGCCAAGTCGGAAGAAGGTGAGTACGCTACCGGCGCCGGGGCTACCGCGACTGTCGGCATGGGCTCGAGCGCTGGGCCCATCGCGGCCTCCACCGGTGGCGGTGCTGGCGACGGCACCGTCTTCGGTCCAGCGTCACCGTCGACCGTCTCGGCGTCGAGGGACTCGGGAGGCGCATTGTCCCATTCGGACTCCTCCGCTTCGGAGTTGCCCGCAACATCATAGGAGACCGCGTCGACTGCTGCATTTGCCGCTGCCAGGGCTGCGGCCATGCTGTCACCGGGGGCAGCCTCGGTGGGCGCGTACGGTACGGAATCTGGCCAGCGCGTTGCGGGATCCGCTGCGGGCTGCGGGGGAGCCCCAGGCTCGTGCTCTGCGTCCTCCAGCGCGGGTGGCGGAGCGACCGGCGTGTCGTGTGCAGCTTCCGCGCTACTGTCCCCTTCGGCACCCACCGCGGGTTCGTCGCCAACGACCGTGGCCGGGATGGACGGAACGCGTTCGGTGGGCGCCATCTCGAGTGGCTCGACGGGTGCCGCCGCTTCCGTCGCGGGAGCGACGGGCAGCCAACCCGCTGGGGACTGCTCGGGTCGCACGGCTGGCGAGAAATCGGGAATGGTGTGGGCGATGGGTCGAATTGGCGGCTCCTGCTCGCGGGGCGCCACGGGCGCGAAAGCCTGGTCTGCGTCGCCTGGTGGGGCAGCGGCCGCAGTCTCGAACGCGTCCGGCGCCGCTGCAGGCTCGGGCCCAGGCTGTTCCCAGGCGGGCGGTGGCGGTACCGCCGAGAAAGCCTCGTCCATGGTCCGCACTTCCGCGTCCGCAGTGGGTGCCGAGGGGTGGGGGGCGATCTGAGCGGCCCCGTCTTCGGCACCCACTGCGGGGGCCTCCTCCTCCTCGGGCCTGGGTGCCAGGGCGGCTTCGGCCGCCGCGTCCATCGACTCTGACGCTGCTGCTTCGGCCACTTCGTCCGCTGGGGCCAGCGCTTCGCCTGGTTCGTCCTCGGTCGTCGCCGCCTGAGTCGCGAGTTGCTCGGCGGGCGGTGGCACGGCATCGCCTACAGCTGCTTCATCCCACGACGGTGGTTCCTCCACGGATGCCGACCGTGGAGTCTCGGGCTCAGGCTCGACCTCGACGTCGTCTTCGTCGACCACCAGCTCGCCCTCATCCGTCGGGGGCGTCTTGGGCTCCGGCAGAGAAGCTTCGGCTGCTGCCGCGTCTGCCACGACAAGTGGTGCTGCCTCCGTTGACGGCTCAGGCGCCTCGGGTTCGAGCGGAGCCCCGACGACCGGGGGTGGCTCCACGTCGGCAGGGGGGACTGCAGCGATCGCTTCGTCCTGCGCGGCGACCGCCGGCGCGCGAGGCGTCTCGGGCTCGGGCTCGACTTCGACGTCGTCCTCACCCACGACCAGATCGTCCTCTTCGGCCATTGCCGGCGGGGCTTCTGGCTCAGCGGCAGCCGCCTCCACTGACTCGACTGCCTCTGCTGCTGGCGGTGCTTCGGCCTCTTCCGCGGGTTCAGCCGGTGGTGCCGCTTCGGCCTGTTCGGCGAGCTCAGCCGGAAGCTCCTCTTGGGCGGCTTCGGCAACCGGTTCCTCTGCGGCGGGTTCGGTCTGTTCGGCCTGTTCGGGTGCTTCGGCCTGTTCGGCGACCGCAGCCGGCGCCTCTTCTTCGGCCTCGTCGGCAACCGATTGCTCGTCGGGTGCTTCGGCCTCGTCGGGTGCTTCGGCCGCTTCGGCGAGTTCAGCCGGAAGCTCCTCTTGGGCGGCTTCGGCAACCGGTTCCTCTGCGGCGGGTT
>CAZSVU010000026.1:0-6419 GCA_964610275.1 uncultured Polyangiaceae bacterium | reverse complement strand
CGGTCTCCTCGACAGCTTCAGCGGGCGTGTCCGCTTCGGGTGCTTCGGCTTCTTGGACAGTCTCAGCCGGCGTCTCCGCTTCGGGTGCTTCGCCCTCGTCGGCGGGTTCGGCCAGAGGTTCCTCTTCCGGTTGGAGTGGGGCCTCTGCGGCGGGTCCCGCAGGGGGCGTCTCTGGCTCCGGTTCCAGCGCGTCGGCGAGCCCGGCGGGTTCTTCGTCGGAACCCTCTGTCTCGCCCGGCAGGTCGGGCTCGAGCTGGGGCGCGAGATCCGCCAACGTGCCGTCGCCGGAGTCCGTGTCGGTCGGGGCGGGGGGCGTCTCCGATGAGAGGCGCTCGGCGAGGTCGGACAGAGGAGCTGCTGCGGCCTCAGCTTCGGGGCCGGCAGGAGGAGTCTCCGATTGGATCTTCGCTGCGAGCTCGGCCAGAGAGCTTCCTGTGGCGTCGACGTCGGCAGGCTCAGGCGGCGGTGGAGTGGTCAGCGCCCGGAAGGCCGCTTCAAAGGTCGCGTCATCCGCTTCGCCGTGCGCTGCCGTGCCCGGAGTATCGGAGACCGTTGCCTCCGTGACGGCAACGTCGGATGGAGCCTGCACGAAAGACTCCACGGTCGCGTCTGCCGCGGTAGAAACCACGCCGGACACGGGTGTCCCGGCCTGCCCCGTATCGCCAATCTGCACGACCGGGGCCTGTGCAACGGGCACGACCGCCTGCGCGCGCAGGTGCTCCGCCGACTCTGCGGGGCCGGTGTCTCCCGCCGGATACTCAGCCTCCGGTTGTTGCCCCTCGACCTCTGCGTCGAACGAGTGCACGCCGGACATCCCCTCGGAGAGCATGGTCGGTTCGCCCGCCAGCAGCGCACCGATCTCGTCCACGTTTTCGGGGTCCAGCGGTCGGGTCGCGGTGTCCTCTTCGGCCTCGGTCGCGTCCTGAAGCTCGTCTGCGGCAGCGAGGGGAGGGAGAGCACCGTTGAACTTCTGTACCGCCGTCACCTCGTCGACGTCTTCGAAGTAGCGCGGATGGCGTTCGTCCAACCCATCTTTCGCCGGCGGCGCCTCGGAGAACAGCGGCCCTTCCTCCTCCAGCGAGGGCGGCACGTCCGAGCTGCCTCCGGCGTCAGCTTCCGCGGGGCTGGCCGCGACGGGCTGAGCCGCAACCGCCGCGTCGGGCTCGGGGGCAGGCTGCGCGGCAGCTGCCGATGGCGTCGTGGCTTCTTCGGGCGCTGCACCGTACTGCGGGTGCAGGTCGAAGCCGGCCGTTTCCGCCGGCAGCAGGACGAACGGACGCACACCGGGGCGGTACCGGCTGGACTGGAAGATGTCCACGTACCTGCGATTTCGCCCCATCATCGCGTACAGGTCTCGCGCGTTCAGCTCCGACTGACCGCGCTTGGTTGCGGCCCGATTGAACGCCTTGACCAGTAGCCGCGTGAACGGCGACGAAGAGTGAGGGTCATCGGGAGTCCCCGGGTCTCCACGCACGATGGTGGTGAGGCTGAGGCTGAAGCTCGAAGCGACCTGGTCCACCGCGTCGGCCACGGCGAAGGGGCTCTTGGTCTCGTCGATGACGGCGAGGGTGTCGAAGACCACCAAGGCGTCCGTGGTGCATCGCTCCAACAGGCGGCACAGCCGAGTGATCGGGAACGCACGGGCGCGGGGTGCATCCAGCAGCAGCGCGGGCGAGCGGTTGCCCATCCACGCGAGGTAGCCGCTGAAGTAGATGATGACACTCTCCAGGATGGTGCCTTGGCCGGCCAGCAGCAGCGCGAGTCGTTCCGGGAGCTCGCGGTCGCCCACCAGCTGCTTGACCGCCAGCGCTCCGGTGTCGGGCTCCGAGAGGCGTCGTGCGACGAGCTCGCCGTCGAGGGGTGCCGCTGGCAGGGACGCCAGCTGGGAGTTTTCGTAGCCGGAGGCGATGACGATGGCGAGGCGCATGTCGAAGTTCCGACGGATCAAGCCGCCGGTGCGGCGGGAGACCAGACACGCACCGCGTGCCCAGGTCCGGTGATCTAGCCAGTTTGTCAGCGCCGCTCAACCACACACGAGGCGCATGCGCCGGCCTGACAGCGCGGGGGACCCCGAGCGGACCGGCCCGCGGGTCCCGGCGTCGCCGCTTTCGGTCTGGGCACATCTTTCCGGTGCTGTACGGACGTGCCGGGGTCAGGTCGAAATCGGCTTCAACCTGGCGTTTGCGTGCCTGAGCACAGCCGGAACCTCCACTATCGATTCGAGGCGGATCCACGCCCCGCTGAAATCCCCGTCGCGCGTCAACCCTCTCGGGATGGCAATGCAGGGGATACCAGCGGCCACGGCCGCGCGGACACCCCGGGGTGAGTCCTCGATGGCAACGGCTTCGTCGGCGCGCACGCGGGCTTGCGCCAGAGCCGCGAGGTAGGGGTCGGGCTGCGGCTTGGTCCGCGGGTAGTCCTCGAGCGCCAACACGAACTCGAGGTAGCCGCGGACGTTGGTATCGGCGTGCGCCGCATCGAAGTGTTCCCGTTTGCAGCTGGTCACGACGGCCATGCGAAAGTGAGGAGCAAGCTCTGCCAGCACAGCGGCTGCGCCGTCGATCAAATGCCCTCCGCTGGCGAGGTGCGCCGCGAACAGCGCGTTCCTTCGGTCCCTCAGGGCGGCGCGGGCAGCCTGGCTCACGTTCTCACCCAGCGCGTCGAACACGCTTCTTCCCTGGCGCAGTGACACCTCCTTGAACTGGGCCTCGGTGAGCGTCAGGCCCTGGTCTGCCAGCACTTCGGACGTCGCCCGGAAGAACAGCGGTTCGGTGTCCACCAGCACGCCGTCGTTGTCCCAGAAGATGATTCGCGGCATCGGCGGGTTGTCTAGCACGGATGGCCTGCACGGCTCCGGGCTTGCGTGCTCGGAACGCGCTCGTCCTCGGCGCGCCAGCGTATCCCGGCACGGACGCGGCCACCGACCAGGATGAACGCTGTCCTGCGTGGACCTGGCGTCGGGCTTGGATTTCAGATGTCCATTGTGGTGGCGACGGTCGCTGGGGAGTATCTGCGCTCCTCGGGAGGCGTTCCTCCGCTCGCAAATCCGTCGCCGCTCCGGCCGCTGGGAGGCTCCGCCGATGGGCATGACGGCTGGCCTGCGCCGCTCCGGGGGATGGGGGGCTGCTGCGACGGGGCGAAGGGTTGGACTGACGGTTGGGCTGCGTTAGGTACTCGTGAGGTCGTCAGCCCGGATGGGAGCGGAACGCATGCTCTATCGTCGATTTGGCCGCACGGAAATCCAGATGCCCGTCCTGAGTTGCGGCGGGATGCGCACCATGCAGTCCTGGAAGGCGGGTGACCAGATCTCGGATGAGGCACAGGCGAATCTGGAAGCGACCGTCCGCCGTGCGCTGGACCAGGGGATTGGGCACATTGAGACTGCGCGCGGGTACGGGACGAGCGAGGCTCAGCTGGGCCGCATTCTGCCCCGCCTGCCGCGTGATGAGATCGTGGTGCAGTCCAAGGTGTCGCCCACCGCCGACGCGGGCGAGTTCGCGGCCCATTTCGACGACTCCATGGCACGACTCGGATTGGAGTACTTGGACCTGTTTGCGCTGCACGGCATCAACGACCGCAAGACGCTCGAGTGGGCTTTGCGTGACGGCGGATGCCTGGACCATGCGTTCAAGCTTCGCGAGCAGGGCAGGGTGCGACATCTCGGCTTCTCCACCCACGGCCCGACCGAGGTCATCCTGGCTGCCATTCGGAGCGATCGCTTCGACTACGTGAACCTCCACTACTACTATGTCTTTCAGGACAACCGCGCGGCCGTGGAGGAGGCAGCGCGCCGCGACCTGGGGGTGTTCATCATCAGCCCGACCAACAAGGGGGGAAAGCTCGAGTCGCCTCCGGACAAGCTCGTGGAGCTCACCGCGCCGCTCACTCCCATGGAGTTCAACGATCTGTGGTGCTTGTCCCATCCGGAAGTGCACACCCTCTCGGTCGGAGCCGCTCGCCCCAGCGACTTCGATGCGCACGTGGCGGCGGTGCAACGCATCGAGCAGGGAGGGGATCCCCAGGCCCTGACGGCCCCGATCGCGGCACGCCTGCAGGAGGAATTCGAGCGCGTGTTGGGGCGCGACTGGGCCCACCGTTGGCGCGAAGGATTGCCGCACTGGCAGGAGGTGCCCGGCAGAATGAACGTTCGGGAGATCCTTCGGCTCCGGAACCTCACCCAGGCGTTCGATCTCCTGGAGTACGGCAAGATGCGCTACAACCTGTTGGGAAACGCAGATCACTGGTTCCCCGGGTTCAAGGCGGACAAGGTCGCCGAGGTGGACCGCGACGAACTGTTGGCCGCGCTCTCGGGGTCCCCCTTCCCGGAGCAAGTCGTCGAGGCCCTAGAGGAGGCCGACGAGCTCTTGGCAGGCGAGCAGGTGAGGCGGTTGCAGCAGAAAGAATAGCGCGGTCCTGCTCGCTGCCAGATTGGCAGCGGCCCGCGGCCGGCGCGTCAGTTTGACGGGTTGGACCCGCCGCCCGCTTCAGCTACCCTTTCGAACAGGGTTTTGCCTGCCGGCACGCTCTGTGCTTGAAGGACGTCCGCTATGCGCTTGGCAAGAAGTACGGGTCGTTGGGTTGTCGGAGCCGCGGTGTGCGGTGCGGTGCTGTTCGCGGTCGGCGGCGCGGATGCGCAGACCATATCGTTCAACAACACCAGCCCGAACCCAGATCGCATCGCGGACCTGCCCGATGACGAGGCGCCTTACGGGATCAGCTACGAGTATTGCGCCGATTCCGACGTGTTCACCTTTCTGCTTACTGCCAGCGGAAGCACGGACTACACGCTTGAGGTCTACGCTGGGCAAGGCTCGACCGATTGCATGCAGGATGAGGTGCGCAGAGACGAGTGCTGGTTTCTGTACCAGGACTCGAACCTCAGCAACGATTCCAGCAACCGCATCGAGATTCCGGTGCAGTCGATCGTGGCCATGGACATGGAGGCAGACTTTGCCTCGCCGCACTCGCCCAGCGTGGCCGATTGCAACGAGTTCAGCTCCAGCACGGCTTTTGACGTCACCATCTACTTCCTGCTCACTCGGAGCACCGACGTGTATGACAGCGAGGTGTTCACGGGCACGGTGATCGACATGAATGGTCCCGGTACGCTGGGAGAGATCACCGCCACACCGGGTGAAGAGCGCGCCGTGATCCACTGGGGAGACCCGGGGTCGGATATCGAGAGCTACGTCGTGTACTGTGCTCCCGCGGACGACTCGTACAGCGGCACGGGAGGCACCGAGCAGGAGGGCAGCGGTGGAGCGCCGGGAACTGGCGGATCCGAACCCACCGCGGCGGCCGGTGCCCCAGGTGCTTCGGGCGCAGCCGGGCGCGCGGCCGTCGCCAGTGGCGGTACCGTTGCTTCAGGTGGCGCTCAAAGCTCGGCTGGTACGGCTGGAGCCACTGCGACGGCCGCCGCGGACGAGGGCACCGGCAACAGTTCCTGTCCCTCGGCGCTTCGCGAAGGCCAACCTCCGCCCCTGGATGACCCGAGCGTCTTTCAATGCGGCTCCCGGGGTGACAAGAGTGCCCGGGAAGCCATCATCACGGGCCTCGAGAACAACGTCACCTACGCGGTGGCCGTCGCCGGAGTGGACGACGTCGGCAACATCGGAGTGCTCTCCCAAGTTGAGTGCGTCACCCCCATCGAAGTCGACGATTTCTTCGAGGTGTACCGCGAAGCCGGTGGCAAAGGGGGCGGAGGGTTCTGCTCCATCTCGCAGCGGACCGAGCGCGGGCTCGCCCTGCTCTTGGCCGGAGCCTTCGGCGCGCTCTGCTGGCGCCGGCGCCGGCGTTAGAACCGCTGGTTCCGCTCACCGGACGAGTCCGGTGGGCATGGCATAGAGCTCATTGCCTAGTGTCAGCACGCGCGGTAGCGCCTCGACACTGGCTTCACCACCCAGGACCGCGATTTCGGCGGCGGCCACTGCTTCGACGGCCTCACCGCGCGCCACCGTATACGCGCGCGCCTTGTCCGCACGGGTGAAGCGCCCGGCACCTTCAGCGCAATTGAGGCAAGCCGACTTGGCCGCGCGCACTGCGTGATCCCTGAGCACGCGATCCCGAATCCGCGCCGCGCGTACCGCCGCCAGCAACTGAACCGCCACGCCGTAGGCGCGCAACCGATGATGCGGAAGTAGTGATGTGTGAACTGTGTTCGTCATGGGAAGGCTCCTTTCGCCCCAGCAAAGGAGCCTTCCCTCCGCGCCTTCCCCCTCTCCCTCCCCCCTCTCCGTGCAGGCGCCAGTGCCAGCGTCAGCTGGCGCGCGCCTGCCCCGCGCCGCGCCCGCGCCGCTGCCCGTGCCCGTACCCGTACCCATACCCATACCCGTGCCCATACCCGTGCCCGTACCCGTGCCCATACCCGTGCATCCTTGATCCATGTTCCGCCGGCCGCCAGCGGCCGTCGAAACATGGGT
>CAZSVU010000025.1:0-42958 GCA_964610275.1 uncultured Polyangiaceae bacterium | reverse complement strand
ACGAAAATGCCTCACGCCGCGTTTCATGGGCAGACGCCGGACGAGGTGTACTTCGCGCGGGGTGACCACATCCCGGATCAGCTCGCCGAGGCCGGACGCCTCGCTCGTCAGGCGCGCCTCCAGACAAACCGGAACCTCAGCTGCGAGGCGTGCCGGACGGAGTCCGCGTCGCTGTCCCCCAGCGAGTCCGTAGCATCGCAGGAGCGAGAACCTCAGTGATTTCGGCCATGCCGCATTTGCAACGCTTTGGCTCCAGGATGTTCTGATTCGCAGCTGGGCGCACGTTCAATGACCTGGCCCGAACCGCCAAGGTGCAGGACCTGGTCACGCGCAGCATCAGCGGTCGCCAGACCGTTCGCATGCAGCAGCACTACAGTACGGTCGGTGCCGAGGAACAGCGCCAGAGCATCGGCAAGGTCATCGACTTGATGACCTACAAGAGCAGCCAACGAGATGCAGATCAGCCCGGGGCCGAGGGCCGGGATTCGGCCACTTCGGAGCACCACTCGGTACCCGAAAACGAGGCGCAAGAAGGACCGTCTGGGGTACCAAGTGGTGCTCCAGGTGGTGCTCCGCGGGTCTCAGGTGGTGCTCCAACGAAAACGGCCGGCTTGTAACCGGCCGTGATCATTAGAGCGGGAGAAGGGATTCGAACCCTCGACGTCGACCTTGGCAAGGTCGCACTCTACCGCTGAGTTACTCCCGCGGAGGGCGCTTGATGTACTGGGCAGGGCCCGCTCTGTCAAGCCGGTCGGGACCACAGGCCGTGCCGGCCGGGCCGGGCCCGCCGCTGTAGGGAATATCAGCGACTTCGCGGCGCGGACTGCCCGGGGAGGCTCGCCGGTGGGGCGGGGGCTGCTGGGCCTGCGGCGCCACTGCAGCGCCCGTGCAGGATCAGCCTCGAACTCTCCGGCGTGGGTCGGGCTGCCTGGTGAGGTCCGGTCCAGGGGCGCGCCGCATGACCGCCACCCCGACCGCCGCGTTGTCCGCGGCGCGCTGCTCGCCGCGGGGGCGGGGCGCCTCCTGGCCTCGGAATCGTGGTCGCTGGCGCCCCTCCCCCTCGGCCGAGCCCGTGACCGATCGGAGGAACGATGCGAAGCGGCAACGTCGCGCTGTCGTCTGACTCGTCGGGCACCGGCTGACTCGGAACAACCGTGACCAGTGCCGTCGGGCTGCTGGCGCTGAGGTCGCTGGTGGTCAGGCCACCGGACAGGATGCTGCGGGTGGGATCAGCAACCGACCGGGGGAAGAGTGGCCAACGCACTGGCCGCCGGCGGCGGCCGCCACCTCGAGTCACCAGTGGCTCCTCCATGTGGAACATTGCGCTCTGTCATACTCTGTCACACCTGCCACAGTTCCCACTGGACTGGTGAGCGTTTGGTGTTATGTTGAAACGAGGAGGTTGCAGGGGACTCCGAAGTCAAAGCGAGACGACGGGAGTTGCTGAAAGCACCATATGATCAACTGCTCCGCTGGGACGCGGAGCTGGTGCAGCTGAGCCGAGGGGTTGGAGCTGCTACCCTGGGACTGGGGTATGCACTCGAGCGCCTCAAGACCAAGGGCTGGCACCGGGAACTCGGCTATTCGACGCTGGGATACTACGCGCTGCAGCGTTGCTCTTGTCCAGGGCGGTGGGCAAATGAAGCGACCGCACTCGCGCGACGGCTGGAACGCCTGCCGGTGCTCCGGGCTGCCTTGGTGCAAGGCCGCATCGGCTTGAGCATGGCCACGTTGGTCTCGTGGCATGCCAACGCGGAGACGGACGAGTTCATGACGGCCAAGGCGCGGCGAAGCACCGTGCGGGAAATGAGCACGTTTTTGCGCGGGCTGGCCGCGCGGAATGAGCAGGTGCCGGACGGCGAAGGTGTTGGAGCGGAGGCGGACCTGGGCGAGTCACCACCTGGCGCGGACGCGCAAGTGAGCGAGCCGAGAAGAAAAGGGGCCAGCAGCGACGATTGTGGCGAGACCTCTGCGGACGAGGTCGCGACTGAGGCGTTCGCGGGTGAGACCCCAGTCGACGGCGACGTGAGATGCACTCTGAGCGTCAGCATCAGCGCTTCGGACCACTTGGTCCTCCAGCGGTCGATGGCGCTTCTGCGAGGGCTCATGGGGCATGCGGACGACGACACCCTGGCCTCTGCCATGCTGGCCGAAGCCGAGGTGTCGCTGATGCACGCGGTGCCGCACCTCGACACCCAGTGTGACCCAGACGTCGAAACGGAGGCCGCAGCCCAGCGTGCCTGGGAGACGGAGCGCGCGGCCATGCGAGCCGAATCGGAGAGGCGCTGCGAGCAGAACCTGCGCGCTCGAGACGCGAGCGGCGGCGGCGCACTCTGGTCAACGCGACACGACATGGAAGCGGAGCTTCTCAAACGATTCGAGCGGGACCTCGCGCAGATCGAGGCGGCTCGCGCCCCGCGAGAACTCGACCTCTGGATCTGTGCACGTAGTCGAGAGTTCGCGCGGCGGGACCTCGAGATCGGCCGACTGTCGGCCTGGCTGGACCACTCGGATGGCTGGTGCAGGCTGGGATATGCCTCGCCTGCTCACTATGCCCGCGAGCGCGTGGGGTTGTGCCTGTCCGCGCTTCAATCGAGGCAGTACGTGGCACGTCGAGCCGCGCGGCTTCCGGTGCTTCGGGACGCGCTGCTGGGGGGAAGGATCGGATTCGAGGCCGCCCGGCAGGTAGCGCGCGTGGCCACGCCCGAGACCGGCGAGGCGTGGGTGGCCCGGGCATCTCAGCGCACGGTCAAGCACCTCAGGGAGGAGGTCGATGTGGCGCTTCGGCTGAGGGCCTGCGCAGGCCGCCCGGGGTGCAAGCCACCCACTGAGAAGCACATGCGCACGCTGGCTGACCTGGAACGAGCGCTGCTGACCGGCGAAGTGGAGCTACAGACGGACTGGCCGATTCCGTCCGACAACCTCTGTGGACGGAGGGGCGAATCGCGCTGGTCGGAATGCTCCGGTTCGGCCCCCTGCGCGACCCAGATGTCTGGGGGTGCGGCGACTGCCAGCTGCGCCGGCGACAATGCGACCCAGATATCTGGGGGTCGGCGGGTCGAGGATGGGCCAACCTGCAGAGGGGTGTCTCTGGGAAGCCAGCAGACCGTATTCCGAACTGTGCGCCACGAGGACGGCCGGGTGGAAGGGCTGAGCTCACTGCCGTGGTTGCTCGGGCTGGTCGATGTGTACGGAAAGCCGACGGCGGCACACGTGAAGGGAGACGCCAGCGGCGAGAAGCAGCTCGAGCAGGCGTTGGCGGCGCTGGCGAAGGCGCTTTGTGTTGGGACCAGGCGACGAAGGGCGGCCAGACGAGGAGATGTGACCATCACGTTTCGGCTGCGGCGGGAGACGTACTGGTATTGGAGGCAGCTGGAGGTGGCCGCCAGAAGGTGGCTACCGCGCACGGTGAGCTTCGTGCGGTTCATCAGTCTGTGCATCTGGAATGCGTACCGGCACGAGGTGCCGACGGAGGTGGCGTACGCAAGGATTCACGCGCGGGATGGCTATCGGTGCACGAGCCCGGTGTGCTGCAAGCGAACGGTGCAGCCACACCACTTGAGGAAGCGATCTCAGGGAGGTGGAGACGAGGAGGAGAACGTGGCGGCGCTCTGCTGCGACTGTCACCTCGACGGGGTGCACGCCGGCAGGTTGACCGTGGAGCCGCCAGCGTCCCGGATGCTCTGGAGCATCGGCCGGGATGGGGGGCTGGTCGTGCTCGGAAGGGAGGTGATCAGGGCGGCGTAGAGCGCAGCTCAGACCCGCTCGACCTGAACTACGCCCTTGAGCTTGGCCAAGGCGGTCATGATGGAGCGCAGCTGGGAGGTGTCCGACACCTGAAAGGTGAACGTGTTGCAGGCACGACCGTCGTCGTTGGCGCGACAGGTCGCCTCGGCAATGTTCACCTTCTGCGCGCTGAAGGTCTGGCTCACTGCGGCGAGAATGCCCGGCATGTTGTTCGTCATGACGCGGAGCTGCACGGGCCGGTTGACCTTGGCCTTGGGGTCCCAGGCCACATCGATACGTCGGGCGGGGTCGATGTTGTTGACCGCCTTGGGGCAGTTACGTCGGTGAATGGTGGCGCCCCGCCCACGAGTGATGAATCCGATGATGGGATCACCCGGCACGGGATTGCAGCACCGGGCAAACCGGATCAGCACGTTATCTTCGCCCGCCACGCGGATGCCCGGATCGTCTTTGCCGGTGAACACCCGCTTCAGCTGTTCGAGGGGGCTGGGACGGAACTCCTTGGGCGGGTTGTCGCTCTCGGGCTGTCGGGCACGAACCGTGGCGACGACCTTGTCCGTTTGGACCTTGCCGATACCGATGCCGAGCAGCAACTCGTCGCGCGTGTTGTACTTGAGCGTCTCGACGACCCGGCGCAACTCCCGGTCGTTCTTGAACAACCGAGCCAGGCTCATTCCGGCCCGGCGCATGTCCGACTCCAATAGTTCGCGGCCGAGGTTGATCGTCTTCTTCCGCTGGTCGCTTCTCAGGTAGGCGCGGATTCGTGAGCGGGCGCGGGTGGTGACGCAGTAGGCCAGCCAATCCTTGCTCGGCTTCTGGTTGGGCGAAGTACGGACCTCGACGACGTCACCGTTCTGGAGCTCGTGTCGGAGCGCGACGATGTGACCGTTGACGCGAGCGCCCGAGCAATGGTGGCCGAGCTCCGAGTGGATCGCGTAGGCGAAGTCGATGGGCGTCGACTTGCGCGGCAACGCAAGCACGTCCCCCTTGGGTGTGAAGACGTAGACCTCCTCGGTGAACAAGTCGATCTTGACGCTCTCGATGAAGTCCGACGGATCGTTGATGTCCTGCTGCTCCGCCAAGTCCCGCAGCCAGATGAAACGCGCGGCATCCGCCGGGTCGATACCCCCGGAAACCCGCTCCTTGTACTGCCAGTGCGCGGCAATCCCACGCTCGGCCGTGTGGTCCATCTCGTGCGTACGAATCTGCACTTCGACGCGTTGCCGATCCGGTCCCACCACGGCGGTGTGCAGCGACTGGTACATGTTCGGTTTGGGAAGCGCGATGTAGTCCTTGAGCCGTCCAGGTATCGGCGTCCAGGTGGAGTGAATCACGCCCAGCGACGAGTAGCACTCGGCGGCGGTGTCGACGCACACACGGAACGCTATGATGTCGTAGAGCTGATCAAACTCACACTGGCTCTCGAGAAGCTTGCGATGGATCGAGTAGGCATGCTTGGCACGCCCGGTCACCTCCGCGGCAATCCCGATGTCCGCCAGGGCGGCCGTCATCGTCGCGCACACGCTGTTGACGTAGCGCTCGCGCTCCTTCTTCGTCTTGCTCAGGTGTGAGATGACCCGTCGGTACGCCACCGGATCGATGTACTGAAATGCCAGATCCTCGAGCTCTGACTTGAGACGATGGATGCCCAGACGCCCGGCGAGCGGCGCGTAGATATCCATGGTCTCCCGGGCAATGCGCACCTGGCTCTCCTGCTTCATGAATTCCAGGGTGCGCATGTTGTCGAGGCGGTCGCATAGCTTGATCAGCAGGACGCGGATGTCCTGCGCCATGGCCACGACCATCTTGCGGAAGTTCTCCGCCTGGGCGTCTTCACGGGTGCGCAACGGCCGAGCGTCGAAGTTGATCTGCCCGAGCTTGGTGACTCCGTCGACCAGGAACGCAACCTCCTGGCCGAAGTCCGACTCGATGTCACCCACCGTGGCGAGCGTGTCCTCGACGACGTCGTGCAAGAGCCCCGCGCAGACGCTCGCGGTATCCAGCTTCAGGTCGCAGATGATCGATGCCACCCCGGCGGGATGGATGAAGTACGGCTCACCGCTCTTGCGCGTCTGCTCGCGGTGGGCCCACTCGGAGTAGCGGTACGCCCGGCGGATCAGCTCGAGATCCGCGTCCGAGTGGTAGTCTTCCACTCTTCGACAGATCTCTTCGATGTCGTCGATGGTCTGCACGACTAATCGCTAAGCGCCTGTATTGCGAAGTCCGTACCAGCAAACCTAACACCGGCCTTGGGACCCGCAAAGCGGACAACTTTCGTTCACGGTCCACCCGACGGGCCTGGACGCAGCCGGAAGCCCGCGGAATCAGGTGCCAGGTGGCGTCCGCGCGCCGCACCCGTCTGACCGGTCCGCCGCCAGCCATCGCTCCAAATCCTCGAGCGCGCGGTCAGCCATCGCCTGGTACCGCGCCCGTTTCTTGAGGCGACTCCCCTCCCACGGGGCAAGCAGCGAAAAGTTGATGTTGGAGGGTTGAAATGGCTGCTCGTCACGCTCCAGGTGGCGCAAGAGCCCTCCGTGTGCAGTGGTGGTCGGCGGAGGGTCTGGCACCCGACCGTTCGCGCGAGCCGCCACGAAATGGGCACAGAGCCAGCCACACGCCGCGCTCTCCACGTAGCCTTCGACGCCGGTGATCTGGCCGGCGAGATAAACGTTGGGCTCACGCCGCAGCTGCAATGACGCGTCCAGCTGCCGCGGCGCGTCGATGAAGGTGTTTCGGTGAACGGCGCCCCAGCGAAGGAACTCGGCCTGCCCGAGCCCGGGGATCTGCCGGAAGATCGCTGCCTGCGCAGAGCGAGTCAGTCGGGTCTGGAAGCCCACCAAATTGAAGGCCGTCGCGGCAGCGTCCTCTTGCCGCAACTGCACCACAGCGTGCGGTCTCCGACCGGTCCGGGGATCCACCAACCCGACCGGCTTCATGGGCCCAAAGGACAAGGTCTTCTCCCCGCGCTCAGCCATGACCTCGACGGGCAAACATCCCTCGAAGTAGCGCACCTGTTCGAACGAGCGCGGTGCCACCTTCTCGGCTGCGAGCAGCGCTGCGACGAAGGCTGCATACTGAGCGGCGTCGAGCGGACAGTTCACGTAAGCCGATCGCTCCCCCTCGGTCTCTCCCTTGTCCCACCGCGACGCACGAAAGACCCGGGACCAGTCAATCGAGTCGGCAGCAACGATGGGGGCGATGGCGTCATAGTAGGCAATGGCCTGCTGGCCGAGCCGATCGGAAAGCGCCCGCGCGAGCCCCTCGGACGTGAGAGGCCCGGTCGCGATCACCAGTGGCCGGGCTTCCGGCAGCTGTTCGACTTCCTCGCACACGAGCTCGATGTTCGGATGCTCACGAACCCACCGGGTCAGGGTGGCGCTGAACAGGTCGCGGTCCACGGCCAAGGCGCCTCCGGCGGGCACGCGACACTGGTCGGCGGCGCGGATGGTGAACGACCCCAGCCGCCGCATCTCCTCCTTGAGCAGTCCCACGGCATTGGTGAGAGCGGCCCCGCGCAGTGAGTTCGAGCACACGAGCTCCGCCAGGTCATCACTGCTCTGTGCGGGGGTACGAGCTCGGGGTTTCTGCTCCAGCAAGCGCACCCGCGTGCCACCGCTGGCCAGGCAGAGCGCCACCTCACAACCCGCCAGGCCGGCGCCAACCACTGTCACCGTCATGGGCGCGAGATCAGTCATCGGGCAGGTGGTCTTCCGCCAGGCGCAGGCGCCCGGCTCGGTCCGAAGCCAATACTTGGTCCAGAGTCAGCGTCAAGACCAGCTGCTGCACTTTCGCCGGAGACAGTCCTGTGCGGTCGCAGACCTCACTCGCGTGCATCGCCCCTGCCCGAACGGCATCGACCAGGGCAGCCGCGTCTGGGTCGAGCCGCAGGGCCTCGACGGGGCGATCGGGACGGACGGTTGGCGCCGAGTCCTCCACCTCCGACCGCAGCCGAACGATGCGGGCCCGGCGGTCCGGTGGCAGAGGGATGGCGTGGATGCGGGAAAGCTCGAGCCGCCGCAATACGTCTCGGTGCGAGAAGAGCGCCTGCGCACCGCGTTGCAGCTCGGCCACGTTCCCCTGCCCTTTCGTGTTCCAGGGCACTGCGGGGATCACGAAAAGCGCGCGACCGAGTCGACGCGCGGTGGCCGCTGCGTTGCGCGCCCCACTGCGCAGAGGGGCCTCGGACACGACCAAGGCGTGAGACAGGGCGGCCAGAATGGCGTTCCGCCGAAAGAACTTGGCGAGACCTGCTGGCTCGTCGGTGGCTTCTGCCGTCAAGTACGCCCCACCGCTCTCGACGACGCGGCAGAACAGATCGGCGTTCTCCGGGGGGTACGGTCGCTCGAAGCCCGCCGGGGCCACCACCACGGTCGGGCCGCCAACGTCGAGTGCCCCCAGATGTGCGGCCGTGTCGATGCCCTTGGCCCCACCGGACACGATGGTCGCGCCGGCCACGGCCAGCTCACCGGCGAGTTGTCTCGTGTACCCGAAAGCATCTGGCGTGGGACGGCGGGTGCCGACAATGGCCACCGCTGCGCCGCGCGGGACCTCACCGCGCACGTACAGGACCTCGGGGGCGTCGCTCAGATCTGCCAGTGCAGGTGGCAGATCGGCCCCGCTGAGCACGCGCTCGGGTGGCAACCGGACCTTCGGGGGCACTTCCCCGACTCGGTCAAACGAGAGGCCGGTTGCGCAGACTCACTACTTCATGAAGATTTGCGCCGCGATCGGTCCACTGCCGCCAGTGGCCTTGAGCAGCACCTTGGCGGGGAAGCCGATGGGATAGGTGTTCTTGAAGCAGGGGTTGATGGCTGCCTTGGGCCCGGTGGTGTTGTCCACCGCAACCGTTGCTGCCTGAAGACCAGGGATTTGAATGGCGGGCACGATCTGAATGTCGACCTCGGTGAGCCCGAGCCCACCTTCGGCAATCACGCCGTAGCACTTGTTCAGATCGACCATGAACTGCGGTGACTCCGCCTGCCCGCCGGCGGGAACGGTCATGCCAAAGACTTCGCCCACCGGCTTGAGTCCCTTGGCCTCGGTCGGCGCCCGAGCAGTGATCGCCGCGGCCAGCGCGGCCTGGGTGACCGCGTCGAGCGGCTGCGGGGTGGCCGGTGGCGGCGGTGCGGTCTCAGCCGGAGCCGGCGCGGCGGTCTGGGTTGCCGTCGGCTGTGGCTGCGCGTAGTTCTGCTGCTGTTGATCCGGGTACTTCACTTCCTCGTCGCCGCCCCCGCAGCCCGAGACACCCGCGAGCGCCAGGGACCCTGCTGCCGTGAGGGCGCAGAGAGCAAAGGCTGACCGAACCAAGTGCCGGACAGTGCACTGCGAAGAACCCACCTCTCGTTGCTCAAACATGCCTCGACCTCACTTGCTGTTCACCTGCACGCGTACCAGGCGCTTTTCCTGGACCGATGGTTATCGACCTTCGTCACGGCGGGCAACAGCGTTTGGGGACGGCCGGCGAGGATTTCCGGCCCGCACGTCGAAACTCAACCATTCCCGCCGGTTCCAGCCACCGTTTTCGGCGCAGCCGAGTGCCGACGCCCCAGCCGACCGCGTGCTCGACGGGGGCGTGGTAGAGACAGCCCAATGCGAGTGCTGGTGGCGACGCATGGGCACTGCTTCGACGGACTCGTCAGCGCGGCCCTATTCACGCGACTGCACCAGCACGTCGCCGGGCGGGGGCACGAGTACGTCTACCGGGCCTGTGGGTACGGTTTCAACCAGTACAAGCCGGACGAAGCGGAGCTCAAATACGACGAGCATGCCATCCTCGACTACCGCCTGAGCCCTTCGTCGCGCGTCCATTGGTACTTCGATCACCACCGCACGGCGCTGCAACTCCCGGGTACTCAAGCGCTCTACGAGAGCGGCAACGCGCGACAACGGATGTTCGTCGACGCCGGCTACTCGTCGTGCGCCAAACTCATAATGGACGTGGCGAGACGGGAGTTCAGTCTGGATGCGCCCGAGCTCGACGAACTGGTGGAGTGGGCCGATCGAATCGACGCCGCACGCTTCGAAGACGCGGAGCAAGCCATGAGCCAGGAACACCCGGTTCGACGCCTGGTGCGCGTGGTGGAGCACGCGGGCGACGATGCGTTTCTCCGCAAGATGATCCCCGACCTCTTGACCCGGACGATCCAGGACGTTGCCGAGAGCAGCGCCATTCGGAAACGCTACCGACCGCTGGGCAAGAGCCTGGACCGGTTCGTGAAGCAGTTGCGGGAGAAATGCGAGCAGCGCGGACGCGTGATCTTCGCCGACCTGAGTGACGGCTATCTGGATAGCGCAGGGAAGTTCGTCACCTACGCGATGTTTCCAGACTCCGTCTATTCGGTACTGCTCGGTCGCCAGGGCAACGGGGCCAAGATCCTCGTCGGCTACAATCCCTGGTCGGGTCGCCCGCGGGACGCTGACATCAGCGCCATCTGCGCGCGCTACGGCGGCGGCGGTCACCCCTATGTCGGCGGCATACCGTTCCGCGAGACGGAATACGACCGGGCGCGCGCAGCGGCCCGCGAGATCGTGAGCGAGCTCGAGGGTTGAGGCGCAAACCGACACAGCCCTGGCGGCACCCAGACCGTCCCATCGTACTCGGACACCGTGGTGCCCGACAGCGGGCGCCGGAGAACACCCTGGCCGCGTTTGACCTGGCTGCACGCGAGGGCGCAGACGGGGTGGAGCTTGACGTCCGATTGGACGGCAGCCGTGACGTGATCGTCCTGCACGATCGCACACTCGGCAGGGTCACCGGACGCGAGGACCGGGACGTCGAAACCGTGCGCACGAGCGAGCTCGGCGCGGTCTCTCTGGCGGGTGGAGAACGGATCCCGCTGCTGCGCGACGTGCTGCACTGGGCGGTGCAGCGAGACGTGTGCGTCAACATCGAGCTCAAGCCGGACGTCAGCCGACGCGACTGGCTCGTGCGCCGCGTCGCGGCCCTCGCCCACCGGGTCCCCGCAGCGCCCGCGCGTCTCATCCTGTCCAGCCTGGACCCCGGTATTCTGGCAAAACTGCGCCGACTCGCTCCGGAGATCCCACGGGCATGGGTGATCGCCCCGGCCCAACAGAAGTACTGGCGCGAACCGCTCTTGCCAGGGTTGGGGGGGCCGGGGTTGGGGCCCGTCGGAGCGCACCCCCACTTCTCCCTGATCGACGAGGCGCGGGTCGCCGCAGTCCACCGTCGCGGCTCCATCCTCAACGTTTGGACCGTCAACGGGGCGACCGACGCCCGACAGCTGGCCGCCTGGGGAGTGGACGGCATCATCACCGATGATCCCTCTGGGATCGTGGATGCGCTAGCCTGAGCGCAGGCGAGCGCGCGTCACTGGCAAGCGGCGTAGCGCACGATCACGCCGCCGGGCGGCACCTGCTGGAAGGCTCCTTCGATCAACGGGGGATTGTGCACGGCCTCCTTGGTCAGCAGCAGGAGGTCCTGATCCGCGTCCGAGACCACCAAACGGACTCCACGAGGAAGCAGGGCGCCGCACTCCGGCCCGCTCGGAGGGATGTCCGGGTCGATGCCGTCAGGGTCTTCCCGAGGCGCTGCCGTGCGCGCCGCGGCGTGGTCGCTGAGCTCGGCACGGTACAGCTCCACTCCCTGCTGCACGACACTGACCTCGAGCACCAGTACTCGCTGCTGCTGCCAGGGAAGCTGCCAGTCTTCCGGAGCCGGCACCAGATGGATCTCCTCCTGCGCCTCGTGTTTGCTGGCAATCCGCACCACGTACCTTCCGCACTCCCACGCGATCTGCGCGGCGGAGGGTTCGTGGACCAGCACTGGCGCCTCCCCCCGCAATAGCTGCACCAGCGCGAAAGGGGGCACGGGCACGCGGGTGAAACGGGCGACGTTGCAGGTGCCGGCCGGTCCGTACAGGTACTGCTTGTTCTGCAGATCGAACAGCGCGAAGTCGCGTCCGTCCGAAGTCAGCGTGCTGAGCATCACGCCAAACGGGCTGAAGACGTCGAAACGAATTCGGTCGGGGAGCGCAGCCAGATACATGACGTTGCCACGCACCCGACCCCCTGCACCGAAGTAGTCGATCTTGGCGTCTCCGGAGACGCCTCGACTGCAAGCGGTGCTCTCCCGCATGCGGGAGAGCGCATCGCCTGCAGTCGGAAACTGCGAAGCCGGCGGTCCGCTCTGCAGCAGGCAACAGCCGGACAGCGGAAGGCACAGCAGGACCGGGCACCACTGCAGACCCGGCCGTGCTGCCCAGCTGCCCATGCTCAACTCGAGCGCAATGCGTCGAAGAGCTCGCCGTCCGGAATGGGGAGACACAGGCGCGTCTCGGTCACCGCGACCCCCTGCTCCTCACACAGCTTGACCAGTCCAACCCCATCCACCAGCGTGATGGGAGCTGCACCCGGCACGGCCGCCTCTTCGCGAGCCCCGCTCAGCACCTGTCCCGTGGTCATGATCCAGCCGGCAGCGGCCGGCCCATAGTGATGCAGCGCACCGCGCAGGTCGATCACCTGCTCTCGACCCACCTCTCGCCCGTCCCGACGAATGAGCAGAGCCACGCGCACGTCGGTCTTGACGCTGGCGAGAACGCCGGCGAGGTGGAGCTCGCCGCCCGATGCGCCAGGACGCCGGACGGGGGTGAGACCACTGATGCCGATCCTTTCGGCGAGCAACAGCAACAGCTCGCCCACCGCCTTTTGCGGCAACTGCTGCAGGCGCGTGAGCAGCGACCGACGGACCACATCGCGATATCTCTGCACGGCGGAGAGCACGTCCTTCTCTGCGCGCTGCAGGTCGCCATCGAGCAGCCAATCCGTCAGGCCAATGCGATTGCCGGAGAAACGGAACCGAGGCCGCTGACCTGCACGCTCGCGCCGCAGGTTGTCGGCGCGCGCCACCGCGGCCAGCAGCGCAGGAGTGTGTTGAGAGTCCCCGCTCAGTCGACCCTTCCGGTGTGCCACCTCGGCCAGCTTGTGCAGCGTCGGGAGCCCGTTGTTGCGCTCACCACCGGCAAGCAGTGCCGCCAGGGCATCGGCGAGTGGTTCTCCTGCCAAACCTTCGAGCGTGACCTGATCGCGGCGACCTCGATCACTGTCCCTGCGATCGTTCTCCCGCACTCGAGGCGGCGGCGGCTTCGGCGCCTCCACTTCCACGCCGTCCAGTGGGGCGTCGGACACGGTGTACGTCGGCAGGTCGTCCCCACCCTTCTGCTCCGGAGTGGGCCGGCGGCGGCGACGGCGGCGGCGACGGCGGGAGCTGGAGTCGCGATCTCCGCGGTCCGAGTCCTCGTCCTCTCCGGCTTCACCGAAGATGGGCTCGTCGTCGTCCTCTTCGGCCTCGAAAATCTGGGTGGCGGACGCGGCGATCTCGGCTCGGGCCTGCTCCTCGGCATCAGGCCGTGGCGCTTCCTCGTCGTCGTTGGACACGGGAACGTGCGCGGCCAGCGACGGCGACGCTTCCTCCGCGTCGTCCACGGCCTCGGGCTCGCTAGGCGCCTCGGCAGACCCCGCCTCGGCATCTTCCGCGCCCTCCTCCGGTGGGTCCCCGCCATTCTCGGCAATCAGCTGCAGGGCCGGAGTCCGGTCGGCCAGGCCTTCGTCGATCGTCTTCTTGTCCCACTCGCGCAGGGCGAAAACCCCCGGCTTCACCCGCACCAGCGGATTGTCCTTCTCGGCTTTTTTCACGAGAGCGGCCAGCCGCGCGCCCATCGTGACCTCGGGGCTCTTGCCCACATGGCTGAGCAGGTTCTTCTCGATCGCTACGTCGGCTATCTCCTTATAGTGAAGTGGCTTCCCAACCAGGCGCAGCACCTGCGCCGCTGCTTCGGTGAAGGTCATTCAAAGTTTTCTTTCTGTTGAGGGAGAACTGCATCGTTCTCACGCTCCGATTGGTTTCTTGCGGCCGCCGGGGAAACCCTTCGGGCTCCCGCCGCCGACGGACGCAATCGGTGTGCGGGCCAAATAGCACGCTCCCACGGACAGGGGTAGCCTACCCACCGACCGGTTGCCCCCGTCAGTGCGATTTGGCCACCATGGATCCAGGGCGACTACTTAACGAACTGTTCTCGGCAGCACGCAAGCTGGGGCTACAGGTGCGGGTGGAGCCGTTCGACCCCCCCCCGGTGGGGGCCGGCGGGTTGTGCTGGGTCTACGGCCGACAGGTGGTCCTGCTGGACGAGAA
The DNA here is from genome assembly GCA_964610275.1 of uncultured Polyangiaceae bacterium. Classification (GTDB taxonomy): domain Bacteria; phylum Myxococcota_A; class Polyangia; order Polyangiales; family Polyangiaceae; genus JAFGBI01. The sequence goes on along the minus strand of CAZSVU010000025.1, from coordinate 29,064 downwards.
CGCGAGCCAAGTCGAACAGGCCGCCGCCCTGGCCGCGGCGCTCGGCGCGTTCGACACCGAGCCGATCTACCTGGCTCCGGAAGCCCGCAGAGCCATCGAAGCCGCACGTGAGCGGCGTGGTATGCCACCGGGCGTGCGATTGCAGAAGAGCGTCCCCTTGGCGCCGCGAACGACTCTCGGGGTCGGGGGTCCGGCGCAAAGCTTCGTCGAAGCCACGGATGAGGGCTCGCTGGTCGCAGCCCTCGGCTGGGCCACCGAGCGAGACGTGGCCTGCCGCGTGCTCGGAGGCGGCAGCAACGTCGTCATCGCCGACTCGGGCTTCGACGGGCTGATCGTGCACATCGCGACCCAGAGTATCGAGTGGGAAGAGGTCGGGGAGGCGGTCGAGGTCACCGCCGCTGCGGGAGAGAGCTGGGACGGACTCGTCGGGCTGAGCGTCGAGCGGAACTGGGCCGGCTTGGAGTGCCTGAGTGGAATACCCGGCCAGGTGGGCGCCACCCCGATCCAGAACGTCGGCGCCTACGGCCAGGAGGTTGGCGACACCATCGTGCGGGTGCGCGCGTACGACCGCAGCACCGGCCAGACCGTGGTCTTGCCGTCCGCAGCCTGCGAGTTCGCGTATCGCGACAGCGTGTTCAAGTCCGGCGCTCCCCACCGCTACGTCGTCCTGACGGTGACGTTCCGGCTCCGCGCCGGTGCTCCGCCACGCGTGCGCTACGCTCAGCTGGCGGAGCATCTGGAGGCGCGCGGGCTCCGCGAGCCGAACCTGCTCGAGGTTCGCGAAAGCGTCCTCGGGATCCGACGCTCGAAGTCGATGGTGTACGACTCGGATGACCCCAACGGACGGAGCTGCGGTTCCTTCTTCACCAACCCGACGGTGAGCCCGGCGCAACTGGAGGAGTTGCTCCGTCGCACCCCCGACGCAACGCCGCCGCAGTTCCCGCAGCCCACGGGGACCACCAAGCTTAGCGCAGGCTGGCTGATTGAGCACGCCGGGTTCTCTCGTGGGCACCGCGATGGAGCCGTCGGGCTGTCGACGGCGCACGCCCTGGCACTGGTCTGCCATCCCGGGGCGCGGGCGCGCGACGTCGTGCGGCTCGCCCACCAAATCCGAGCCCGCGTCCTCGAGAGATTCGGAGTGATGCTGCACCCCGAACCCGCGTTCTGGGGATTTTCCGAGCTCCACGCCGGGTTGCCGAAGCCGCCCAGCGGCTGAACGCGCCCGTCAGCTGGGAGAGAGCTCGGCGTACAGCGCCTCGATCGCCTCGTCGAGCTTGGTGGCGTCGGTACCACCCGCTTGAGCCATGTCTGGTCGGCCGCCCCCGCTGCCACCGACGACCTGCGCGATGGGGCGGATCAACTCGCCCGCCTTGAAGCGATCCGTCAGGGGCTTGCTCACGGTGAGCACCAGCTGAGCCTTGCCGTCTCTTTCGGAGGCCACCAGGACGATGCCCTCTCCAAGCTTGTCGCGTAGCTGCTCGGCGAGCTCTCGCAGGGCCGCCCGGTCGGTTACCTCCGTCCTGACGCCCAGCACCTTCACGCCCGACAGCTCTCGGCTCCCGGAAAGCATCGAATCCAGGCCTCCTCCGCCGGAGGCAAGCTTGCGTTGGAGCTCGTCCACTTGCTTCTGCAGCGACTTCTCGTACGCAACCAGCTTCTCGATCTTCTCACTCAGATCGCCCGGCGACGCCTTGGCCGCCAGCGCTGCGCGCTGGAGGCGCTGCTCCAGGCCATTCACGTAGTCCAGCGCCCCGATGCCGGTCGTGGCCACGATGCGTCGGACACCTGCGGCGATGCCCTGCTCACTCATGATCTTGAAGAGGCCGATGTCTCCGGTGGCGCGAACGTGCGTGCCGCCGCATAGCTCGCGCGAATCCGCCATGCTGACCATGCGCACTTCGTCGCCGTACTTCTCTTCGAAGATCATGGTGGCGCCACGCTCCCGGGCGTCGTCCATGCTCATCACTTCGGTCAGAACCGGGGTGTTGGCGAGCACGCGTCGGTTCACGAGCTCTTCGATCTTTCTGAGCTGCTCTTCGCTGAGCGGCAGGTTGTGGGTGAAGTCGAATCGCAATCTCTCCGGACCGACCACAGACCCCTTCTGCTGCGCGTGGGGGCCCAAAACGGTACGCAACGACCAGTGCATCAAGTGGGTGGCCGAATGGCAGCGTCGGATCGAGTCCCGCCGTTCGCTATCGATGCTGATTTCGACCTCATCCCCCAATCGCAGCTCGCCACGTTCGATTCGGCCGCGGTGGACCACCAGACCGGTCACCGGTTTCTGCACGTCCTCGACTTGCACCGCCGCGGCAGCAGACTCCAGCCGACCATGATCGCCCAGCTGCCCTCCCTGCTCTCCGTACATGGGGGTGCGAGCCGTCACCACCTCCACCATGGTGCCCTCGGAGGCCGTCTCCACCAGCTCACCGTCGACGATGAGGGCCACGACTCGACTCCGGTCCATCTCGCGCTCGTAACCGGTGAACTCGACGTTCTCGCCTTCGACCAGGGCCAGCGCTTGCCGGTACGCCTGCTCGACCGACTGATCCATGCCGACGAACACGGACCGCGCTCGCGCTTCCTCGAGGGCGCGCTCGTAGCCGGCGCCGTCCACGGTGTACCCGCGCTCGGCACAGATCACCTCGGTGAGATCGCGAGGAAACCCATAGGTGTCGTAGAGCCTGAATGCGTCGACGCCGGCAAGTTGGGTGCTGCCGTGCTGCCTCAAGTCGTCGAAGAGCGTTTCGAGCAAGGTGAGGCCACGTTCGATGGTCTGACGGAACCGAACTTCTTCCTGCTCGCTGACGGACGCAATCAGAGCGCTGCGCTCGCGCAACTCTGGGTACTGGTCGCCCATCACGTCGACGACCCGCAAAGCGACCTCGTGCAGGAATGGGCGTTCGATCCCGAGACGATGCCCATGCCGGATCGCACGACGCATCACTCGACGCAGCACGTACTCTCGCCCGGTCTTTTCGGGCATGATCCCTTCGGCGATCAGGAACGCGGTCAGCCGCGCGTGGTCAGCGATCACTCGAAGGCTGACGTCGTCGGGGGCCATGCTCCCGCCGTACGGCTTGCCCGCCAAGGCGGCAGCTTCGTCCACCAGCGTTCGCAACAGGTCGATGTCGTAGTTGCTCAGCTTGCCCTGCAGCACGCACGCCAACCGCTCGAGGCCCGCTCCCGTGTCGACACAGGGAGCGGGGAGATCGTCGAAAAGATAGCTGCCATCCTGCTGCTTGCGCTCGAACTGCATGAAGACCAGGTTCCAGATCTCCATCCACCCCACCCCTTCGGCGGTCTGCTCCTCGCCGAAGGTCCCGAGCTCCACGGTGGGACCATTGCAGAAGTAGATCTCGCTGCACGGCCCGCAGGGGCCAGTGTCCCCCATGGCCCAGAAGTTGTCGTCCCGGCCCAAGCCCCGGACACGGTCGTCACCGAAACCCGAGACCTTCTTCCAGAGATCGCGAGCCGTCTCGTCTGGCGGGATCCCCTCCTCGCCGGCAAAGTACGTGCAGATCAACCGGTCGGGGGGGAGTGCGAGATCCTTGGTGAGGAAATCCCAGGCAAAGACGATGGCCTCTTCCTTGAAGTAGTCGCCGAAACTGAAGTTGCCCAGCATCTCGAAGAACGTGTGGTGGCGCGGCGATGGCCCAACCGCCTCGAGGTCGTTGTGCTTGCCGCTGATGCGAATGCACTTCTGGCTGCTGGTGGCGCGCGAGGTGCCGCGCTGGTCCCGACCGGTGAAGACGTCCTTGAACTGCACCATACCCGCGTTCGCGAACATCAGTGAGGGGTCGTTCGGCGGCACGAGGGGGCCGCTCTTGACCACTTGGTGACCGCGGGCTGCGAAGAAATCGAGGAAGCTCTGGCGGAGGCCGCTGGAAGAGTTGCGCATTGGGTGGCGCATTACTAGCACAGCCCGAGGTGAGCAACCCGGAGGCAGGGACCGCTTGATCGTGCCTTCCAGGCTGAGTAATCCTGGCGCTTGGTGCTCCATGGTGGGACTCAAGGCTTCTGGGCCACGCGACGCAGTGGCCGCCTTCGTCGACTCGCGCGCCTTGGGACGCCTGGAGCGGCGCGTGCGCCTGGGAGGGCGTCTGCCCGTGGCGGGCTCGGTGAGCCCCAAGGCAGTGCTGTGCTTGACCAGCCGAGGGCTCTGGTTGGTGGGAGCGGTCGACGCGCTTCGCGGCGAGGTGATCCCACTGTTGGATCACGAGGATCTGGAGATCGAGACGGGCCGGCTCCGCGCCCAACTGCGGGTGGGGCCTCACCGCATCCCGATCCCTCCGCACCGGCGTGAGCAGGCCTTCACGCTGCTCGCAGTCGGGCGCCTGCGTGGCGCAGGCGGCCGGGCCAGTGCACAGACGCCGCGCGGGCGCCACGTCGAGTCCCCCGACGAAGTGGAACGGACTTGGCTGGCGGGATTCGTGGGGCCGGAAGAGTCGCTCTTGGCCTGGCTTCGCACCGCCACACCCACCCGAGTCCCCTCCCGGATCCTCCCTGACGCCGCTGCACGCTTCTCCCTGGTGATGACCGACCGCAGGCTGGTGGTCGCGGGCATCTCGGTCGTCGGGGACGTCCTGGTGGAGACCCTCGACGTGGCGTCACTCGAGACCAGTCGCGCCCCGGAAGGATTCATGCTGAGGCAGGGCTCACGCCAACTCAGCAGTCAGCGGAGGAACGCGGACCTCTTCGCCGAGGTCTGCCAGGTCGCGACGCTGCCCGCCGAGGAGCGCCTCGTGGAAATCGCCCGGCTCAACTGGCTCGATCGCCGCTCGGTGGGCCTGGCCCCGTGCCGCTCGCTGTTGGCTACTGCGGTGCAGCGAGGCTCGCAGCCCGCGCACATCGCAACCTTTCTCGTTTCCCACGCGCTGGAGGAGCCAGCAGCGACCGAGCCGGGGCTAGGGGGTACACTCCAATGGCTGAGAGCCGAGGAGCGGCCGCCGCGCACGCTGGCCGGGCTGTGGGCAGAGTGGGACGTGAAAGCAGCGGCGGGACTGGCGCTGGTGGGCGCATTGCGGGTGGGCGACGAGAACGCCGAACCGTGGGCGCTCGCCCTGCACCGTGCCATCCATGCGCGGCAGCGCGAGCAGCGCCGGAGCGTGCCGGCGGCCACCAACGCGGATCTCGACCTGGCCGACCACCTGATTGCCGCCGGCGAGATCACTCAAGCCGTGGCGCTGCTGGAAGAACGCCTCGCAGCGCTGCCCCGTGAAGCGGTCGAAGCGCTCCGAGCACCTGCCGACGTCCAGCCCGTATCGGGAGCCGACATCCGCGATCTCCGCAGCCGAGTCTACCAGCTGCTGGCGGTGGCCAAGGCCACGCCCGAAGGTCCTGATCTAGACGCACTGGAACAGCTGGCTCGCCTTCACCCCCTGGCGCCAGCCCACGTGCGCGCGCTCGCCGAGCGTGCCACTGGCGATCTGCGCGACCGCGCGCAGCAGGTCGTCGAGTTGCTGGACCCCGGCGGACTCGGCCCTTCGCCGGGATGGGAGAGCATCACCCCCGAGCCGCTCTCCGAAACCCTGCTCACGGAAGTGCTACGGCATCCGGTCACCCGTGAAGACAGCCCCCTCTTGAGCAAGCTACAGACCCTGCTCGCCATGGTGCCGGTGCCGGACTACTCCGTCCTCCGAGACTACTGTGAGCATCTGACGCCCCAGCGTCAAAGCTATGCCGTGGACGCGCTGCAGGACGCCAGCGTCCTGCTCGGCGTCAGCGGTGTGGAAGCGTACGTCTCGCGCGGTCTCAAGGGCGTCGGCCTGCGCGCCTACGAAGGCAAGCCCCCCTTCATCCTCATGGGTGGGCAGCATCTCGACCCGGCCACCCCCTACTATCTCCCCGCGCGCGAGCTGCGCTTCGCCGTCGGTGCCGAGCTCGCTCACTTGCGTTACGGACACCACCGCGTGACCGCCAACGAGGTGTGGTCGGGCGCCATGAGCAAGGGCAAAGAGGGGCTCGGCCTGGCCATCGGAATGCTACCCGTGCTCAAGGGGTGGTGGTTGGCGGACCGTCTGGCGAGTGCCACGTCGCGCATTCCCTCGAAGACGGTGAAGCGAGTGCTGAACGCCGCGGAGGAGTTGAACGAGCGCGTCACCGAGTCACTCCCCACGACTCCGAGCTCGGGCAATCGGGACGCCATCTCCGCGCTGAACGAGGAGTTCGTGATGGCGCACCGGGTGATGCAGCTGACGGCGGATCGGGCGGGGTTGGTCATGGCTCGATCGCTCCCTGCGGCGGTGCGCGCCATGCTGCTGGTGCGACGGGACTATCAGGACGAGCTCGAGACGGTTCAGAAGGAAGGGCTCGCGCGGGTGCTGGGGCGCCGAGCCGAGGACGGACACTTTGCGTATCTGGACTTGGCGATTCGGGTCGCTGCCCTGGTCTCGTTCTACCTGTCGCCGGACTACGCACGGCTCACGCTCGGTTCGGAGCACTAGAGCGAGATCGTGATGATCGGGGTGCCGTAGAGCGGCGTGGTGAACGGTGCCAGACCGTAGGTGACTCCAGCCGGATCGGCGACCAGAGCCAACGCGCAGACGACCGTCGCCGTGGCGAGCAGTGCGGCCAGAAAGAAGCCCGGCATGCGCCAGGGGCTCTCTGGGGTTGGGCCGACCGCGATGAGGTTGGCGTCGATTTCGAGGGTTTCGGGGGTAACTACCGGGGCCATGTCTGCCTCCTGGGGGGCTCTGATTGGGCGTCGTGCCTATTTCAATCGACAGATCGCCCAGGCCCGAGGTTCCCCAAATCGCCCGAAAGCGGAATTTTCTCGGCTGATTCGGTCCACCGCTCGGTCCACCGCTCAGTCCACCGTTCAGTCCACGATGGGGAGCCGCGTCTTGGCGTCGACCTCGGCCGCTCGTCCCGCTTCTCGCGCTTCCTGCTCTTTGAGCTGCCGCCAGTAGCAGTACGGATTGTCGCGGACGAACCCGCCCTCGGCGTAGCAGGTCCACGTGCAGCCGCCGCGGCAGATCTCGGCGTAGTCGCACGTCTTGCAGAAGCCGCCGAGGGTACTGACAGAATGCTCGCGGTTGTAGGCGAAGGCACCTTCCCGGAACCAAATGTCGCGCAACGGCTCGTCGCAGACATTCCCCTCGGAAAACGCATCCTCGTTGTTCATTGACGACGGCAGGGACAGACACCCCTTGATGTTCCCGTTGCTCTCGATGCCGATGACGGAACAGCCGGCAGAGCAACCCGTCCAGAATGGAATCGTCGCTTTGGGGTCACGCAGGCTCTCTTCGGGTTCCCCGTAGTAGCCGACGTCGTGTCCCGGGTAGACCTTGGGCAGCTGGCCGTCACGACACATTTTTGCGATCAGGGGGACTGCGTAGAGGATGTCTTCGGGCTTCATCACCAGACTGCGGTTGGCCGCCATGTTTCCCGTCGGCGTGGCGAACTGAACCTGCCAACGCCCGACCCCGTGCTCGCGTAGGAGCTCGCGCAAATCCTCGAGCTCGCGGAGATTCCGGTCGTTGATGGTGGTGACGACACTGACACGCAATCCTTTCTCCACAGCCATGTCGATCGCTGCGAGCACCTGCTCCCACTGCCCCTTGACGCGTCGCTGATACTCGTGCGCCTCTTTGAAACCATCCACGCTGAAGGCGACACTTTCCAGCCCGATGGTCTTGATGGTGGACACGACGTTCTTGTTCCACAGGGTCCCGTTGGAGATTATCCCGGTGGTGATGCCGAGCTCGACGCACTTTTCGGCGATGAGCGGCCAGTCCCGACGCATGAGGGGCTCGCCGCCACTCAGCGTCATGTACTTGCACTTGAGCTCGGCCAGCTGCTCGGCAAGCTTGAGACACTGCGGCAACGTCATCTCGTCAGAACGCGCCTTGCCTGCCTTGGACCCGCAATGGCGGCAGTTGAGGTTGCACTTGAGGGTGAGCTCCCACACCGCAACGCGGGGGTAGAAGCCGTACTTCTTCAGCAGCTTGATCATGGTGCGTGACTTCTATTTGGAGGGCGCGAGGATCGCACGTGGCACAGTTGTGCCACTACCCGCATGGTACTGCAATTCAGGGTGCAATTTCCGCACCAACTCGGAACCGGCGAAACCCGCACCTCTGTGGTACCCTTAACGCTGGTCAGGAGCGGAGCCATGGCAATGTACGACGACCACGCCACACAGCTGAGAGCGTACCTCGAGGAAGTCTGCAATCGCTTGGACCGACGACGACGGGCGCCCGCCTTCAGGCAGTGGCAGACGGCTTGGCTGGGCCTACCACTGGCCGCAGGGCTTTCCTTGGCAGCGACTCAGTGCAGCGGGACCAGCAAGGGCCCCACTGAGGAGTGCACGGGCGACACCTGCGCTCAACTCTGCGGCGACGGGGTGGACAACGATGCAGACGGCGTCGTCGATTGCGATGACCCGGATTGCAGCGACGTCTGCGTCGGCACGCTGTACGGCGTGCCCATGGAAGAGAATTGCAGTGACGGCGAAGACGACGATGGCGATAGCGACGTCGACTGCGCCGACAGCGACTGCGCTGCCGACGCGGCTTGCAGTGGTGGCGGGGGCTCAGGCGGAAATAGTGCCGGGCCGGTGTACTCTGCGCCGCTCGAGAATTGCACCAATGGGGCCGACGACGACGGCGACGAGCTCGTCGACTGCAATGACCCGGACTGTGTCGACGCGCCAGGTTGCATGGGCGCGGATTACGCGGTGCCACTCTACGCTGCGCCCATGGTGGAGAACTGCGACAACGGGGCGGACGAAGACGGCGATAACCTCATCGACTGCGACGACCCGGACTGCGACACCTCCGGGCTCTGCCTGGGGCTCGAGTACGGCATGCCGATGCCAGAGGAATGCTCGGACGGCGTGGACAATGACTGGGACAACGCCACCGACTGCGATGACCTCGACTGCGCGTCGGACGCAGCTTGCATCGGTCCGGTGCCGATCTACGCCTCACCGCTCTACGCAGCTCCGATTCCGTAATCGCAGGCCGGGTGCTACCGGCTCAGGAACTGCGGCCCCGGACGCTTGCCGGCCGCTGCGATCGCGTCCGTCAGTGACGTGTCCTCGCGCAGGCACGGGTAGCAGTCCTCGCGCTCTCGGTCGCCGCAACCACGTTGCACGGTGAGCGGCTGAAGGATCCGGAGCACGCGGGTGTCGCCGTGAAGGATGACGCGGGGGAGCAGTGCCTTGATCTGCTCGCAGCCCTCGGCCTCCCGGAGATCCAGCGCCACTGCGAGCGCCGGGGAAGCCTTGGGCCGGACGTCCTTGCCATAGACGAGCTGCTTGGCGAGCTGAGTGGTGGCCGTCTTGGCCTTGGTGAAGACCCACACGTGGTAGAGCAGATCCGCCCCGTCGGTGCCGAGTTGGCGTGCGGCAATCCCCAGCGCTTGCTCCGCCGTGGCCTCGACCGACGCCGCCAGGCGCACGTGACCCAGCAGCGTTTGGTCCTTGGCCAGCGCGGGGTCGAGCTCGAGCGCGTGCTGGTAAGCCACCAGTGCGGCCTGGTAGCGCTCGAGCCCCATCCGTCCCCTGGCCAGCGCCACCCATGTGCCAGCCGTGCGTTTGGCAGCTGGCAGCTTCTCGATGGCCACGATGGCCCCCTGGTCCCCGGTGGCGGCGCGCGCCTGCAGCAGTCCGAGCTCCGGATCGGTCTCCGTGGGGGCCGACGACGCGCTCTGACTGGCAGACGGGGCAGCAGTACGGGCAGGCGCCTGGGAGCGCTCCGCCAGCAGCCAGAACACGCCCAGCCCGACGCCGGCCGCCACGGCCAGCGTCGCGCCCACCGGGGTGGCAACAGCCCGAAGGGTGGACCTGGGCGCGGCCGGCTCGGGCTCCGGGATCGAGGCCCGCAGGTCCACCGAGGAAGGAACACCGCCGGGTAGCGCCACCACGACCGAAAACTCGCGCAACACCTCCTCGATCCAGGCCAAGAGCTCCTGAGCGGTCTGGCTCCGGCTGTCCGGCTCCTTGGCGAGCTGAGTCTCCACCAATTGCACCAACGATCCGTTGAAGTGAGCGGGCAACGGTGGCGGCGGCTCATTGATCTGCTGAAGCAGCACGTCACCGACGTCCTCCGCGGCAAACGGCGGCGCGCCCGTGAGCAACTCGTAGAGCATGATGCCCACCGTGTACAGGTCGGCGCGGTGATCCACGGCTGCCCCGGCGGCCTGTTCCGGTGCCATGTACTGTGGCGTCCCAAAGACCGTCCCCAGCTGGGTCAGCACCGGGAAGTTGGGGCCCATGGACGGGCGGTCGCCGATCTCGACCTTGGCGATGCCGAAGTCGAGTACTTTGACGAAGTCTGGCTCGTCCGGGCGCGCGACGAGCATCACGTTGTCCGGCTTCAGATCTCGGTGAATGACGCCGGCCGCATGCGCCGCCACCAGGGCCTGAACGATCTGGTGAGCGATCTTCAGTGCGCGCACCTGCCCGACCGGACCGGCGTCGGTCAGTTCCGAGAGAGTACGCCCCTGGACGTACTCCAACACCAGGTAGAAGGACCCATCCTCCAAGCGGCCGAAGTCGGTGGCGTTGACCACGTGCGGATCGTCGATTCGGGCACTGGCAATGGCCTCCCGCTCGAAACGCGCCACGATCTCGTCGACGGTCAGGAGCTCGGGGTGAAGCACTTTGATGGCCACGACATTGCGCATGTGCACGTGCTCACCCTGGTAGACCGAGCCCATGCCGCCGGTCCCGACCAGCCGCCGGATGCGATAGCGATCGGCGATGACCGTGCCCACGAGGTGTCGGCCCGCCGGATCCTCGACGTCGTCGGGGTCGCGATCTTGCTCGTGATCGGTCACGCTCCGTCGATCCCCTGGTTGGCCAAGCGGTCCGCCTCCGAGTTGTACTCGCGGCGCACGTGCCTCAGGCGTGTCCACTCGAACTGCTGGAGCAGGCGCTGTGCCTGCTCGTACAACGGCTTCAGCGCGGCGTTCTTGACGCGGTACTCGCCCCCCAGTTGCTTGATCAGTAGCTCCGAATCAGCCCGGACCTCGATGCGACGCAGGCCGAGCTCGAGGGCCTGGCGCAGTCCCATCAAGAGCGCGCCATACTCGGCTGCGTTGTTGGTCGCCTTCCCGTACGCTTCGCTGCAGGTCGCCAGGACCTCACCGCCCGGGCGCTTGATGATGGCGCCGATGCCGGCGGGGCCAGGGTTTCCCCGGGCCGCGCCATCTGACCACAGGATGGCGTCCAGGTCGGCGTTCGAGCCGCCGCCCTGCTCGTCTTGCTCCGTGGCCTGGCGCTGCCTCAGCTTGCGTCGCCGCAACGCCCCCCGGGACGAATCCGATGACGGTGGCTTCGCCTCGGAGTCGCGAAACAGCTCCGCCGCCTCACGCAGCACCGCTCGCTGCTCGATGGACAGGGTCGAACTCGCCGCGAGCTCTTCCAGCACTCGAGCCTTCTTCGCCGTGTCCTTCGCCTTGTCCTTCATCGTGTCGACCGAACGCGGCATGCAATCTACTGGTCTTATGAAGCCCCTGGGTTAGCGTCAACCCACGATGCGGCACCTACACCAGCTCTCGGTAGAGTTGCTCGTACTGCGCGGCAACGCGGCTAGCGCTGAAGTGGTCGCGCACGCTCCGCCGCTGGTCCGCGATGACGCGGGACCGCAACTCGGGGCTGCGGCCGAGCTCCAAGGTGGTTCGAACCAGCGCTGGGGAATCTCCCGGAGGCAGGCGAATCACCCCCTCGAGGTCACACAACGGGCCCTGATCCCAGACCACGATGGGAACGCCCAGCACCATCGCTTCCAGCAGACTGATCGGCAGGTCTACCTTCCCCCAAAGATCGTCGACCGGAAAGAGAATGGCCGTCGCACCGGCCATGAGCGCAAGCACGTCGGTTGGATCGCTGGAGAAACGCGCCCGCTCGGCGCCGAGACGACGAACCAGCGCTTCTCCCAGACGAGGTGCCGCGGGCGTCTTCGCGCGGCACGCGAAGACGAAGACGGCGTCCGGCAACTCCCTGAGCACCGCCGTCGCGGCCGTCGCCACCGCTTCGGCGCCGGAGCTGACCTCCAGGTCGCCGGGATAGACGAACAGCGGGGCTCCGTCCGGCACGCTGAGCTCGTGGCGTTGCGCACGAATGGCCTCCTCGGAGCGCAGTGGCACCGCGCCGATGGGAGGCGGAATCACCTCGATCCGGTAGCCGCACTCGGCAGCCCCCGCGGCGAGGAACTGGTCTCGAGTCCACCGGCTCTGCGCCACGACGATGTCGCCGAAGAGCAGCGCCTCCACCGGCTCGAAACTGCGGGGCGGCGACGCCACCGTCTGCACCACGGGTATCCGACGCAGGCGCTTGAGCCAGCGAGCAGCCTGGCTGGTGCGTGGGTTGGGTGCGAAGACGAAATGCCAGAGATCGGCCCGTGATCGTGCGAGGAGCCACAACGCTGCCCGAGCGTTCTCCCGCCACGTTGGGGAGAAACCCCCGCTGCTCGAGTAGGCGGGCGCCAGCTCGACCGCGGTCGACGCGCCCAGCGGTGGTGCCGAACGGGTGGACATCACAATGGGGCGAAACTCCTGCAGGTTGAGCGAGACGTCTCGCACCAGGCACTTCGTGCCATCTCTAAATGGAGGCACGATCGGCTTCGAGACAAACAGGACGCTTGGAGCCATGGAACCTCGGGGGGCTCCACCTTCTACTCCACCTTTCACTTCATTGCGGCGCGAATGGCTTCCGGAGCGCGTTGCATGGCACTGGCCACGGCGGCGGCCAGGACCTCGCTCCGCAAAGCAGCGAGCTTTTTCTGGTCCCGAGCCACGGACTCCGACGCCTCCCCCTGTGCCGAACCGGAGACCAGGGAAGCGATGGCGCGCCCGGGCATGCGGTGGACCACGTATTCGACCTTGGCCGAGTAGACGAGGCGCCCCCCTTCCCGGGAGAGCTCGGCCCGCCGAATCCTGCCGGTGAGGAGCACGACCGGGATCGACCCCTGACGCGCCCGCGCGGCGGCGTCGTCGGAGTCGCGCATCACCTGGACCCCGGGAAGTTTCACCAGCCGGCTGCGCGCGGCTCGCTTGATCTCGCCCGCCAGCTTCTCCTTGGCCTGCCGAGACACACCCGACTTCTTGGCTGCGCTGACGTCGCCCAAGTGCACGAGCACGACGGGCGTGTCGCCCTGCTTCTCCTCGGCGGCGGGCTGCCGACGCAACGCGTTCAAGGCAGCCTTCACTTGAGCGCGCACAGCCGACGATGGGTCCCGCTGACGTCTCTCCAGAGCCGGTATCGCCCGACGGTCCCCATGCACCTCGAGTGCCGCGGCGGCAGCAGCACGAACCGCAGGACTCTCGTCACCGAGAGCACGTTCCAGGGGTGCCCGCCCAGCCTCGTGCTTGAGCTTGCCCAGCTCCAGCGCCGCCCGCATGCGGATGCGAAAGTCAGACCCGCTCTCCAACCGGCTGATCAACGAACGCACGCTGGGTGCGGCTGATGCTGTGAGCGCTATGCCTGTGAGCGCCATGCACAGCACAACCCCGAGGGCGGCGGCCCTGGCCAGTATGCGCATCTTGGTTTTTCCTACGGCCCGACTCCGCTCCCCCTTCCTCATCAAGAGTAATCGCGCCACCAGCGCGTGTCGAACCAAGACCGACGCAGGCCGCACTTCAGCGAGCCTATCGCAACACATGTGCGCACACGTCAGGTGGGTGTAGTGCGCACTCGCACCCGACTACCGCGAGACGGCAATGACTACGGCGCTGGTGCGTCCGCTGGCGGCGTCGGCTCCGCTCCCTCTTCGGGGCAGCCGTCTTCGTCGTCGATGCCGTTGACCGTCTCGGCTTCGTCCAGACACTCGTCCATGTTGTCCGGGATCCCGTCCTGGTCATTGTCGGGATCGGGGCAGCCGTCCGTGTCCTCGAATCCGTCCGTGTCCTCAGGAGCGTCCGGACACTTGTCCTTCGCGTCCGGGACGCCATCCTCATCCGTATCGGCCTCGTCCGGACACCCGTCCTCGTCCTTGTAGTTGTTCTTGGTCTCGGGCTCGCTCGGGCAGGCATCGCGGTCGTCGTTGATGCCGTCCTTGTCGTTGTCGAGCTCGGGGCAGCCGTCCGTGTCCTCGAACCCGTCCGGATCCTCCGCGGTGTCTGGACACTTGTCGGCGTCGTCCGGAACCAGATCGCCGTCGTTGTCGAGGTCCGGGCAGCCATCGCTGTCCTCGAACCCGTCCAGGTCCTCGGCCACCGTCGGGCACTGATCGTTGTCGTCGGTCAAGGTGTCCGCGTCGCGGTCCTTGATCTCCTGGATGTAGGTGAAGCCCACCAAAGCCCGCACCACCGGCACACCGATGCCCTGCAGCAGGCCGGCGCCGAGCCCGGCCGTCACCACGAACGGCGCCCCCACCGGAGAGATCTGCGCACCGGCATCGAACTCCACCGTGTTGGTGCCATTCTTCGAGCTGAACTTGGTACCCCCGAAGATGTCGCCCACCACGCGCAGCACCGGGCTCGCCTGGTATCCGCCCGCCACGCCGTAGCGGAACTCGGGGCCGAGCGTGGTGTTCCCGACCCGTCCTTCACCACGGTAGAGACCGGTCAAGTTCACCGCACCCCCGATCGGGCCCATCCGCAGATCGACGATGCCGCGCCCTCCCACGACGACGCTCTCGTCACCCATGTACTTGTCGTCGTTCATGGCGTCACCGAGCGGCGCGCGTGCAAAGAGCGCGGCGCCCAGGACGAGCATGTCGTCGGGCTCACCCAGGAACCGCCCCTTCACTTCCAGCTCGGGATCGCCGAGACCCGCCGCAGAAAGCTCGTCCGGATCGGCCCGCCCCTGATCGGTCAGCCCCTGTCCCTTGAGGTAGGTCACGGGAATCCGCAGGCCGGCCTGCAGCATGGGAATGGGCGTGAACGACCCCATGAGGTCGGCAGTCGCCAAGTTCTCGACGACCAGCACGTCCTCTTCACCGGTGGCATCGGAACCGTCGCAGTCCGTCGACGACTCGCAGCTGATGACCACGAATGGCTTATATCCGTAGTTCACCATCAGCCCGGCGCTCCAGGCCATTTCTCCGTCGGTGCGAGCGCCACGCGTGGTCAGATAATTGCGTGGCCCGGGCGCGGGGTTGAACGTCTGAACGGCAAATGAGCCCTCGGCCGCCGCATCCTGCGCCACGGCGTGGGGGCTCGCGAGAACCACCGCGACCAGCGCGGAAGCACCAAACGCTGTCAGGTTTGCGAGATGCAGACCACGAACCGGGATATCACGCTGTGTCATGTGGAGCTTCCGCGGGCTGGAGAGACGGTGGCGGCTCAAAGTGCAACGGCCAAGGCTCTCACAGTCGCGACGGCTACTGCAACGCCATTGATCCGGCTCGTTCCCGCGCCGCGCTGTAACGCCGGGCCCGACGGCCCAATGGCCGAGATGTCAGTTCAGCCACAGCAGAATCGCCCCTCGGGGCGCCCGAAGCTATCGTTGGTCACCGTGGCGGTCTGCAGCACCTGCCGAAGCGTCATCGAGAACGCAGCACGCTTCTGTCCGCACTGCGGCGTCCCGCAGCCCGAGCAGAAGCGCCGCGGCGCCGTGCGCGCCGGGTCGGAGCTCGATCTCGGGTGGGGCAGGGTGGTGGTGGGGGAGCATATCGGCGAAGGGGGTATGGGGATCGTCTTTCGGGGCTGGCTCTACTACAATCCCACCGGGCCGCGTGCCGGGCATCCGCCCCACCCGGTCGCGGTCAAGGCCCTGCATCCGCTGCTGGGAGGCCGCCAGCGACCGAGAGAGATGTTCCTCGGCGAAGCCAAGGCGCTAGCACGTCTCTCGCACCCCAACATCGTCCACTTCTTCGCTCTGTCTCAAGAGGTCGGACAGTTGGCATTGGTGATCGAGCTCGTCGAGGGCCCTGCGCTGAGCGAAGTGATCTCGCGGCATCGGGCGACTGCCACGCCCCCTGCCCTGCCCTGCCTGCCGTTCGTGAACGCCTGGAACCTGTTCTCGCAGCTGCTGGGAGCGCTCGCGGCAACGCACGCCCTCGGCATCCTGCATCGCGACGTCAAGCCGAGCAACGTGCTGGTACGTCCAGACGGCGTGGTCAAGCTGACCGATTTCGGTATCGCTCGGGTCCCGGCCGAAGAGGTGCGCAACACCGGGGGTCGCGCTCCCGGAACCGGGGCGTACATGTCGCCGGAGCAGGTACTCGGCAGGGAGCTCGACCCGCGCGCCGACCTCTATTCCGCGGCCGTGGTGCTCTACGAGATGGTCACGGGCATCACACCATTCGACGCACCAGAGCGCAGCGAGCTCGTGGTGCGCACGGCCCAATTGGAGGAAACGGCTGCGCCCATCACCCAGCTGGTTCCCCAGGCGCCAGCGGTCATGGATCTGCTCATGGCCCGCGCCTTGGCCAAAGACCGGATGCACCGCTTCTCGTCGGCGGTGGAAATGGGTGAGGCGTTTCGCACCGCGTTGGGGCTGCCGGTAACGGCAGGCTGGGAAGCCCAGCAGAAGCTGGCCGGCAACGCCGAGCGCATTTCGAGATACCGCCTTGGCGCCAGGAGCCGCTCCGAGCCCATGCCCGAGACCGAGGCCGAGAGACTCCGAACCGACGTGATCGCTGCGTACGGCGGCTGACCCCGTGCAGGGGAAGTCGGCCTTCCGGCCCGCGGGCAGCATTCCCGGGTCGGGAGCAGCCTGGATCCCGTCGGACCGTGCGGCGTTGACAGTGTTCCGCGGGCCGTGCAAAACGTCGCCGTCTCATCTCGCCGCGGAACCGCGCTCATGCACAAAGGCCCTGTCGTTTCCATCCTTGCCTGGGGCGCGATCGTCTTCGCCGCGAGCACCACACACGCGCAGCCAGCGGCGGAGGCGCCGCCGGACCCTGCGGCAGCGGACACACCCGCCGACGAAGACGCGGCTCAGCCGGCAGAGGAAGCGGAGCCTGAGGAGCCCACTCCGGAGGCTGACGCCGACGAGGACGGCGACGCAGATGAGGACGCGGAAGCAGCCACCGGCACTGCCGCGCCCGGGCCCGCCGAGGCGAGGCCCACGCCCGCCCCAGCGGCAGCACCTGCCGCACCGGGGAGTCTCTCCCCACTGTCGGACTGGCCGAAGCCGGAAGAGGACGAAGCACAGCTGCGTCAGCAAGGACGAGAGGAAACCGCCACGGATGCGAGCGACGTTTCCGGTCGCGTCTTCGCCGAGGACTGGTGGTCCCACTCACGACCCATCCTCGAGCTCCACGGCTACTTCCGGGTTCGCGCCGAGCTGTTCCATCGAATGAGCCTGAGTCGGATCAACGCACCCGAAGACCAGGTCTTCCCCCGCCCACTCGACAACCACTACACCAACACGCAAGGGTCGTACGGCCCGGTACTGTGCACTCGGGATGAAGCCGGCCTGGGCAAGGACGACAACCCGAACCGACTGGTGCGCTGCCGCAACCGCAGCATGGCGGGTGCCAACATGCGCTTCCGGCTGAACCCGGAACTGCACATCTCCGACAACCTGCGCGTGGTCACCCAGATCGATCTGCTCGACAACCTGGTGCTGGGTTCCACGCCCCAGGGATATGCGCTCAGCCCGGACGCCGATGGTGGCTACGCCACGGTTCAGCGCGGGGGCTACACGCCGGTCGGTGCGCTGGATGGCACTCAGGAACCGCCGGCTTCGGGCGTGAACGGCTTCAAGGACAGCATTCGGGTCAAGCGCGCGTGGGCGGAGTACGTGACCCCGGTGGGGGAGCTCCGGTTCGGGCGCATGCCGAGCCATTGGGGCCTAGGCATTCTGCTGAACTCGGGCGACGGCTACGACGACGACTATCAGACGACCATGGACCGCCTCATGTTCGTCACCGGCATCCAGTCGCTCGACCTGTTCTTTGCCGGCGCCTGGGATTTCCCGAACGAGGGGGCCACGAGCGAGGACGTGCGCAACCCGCAGGGCCAGCCGTACGACACCGCTCAGCTGGATGACGTGGACCAGTGGGCGTTGGTGGTGGCGCGCAAGAAGGGCCCGCACCTGACGCGCCTGGCTCTGGCCCAGGGCAACCTCGTGGTCAACGGCGGCGTCTACTTCATCTACCGCAAGCAGCTCTTGGCCAACGACGCGGCCGGCAGCTCGGTGGACGGCGCCTACGTGCCGGGGGCGTACCCGGGGGGCCTCGCCGGGGAGAATCGCGAAGGCACCGGCAGCGGCTACGTCCGCCGCGGTGCGCACATCTGGATCCCCGATCTCTGGCTTCAGGTCCTGTACAAGAAGTTCCGGTTCGAGCTCGAAGCCGTCACCGTGCAGGGCAGCATCGAGAACACCGCCAGCACGGGTTCGAACTACGCCGACTATGACGGCTGGAAGCTGCGTCAGTACGGCCTGGCCACCGAGCTCGAACAGAAGCTGGTCGAGGACAAGCTGAGCCTGCAGTTCAAGTTCGGCTGGGCGTCGGGGGATGCCGAAGCGTCCGAAACCAATCTGCCGGGCGGCGGCGGGATGGTCCCCGGGCTCGGCGGCGGCACGCAGGGACAGTTCGGCGACGACACCTACTCGACCTTCGCGTTTCACCCGAACTACAGGGTCGACCTCATCCTGCACCGCAACATCCTGTCCCGGGTCCAGGGCGCCTACTACTTCCGGCCGTCGCTCGAATACGACTTCATGCGCAATGCGAACGGGCAGCGTTTGGGTGGTGGGTTCGCCGGAATCTGGACGCGTGCGAGCCAGTTCATGCAGACCCCCGGCCATCGACGCGACCTGGGCGTCGAGCTCGATGCGCAGCTCTACTTCCAGTCCAAGGACGGCGTGCTGAACGACGATCTGGACACCATGGGCGGCTTCTACACGATGCTGCAGTATGGCGTGTTGTTCCCCCTCGGCGGTCTCGGCTACCAGTCGGCCGAAGGCGACCGTATCGCCGACCAGCTCAACTCTTCATCCACCGAGACCAAGCCCGCCCAGATCATGCGCTGGTACCTGGGTGTTTTGTTCTAGGGGGGTGCTGTTCTAGCAGCACCGTAACCCCCTCGGCACAATCCAGTGCAGCGGCAACAGGAGGGCAACCTTGCGCCAAATTGCGTGTAGGTAAGTGTACGCCCTTCCGAACTTGGTCATGACTCGGCCGTTTTCCAGTGGTTGGATTTCGGCCAAGACCGGGTAGCCTTGCATGCCTGCGGAGGCTGCACCGTCCAACCCGGCGTCGGGGGTGGACTCGACGCCTTACCCATAGGCAGGGGCAACAACCAGGGAGTTCTTACATGCGAAAGCTACACAGTCTCAGGCTCATTTCCGTGCCGGTCCTGGCAGCAATGCTGACCGCCCCGATGCTCTCGGGCTGCTCAGAAACGGATGATCTCACCGACGGAGGCCTGACCGGAGATTGCGCTGCCGAGCTGAGCGCCAAGGCGGATGCGTTCGAAGTCTCAGTCAACGCCCTCGTAGACGCCTCGGTCGAGCTGAGGGCCTCGCTGGCCGTTGCCTGCTACAACATCGCCAGCGGGCTGGGGGATGACAGCGTCACCGATCCTGGCAACGGCAGGGACATCGAGGACGCAGACATGGAGGCCCTCTGCACGGCGGCTTCCGCGGCCATCACGGCAGAAATTGAGGCCAGCGGGGCCATCTCGGTCGAATACGTGCCACCGCGATGCCAGGTCAACGCCTCGGCGCAGATCAGCTGCGAGGCCGAGTGCGATGTGAGTGCCGATTGCGAGGGCGGCATCGATGTGCGCTGCGATCCGGGCGAGCTGCGGGTGAGCTGCGAGGGCACGTGCGAGGGTTCGGTCAGTTGCGAGGGCAGCGCCAGCGCCGCCGCCAACTGCGAGGGCGCCTGCTCGGCTGAGTGCACCGGGACCTGTGAAGGGACCTGCGGCGGGACTTGCTCCGGCACCTGCTCCGGCACCTGCGAGGGCGACTGCTCGGCTGAAAACGCCGAGGGCCAGTGCGAGGGCACCTGCACCGGCACCTGCCGCGGCACCTGCGACGCCGAGTGCCAGGGCAGCTGCAGCGGCACCTGCACCGGCACCTGCACCGGAAGCTGTGAGCTGACCGCCGAAGCCTCGGTCACCTGCGAGGGTGAGGCCACTTGCACGGGTGGTTGCGACGGCGTGGCCACGGCACCGAGCTGCGAAGGCGAGCTCACCCCGCCCACCTGCAACGTCGACGCCGATTGCCAGGCGGGTTGTGACGGCCAGGCCAAGTTCGAGGCCGAGTGCACCCCGCCCGTGGTCACGATTACCGGCACGGCCAACGCATCCTTCGCCGCCACGCTGGAGGCGCAGATGCCCGCCATCATTGCAGTGGCTGCCAAGCTAGAGCTGATCGGACAAGCCGCGGGCACGGTGGCTTCGAGCGCTTCTGACCTGGGTGCCGAACTCACCGGGTCGCTCAGCTGCGCCGCGTCCTATGGCGCCGACTTCGCGGCACAGGTGACGGCGTCCGCCAATGCGTCGGTGTCGATTAGCGCGTCCGCGAGCGCCAGCGGCGAAGTGAGTTCCAGCACGGCAGGCTGATAGCTCCAAAACCGCCGAACCAACACGACAGCGCGCTCCGTTTGGGGCGCGCTGTCGCGCTTTGTTGACAAGGTGTGGGCGCGGTCCTACGCCACGGCGCATGAAAGACCTGCGCGACCAGATCACCGAGGCGCTCGCTGAGCTGCCCGACCCACAGAGCGGCAAGACACTCGGGAAGCTCCAAATGATCGGCGCGGTGGACGTCGACGAGAGCGGCAGCGTGGTGGTCAAGATCCGGCTCAGCACGCCCAACTACCGCAAGCGTGAAGAGCTGGCCGCAGCCGTGCGCCAAGCCGCGCTCGGCGTGGACGGAGTCCATGGGGTCAGCCTCGAGTTCGCGTTCGAACCGGAAGGTCGCAACGTCACTCCGGACGACGCGGTGCCCGGGGTCAAGAACGTGGTCCTGGTGATGAGCGGCAAGGGCGGCGTGGGCAAGAGCACCGTGGCCGTGAATCTGGCAGTGGCCCTGCGGAAGATGGGCGCCAGCGTCGGTCTACTCGATGCGGACATCCACGGTCCGAGCATCCCGACCATGTTGGGCTCACCCGCGGCCATCATGGGAGACGGCACGAAGATCGTGCCGCACGAGAGCCTGGGCGTGAAGCTCATGAGCATCGGCTACCTGCTGGAGGACGAGAAGTCGGCGATCATCTGGCGTGGCCCGATGCTGCACGGTGCGCTCGTGCAGTTCCTCAAGGACGTGGCCTGGGGAGCCTTGGACTATCTCTTGCTCGACCTGCCCCCGGGCACCGGGGACGTGGCGCTCACACTGTCGCAACGCGTGCGCTGCAACGGGGCGGTCATGGTCACCACTCCGCAGAAAGTGGCGTTGCAGGACGTGTACAAAGCGGTGACCATGAATCAGAAGCTCGGCATCCCGGTGTTGGGGGTGGTCGAGAACCAGGCGTACTTCGTCTGCAAGCACGGTGAGCGCTACAACTTGTTCGGCGAGGGCGGAGGCGCGGAAATCGCCCAACTCGCCGGCGCGCCGCTGCTGGGTCAGATCCCCATCTACCCGGAGATCCGGGAGTGTGGCGACTCGGGCACCCCCATCGTCGCGGCCGCGCCGGACTCGCCGGCAGCCCAGGCGTTCCTGGCCATCGCCCAGGCGCTGGCCGAGCGCATCGCCGAAGAAAACGCCCGGGGAGGCGGCCGCTTGACCACGATGAGCGACGACGAGGGCCGCCCGCACCTGCCCGTCATGCGGTGAGATCCCCACTCAGCCTGCAATAATCCCCGGAATCCGCATTGTCGGTGCCAAATCCCACCCCACACCACCGACTGGCCGATTGGCAGACGCCATCAGCCGCGATATAGGCGGAGGCCTGCGCCCCGGAACGGTCGTGTTCATGGACTCCGACAACGCCACCAACGAAGCCACGCCCGCTGCTGAGAAACCCGCCGACAGCTCCCCAATCGACGGCGCAGCGGACGATGTGCAAGCCCTGACGGAGGCGGCCGAGAACGCAGCCCCCGCCGGTGAAGACACCTCCCCTGCCAGCGAGGACACTCCGCCGAGCTCCCCGGACACCCTCCCGCCACCCAGCGGACCCGAAGCTGCTGAAGGTGCCGAAGCCGAGGGGCCAAGCTCGGAGCGTTCGCTGAAGCGCAAGCGCCGCCGTCGCAAGAAGCGCAAGGGAGAAGGCGACTCGGTTCGCCCCTCACGTCCAGCCAGCGACCGCGCGCCGTTCCACGTTGGCGAAGAGGTCTTCGGCCGCGTCACCGCCGTGCTCGAAACCGCCATCA
This sequence comes from uncultured Polyangiaceae bacterium, assembly GCA_964610275.1. Classification (GTDB taxonomy): domain Bacteria; phylum Myxococcota_A; class Polyangia; order Polyangiales; family Polyangiaceae; genus JAFGBI01. The sequence goes on along the minus strand of CAZSVU010000025.1, from coordinate 6,906 downwards.
TGGCGGACCTCTCCGGCAAGGCGCTCGCGATCTTCGACCGGACCGAAATGGAACCCGACGACCTGGTACCGGTCGTGGGCGACCGCTTCGTGGCCCGCGTGCACAACGACGGCGCGCGCGGCGGGCTGGTCGTGCTGACTCGCAAGCCGCTGCGCGAGGAGGAAGCCAAGCCCTTGGTGGAGCAGGCCGCGAAGGACGGGACCCTGGTGAGCGGACTCGTCACCGGCGCCATCAAGGGCGGGGTGGAAGTCGATATCGGCGGACTGCGCGGGTTCGCCCCGGCATCGGGCATGGATCTGCATCCCGCCAACGCCAATCTCGCCGGTTTGGTGGGACAGCGGCTCGAGTTCAAGGTGCTCCAGTACGCCAATGCCGGCCGCGACCTCATCGTGAGCCGCCGTCCCATGCTCGAGGCCGAAGCCCACGAGCGGCGCAAACACGCCCTTTCACTGCTCGAAGAAGGTCGGGTCATGAAGGGGGTCGTGCGGACCGTAGTCGAGTGGGGCGCGTTCGTCGCCCTACCGGAAGCCGAGAACCTCGAAGGACTGGTGCACATCTCCGAGGCGAGCTACGACCCGCGAGCGCACATCGAAGAACTCTTCAAGCCGGGCGACGAACTCGAAGTCAAGATCACGAAGATCGACGAGAAAGGGAAGATCTGGCTCAGCCGAAAGGCGCTGCTCGAGGATCCCTGGGGGGACGCCAAGGAGAAGTACGCGCCCGGCAATCGCGTCACGGGCAAGGTCACTCGACTCGAGCCGTTTGGCGCATTCATCGAGCTCGAAGAAGGCTTGGATGGACTCATCCACATCGCAGACCTTTCCGCCATGACGCGCCTCGAGCATGCGGACGAGGTGCTGAAGGTCGGGGACGACTGCGAGGTGGTCGTCCACAACTTCGACTACCGAAGTCGCAAGATTGCCCTGCATCCGGCACCGCCCCCGGAGCAGGCGGACGAGCCGAGACAGAAGGTCATCCGCGGAGCCACTGTGAAGGCGGAAGTGATCCGAGGTGAGGGTCCGGGCGTCGTGGTGCGACTGCTCGGGGTCACCGGTCGGGCGGCGCGTGGCTTCATTCCTGCGGGCCAGACCGGAACGAGCCGCGGAACGGACCTTCGCAAGCACTTCCGCCCGGGGACCGTACTCGAGGCGAAAATCGTGGACGTGGATCCGCGCAGGGGCGAGCCCAAGCTCAGTATCCGCGGACTGAAAGACGACGAAGAACGCCGCGCGCACAAGGAGTATCGCCAGAAGCTCAAGGCAGAGGGCGGATTCGGAACCTTGGGCGACCTGTTCAGCAAGAAGCTGAACCTGGACACCAAGTAGGACGCGATCCGTGCGGCCAATCGGCCAATCTGCCTAGATTTGAAACGGTTCGCCAAGGGGCCAAAGGCGGCGTGCGGGTCGATTGTCCGACTCAGCAGTGATGCACTATCTTGACCCGTCGCGGAGGACGCCCGGCAGAGGTGCGCAGGGCGGCGCGCGCGAACCGGAATGGCGAGCAGGAGCGACCGTGAGCTGGTGGACGCCGCCCGAAACGGCGACGCCGACGCGTTCGGAGTACTGGTCCGGCGTCATCAGAAGCGCATCTTTCGCCTGGCCGTGCACTTGCTGCGCAACGCGACCGAAGCCGAGGACGTCACGCAGGAGACGTTCATGCGGGCCTACGGCGCTCTCGGCCGCTTCGACGGACGCAGCGAGCCCTTCACGTGGATGTACCGGATTGCCGTCAACCTGTCGCTCAACACGATCCGCGCCCGCAAGCCGACCCGTCGCTCGACGAGCGCGGACGATCCCCGGATCGAAGCCCTCCTGGTGGAAAAGCGGGCAGCGTACGCCGATCCCTCGAGCCTCGCCGCTGACCGGGAGCTGGCACGCACACTCTGTGACGCACTGGACGAGCTCAGTGAGACGCTCCGGACCACGCTGGTCCTGGTCAGCATCGACGGGCTCAGCCACGCCGAAGCCTCGGACATACTCGGCTGCCCCGAAGGAACGGTGGCCTGGCGCGTCCACGAGGCACGGAAGAAGCTGCGTGCGTACCTCGACAAGCACGGGTACGCTTTTGGATCGGGAGATCAGCCATGAAGGAGCGCGACGAGGCAAGATTGCCTGAAGCGGCAGAAGCCATGCTCCGACATTGGCCGGCTCCGAAGCGCGATGAGGCCGACTGGGAGGCGTCGGCGGAGGCGGTAGTGAATCGCCTGAAGGAAGGGGCGGGCGGCGCGGTCTCAAATGAGCTGTTGGCCGCCCCGTTGCCGGCCGAACCCGGAGAAGGGCGGATGCCTCGACGCTCGGAGGCCGACGGCAGCCTGGCAGAAATGGCCCGGGCACGCCTGCGCCAGGGAGCGGCGCAAGAGGATGCCGCGGCCATCGCGAAGGCAAGCTTCACCCTGATGAAGGAGGAGAACCGCATTGGGGCACGGGCGAACACCGTGGCCGCCGCGGCCGGCTCCTCCAGCGCGGAGCGCAAGGAGGATGGCGAGGTCGTCGTGGACCTCGAGCAAGCGCGAGCCGAGCAGGCTCGGCAGCAGGAGCGCGAAGCGCCAACCAGGACGACGGATTCGAACACCGGAAGGCTGGCGGCAGCGGCTCTGGTCGCAGTGGGAATCGCGGCGGGGGTCGCGGTGTACGTCCAGTCGGTCTCGCACAGCGGGAGCGCCAAGCCCACGGCGGTGGTCCTCGGGCCAGCCGCTGATCGCGCCCCGGAAACCCCACGGCGCCCGCAGAGCGAGCCCATGGCCGAAGATCAGGAGAAGAGCATCGACGTAGGCGATCTGCCGACGGGCGAAATCGGTGCCGAGTCCTCCGCCGGCCGGGCGCGGGCCCGCGTGGCCAAACGTGCCGGTGCGGCCCCCGAAGAGAAGGTGGCGGTCGCCGACGAACCAGCCGCGTCCGGAGCGAAGCCCCCAGCGCCAGGCGACGCCGAGGACGAAGACGAGGAGCTCCGACCCGCGTTGGACGAGGCGGTCCCCCTCGAGCCGTCGACGGGCGCCGTGTCATCGGCGCTGGGGGGCTCGCTGGGCGCAGCGCGACGATGCGTCATCGGACACGAGCAGGCGTCCACCGCCACGGTCGTGTTCAACTCAGATGGTCGAGTAAAGAGCGTCCTGGTGTCCGGCCCTGCGTCCGGCACTCCGGCGGAGGCTTGCATCAAGAATGCCTTCCAGGCAATGCGACTGCCCCGCTTCGGCAAGCCGACGTTCACCATTCGAGGGATCACCGTTCGCCCCTGACCCGCGAGCCGCCACGTTGACAAGCCCCAGGGCTTCGCTCATAGTCCCGGCCCCGCCTCGCTAGGGCGAAGTGACTCATCAGGATCCGAATCCATGGCTTCCCTCACCGGACACACCAAGCGACGTCGCCAGCTCCGCTGGAAGCGCGCAGGTCGAGCGGCTGCCCGAAAGCGCAGTACCGCATGCTCCCCCCTCTTCCCCGTCCACCCAGAAGGGTATGACCCCAACGCGCCCGACGCCAAGCCGCGGGCCGAATCCCAGCAGTGAGCAGGCTCGTAGCAGCGATGGCAAACCACCCCTCCGCAGAGAAACGAAACCGCCAACGGATCAAGCGTACGGTCCGCAACAAGGTCGCGCGTGGCGCGTCCCGCACTGCGGTCAAGCGGGCTCGAGAAGCCCTGTCCGCGGGAGAAAACCAGGAAGCCGCGGAGCGGGTGCACGCCGCAGTCGTGGCTCTGGCCAAGGCCGCCAAGAAGGGGGCCATCCACCCGCGCAAGGCGTCCCGCACCACAGCCCGGATCTCGCGCGCGCTGGGCAAGCTCGGCTGAGCGATCCGCCCGTTCACGCCAGATTTCGCGGTGAATATTCCGCGGCTGTGCGAGTCCGACGGGGGGTGAGTCGGGTGCGCCGAGGCGCGCAGTGGTACGATGCCCGTGGCCTTCGACACTGGGGGGCCACTCTGAGGCACGTGGGATGAACGCCGCCGAACGGGATATCGACACGCTCGAAGGAACGACCGTCGGCGGCAGGTACCGAATCGAAGCTCTCTTGGGCCGCGGGGGAATGGGCGCGGTGTTTGCCGCGACGAACACGGCCATCGGCAAGCGCGTGGCGCTGAAGTTCCTCTATCGCGAAGCGACTCGCGATCTGGACTCGGTGGCGCGATTTCAGCGCGAGGCCGAGGCGGCCAGCGCAGTCGAAAGCGCGCACATCGTGCAGATCTTCGACTCGGGACGAACCGACGACGATCTGCCCTTCCTGGTCATGGAGCTGCTCAAGGGGGAAGACCTCCGCACGCGGCTGCAACGCGAAGGTCGCCTGCCACTTGCCGAGGTGGTCCACATCGCGGGTCAGGTGGCCAGGGCGCTGCGCGGCGCCCACGCGGCCGGCATCGTGCATCGCGATCTGAAGCCGGACAACATCTTCCTGTGCGAACGCGACGACGACCCGATGTTCGTCAAGATCGTGGATTTCGGGATCTCCAAGGTGTCTCGTCGTGGAGCCAACGCGGACACCCTGACCCACCAAGGCGTCGTCCTGGGCACCGCGTTCTACATGTCGCCAGAGCAAGCGCAGGCACTGCGCGACATCGATGGTCGCACCGACCTGTTCAGCCTGGGCGCGATCATGTACGAGGCGCTGGCCGGGCGTCCCCCTCACACGGGCACCGCGTACGAGGCCATACTGATCAACATCTGCACACGCGATGCGCCCGACGTCCGCGAGTTTGCTCCCGACGTTCCCGAGCCGATCGCGAAGCTACTGGCTCGATGTCTGGCGCGCGATCGCTCGCAGCGGGTCCAGTCTGCGCACGAGCTCTACGACGCACTGTGCCTGGCAGCGCCGGGAATGCTGCGGTCGAGCGGCCCGAGTCCATCCACCGGCGACCACTCGCCGGCGGTCAGCGGGACGCGCCGCTCTGCGGTGGCGCAGGATGGCTCGGCCGAGGCTCCCTATCGGACTTCGGAGGGGACGGCAGTGCGATCGACCGAGGCTTCGGTGGCCCCGCGGCGATCGCGACGTGCTCTCGGTGGAGCCCTGGCAGCTGCCTTGGGGGCATTCGTCGTGACGGTGCTCCTCATGCAGTACCTCAGGAACGCGCCTCCGGAGGCGCTGAGCGAGCCTCCAGCAGGCAGCACTCTCGCCGAGCTCGAACCGGCCCCGGAAGCGTCGGTCATCCCCCCGCCTGTGGCCTCGACTTCGGCCAGCGTGGCGGCTCCAACGGCGGAAGCCCCTCCCCCCACGGTGCCGCCCCGACGACCCGCCCCTCGGGCGAGCCGCGCCGCCGTGCAGCCGACGAGCCGGCGCCGTGCCCCCGGCAGCCAGCCCGCCAAGAAACCGGTGGCAGATTCCGTTGGGGTCGCCCAGGGCCTGCGCCTGGTTACCGAGCCCTGACGGTTAGTGAATAATGCGCGGCATGCTGACCGGAAGGGTCACATCCGTCGCGCTGGCAGCGGCCACACTCGTGGTCGCCTGGGTCAGCGCGTCCGTCGCCGCCCCCCCCGGCCAGAAGCCGGACGCAGACCCCCCCCGTGCGACGGCCGATACCGAACCTCCGAAGGCGGCACCGGATTCGGAGCAGGGGCAGCGTGCGCGCCGACACTTTCTCAACGGTGTGAAGCTCTTTCGAGACGAGAACTACGCCGGCGCGCTGGCAGAGTTCGAGGCGTCCTACGCGCTGCGTCCCGGGGCAGGTGCCTTGCAGAACGTGGCGCTGAGTCTCAAAGCGCTATTCCGGTACTCCGAGGCAGCGGACAAGCTCGAACAGCTGGTCGAGCGACACGGTGACGAGCTCAGCGAGGCGGATCGCAAAACCGCGCTCGACGCGATCGCCGAGCTCGGTGCGCTCGTCGGCACCGTCCGCTTCGAGGTCAAACCGGCCACGGCCAGGCTCACGCTCGATGGTCGCACGCTGAGCCCGGAGGAGGCAGCCAAGGGCGTCCGGCTGAACGTGGGGGAGCACACCGTGTCCGCCGAGGCCACGGGCTACGCACGCACCACACGCCTGATCCGCGTGGCAGGCGGGCACACGGTGACGGAGCAGCTGTCACTGCCGCCCACGTCCGGATTCATCTCCGTGCGAGCGAACGACCCGGCCGCTGGCATCGCCATCGACGGCAAACCGGTGGCGTACGAGAAGTGGACCGGCACCGTGGCGGCAGGGCGGCGGCTGGTGCAGGTGTACAAGCGCGGCCACCGCCAGTTCCAGCGCCACGTGGACGTGAGACTCGGCCAGACCGTGACGGTGGACGCGCGCCTCGGGCCGACGCTCGAGCCAGAGCCCGACGCTGGGGCTCCGGCCGCCCCCGCCGGGTCCAAAGCACTGCACCAGCGGGGCTGGTATGCGTTGGGAACGGCCACCGTGTTCGACCTCGGTGGGGCCCCCAAGGATCTCAAATTGCAGGGAGAGGATGAACGGGCAGCGGGATTCGTGGGGGGCGTGCGGGCTGGCTACCGCGTCTGGACCCCGCTGGGCGTCGAGGCGCTGCTCGAAGGTGGACGGCACGTGCTACAAAACGTCGAGCTCAAGGACTGTACTGCGGAGGACTGCACCGCAAAGCTGACCATCGACACGGTCCACCTCGGGGGCAGCCTGCGGGTGATGAGCAGCGGGGAGAAGCTGCGTTTCTCATCGACCGCAGGAGCCGGCGCGGTCTACCGCACGCTGACGTTGCAGGACCACGGCAAGGTGTACGGCGTCGACCCATACTTCATGCTCGAGCTCGGCGCCCTACTGAACTTGGGGCACATACTGGTGGGGTTGGACTTCGTGGCGTCCTTCGAGGGCACCGCAGGCACCACCGGCAACCTGCTGGGGCGGGAGGAGGGCAGCGAAGCCGCTGAAGTGTACCGGAAGTCGAGCGGCGGGTTGCGGTTGTTCGGGATCGGCGTGCGCGGTGGGTGGAGCGAATGGACACCCAGCAAGTCCGCCAAGCTGCTGCAGCCGGCCG
>CAZSVU010000024.1:0-42992 GCA_964610275.1 uncultured Polyangiaceae bacterium | reverse complement strand
CATGTTTCGGCGGTCGCTGGCGGCCGCCGAAACATGGATCAAGGATGGGGTCGGGAGCGGAGCGCTGGCGATCGCGGCGGCGCTCTGGTAAGCGACGGCGCGTGGCTACACGCATAGATGGAAAAGCAGTCGCTCAGGCCGTCCGCAGCGAGGTCGCGAGCGGGGTCGCCGAGTTCACCCAGCGCCAGGGTCGTGCTCCGGGTTTGCACGTCATCCTCGCCGGGGATGACCCCGCCTCAGGGGTGTACGTGCGCAACAAGGAGAAGATGGCGAAGGAGGTCGGCATCGCGGGCGAGGTGCATCGCCCCGACCCCAGCATCACCCAGGACGAGCTCATGGCCCTGGTGAGCCAGCTGAATGCCGATCCCCAAGTGGACGGCATCTTGGTGCAGCTCCCGCTCTTCAAACATCTGGTGGCAGCTCCCGTTCTGGATCTCATCGATCCCGCCAAGGACGTCGACGGCCTCCACCCGGTGAACGTGGGACGTCTCTGGTCGGGCCTCGGCGGGCTCGTCCCCTGCACCCCCCGGGGTTGCATGCGCCTGCTCCAGGCAGCGGGGGCCGAGCTCAAGGGGGCGCGCGCCCTGGTGGTGGGGCGGAGTAACCTGGTGGGCAAACCCATGGCGGCGTTGCTGCTCGCGCAGCATTGCACCGTGACCCTCGCGCATTCGCGCACTCAAGAGCTCGACGAGCGGTGCCGTGAGGCCGACATCCTGATCGCAGCGGTCGGTCGTGCCAAGCTGGTCAAGCGCGATTGGGTCAAGCCCGGCGCGATCGTGATCGACGTGGGCATGAACCGCGACGAGAACGGCAAGCTGTGTGGTGACGTGGACTTTGCCGAAGTGGAGCCTGTCGCCCAGGCGATCACCCCCGTTCCCGGTGGGGTGGGCCCCATGACCATCGCCATGCTGCTGGACAACACGCTCACCGCAGCCAAGGCCCGCGCAGGCGAAGGCTAGCGGGGCGGGTAGCGCGCGGGATCGACGCCGAGCGACGCACAGATCGCGGCCAGGACCTGGTCGGCTCGGAGGAGCGTGTCGGCGACGCAGCCGCCGTTGTCGATGACGTGGTCGGCGCGACGCGCCTTTTCGTCCAAGGGCAGCTGAGCGCGCATCCGGGCACGCACTCGGTCCGGATCGGAGTGGTCCCGAGCCAGCACGCGCGAGAGGCACGACGCGGCCGGTGCGCTGACCACGACCACTGGGCGGAGCCACTCGCCGAGGTCGTTTTCGAACAGCAGCGGGACCTCGTAGCACGCCAGCGGGTGCCCAGCGGCCGCCAGTCGGTCGAGCTCCGCCCGGGCCAGTGCTCGCACTCGGGGGTGGATGATCTCGGCGAGCCGCCGACGCGCCTGGGGGTCGTCGAAGACGAGATCCGCCACGCGTGGCCGATTCAGACTGCCGTCCGGCAGCAGGACCTCGGAGCCCAGGGCGTCGGCGATTTCGTCGAGTGCCTCGCTCGGGGGTGCGACCACCTGTCGGGAGAGGACGTCGGCGTCCACCACCGGCAACTGCCGCGCGCGGAAATGATCGGCCACCAGGCTCTTGCCGGATCCGATCCCTCCGGTGAGGCCGAACACTTGCGCCACGCGGTTCAGGCTACTCCAATTCGGCAGCACTCGGTGCCGGGTACCGGGTGAAGCCCGCAGAACATCGAGCCGGGGACGCCGAGCCGCGAAGGGCGCTCCCGCGGCGGTTGCGTGCCGGGCAGGGTCAGCCAAAGATGCGCATTGCCGTGCGCTACCTCATCCGCTTGCCGCTGGCTTCGAGGCAAGCCCGCCGGCCTCTGGCCGCTGCGAGGTGCTGCCCGGCCGCAGCCTGGCTGCTGGTGAGCGCGTTGGTAGAGGGTTGCGGTGGGGCACCGGCGCCCGAGGTGGCAGCCGCCAGCAGTCTGGCGCCTGTCACGCCGGTGCCGAGCGCCGTGGGCGCGTCGGCCAGCCAGCGCGCGCCCGGCACGGGGTCCCACGCCGTGGTGGGAGCGGCGCGGCCCCGCGAAATCCAACCGTCGTGGCGGTTCTCACTCGGCAGCCCCGTGGCGGCGGCACCCGCCCTGACCGCGGACGGACACGTGCACGTGGCCACCGCAGACGGAACCGTGATCGCACTGGGGCCAGAGGGCGGGTTCCGCTGGAGCTACGGCGTGGGGGCATCGGTGCAAGGCGCCCTCGCCGTCGCCGGCGACGTGACCTACGTCGGGACTCTGGAGGGCACGGTGGTGGCGCTCAGGTCGAACGGGCAGAAGCTCTGGACCTATCGAGTGCGCACTGCGGTGGTGAGCGACCTGGTGGTCGGGACGGACGGCGTGCTGCGGTTTGCCGGAGCCGACGGCACCGTGTACGCGGTCACGGCCCGAGGTGGCGCGGCCTGGCGCCGGGCGCTCGGCGAGGACGTGAGCGCCGGCCCCTGCCTGGGCCCGAAGGGCAGTGTCCTGGTCGGGACCGCCAGTGGACGCATCGTCTGGATCGACTCGGTCGGAAGGCAGCGCGGCGTCCGGGTCGGCGCCCCCATCGTGCAGCAAGAGTGGGGAGGCGAGGGCCGCGTGTACGCCGTTTCGGGATCGGACCTCTTGGCCCTGAATGACGACGGGGTCATCCGCTGGCGGGTGCCGCGCGTGCGCACGGTGGCCGTGGCAGCGGGACGCGTGCTCGCGGCCGAAGCGAGCGGTCGCCTCTCGTGGTGGAGCGCGGCCGGTCGACTGGAGCGGAGGGTCGATCTCGCGCAGCGATCGTCCGACGTTCCGGTCGTTGCCCTGGACGGTACCGCCTACGTGCCGACGGAGACGGGAGCAGTGCTGGTGGTGCGAGATGGACGCGTGGCGGGACGCATCGAGGTGGCGCGGGCCGCAGTGCTGCGGCCGCGCCTCGACGCGCGGCATCGCCAACTGGTTGCCGTCGCCGGCGACGGCTCGGTGGCGGGAGTGGCGACGGGTGACGATTGAGCCGGCGAGGCACGACGATGGTGGACTTCAAACGCAAGCTGTCACGACTCGTCGGGCCTGGCCGGTCGGGCACCCCCGGAACGCCTGCAGACGAACCGGCGACGGAGCCCACCGAGGCGGGGACGGACGCACCGGACGCAGGTGCGCCTCCGGATCGGGAGGGCGCGCTGGATGCTCTGCGCGACCGACTGGCAGAGTTGCTGCAGCGCAAACCTGCACCCCGCCGGCGGGCGGTCGAGCCATCCCTCGACGACTTGCCCTTCGTTCGCGAGGAATGCGAGTCGGGACCGCTGTTCGTGAGGCGCGAAAGGCTGGGCCCCAGCACGCACGTCGGCCACGCTTCCGTGGAGAGCGCGCGCAGCGCCGCGGCTGGCATGTTGGCGCTGCTCGCACTGGATCCCGGCTTGGCCACCGTGGATCCGGCCCGGGCCCTCTACCTCGATCTCGAGACCACCGGATTGGGCGGAGGAGCCGGCGTCGTCGCCTTTCTGGTCGGGCTGGGAGGGTTCGAGGACAGCGAATTCGTGCTGGAGCAGCTGATGCTTCGGCAGCCCGGAGAGGAAGGGGCGCTCCTCGGGCGCGTTGCCGAGCGGCTGGAGGCTGCCAGCGTGGTGGTGAGCTACAACGGCAAAGCCTTCGATTTGCCGACGCTGCGCGGTCGATACGTGATGAACCGACTTCCCGCTCCGCGGGAGCCGCCCCACCTCGACCTCTTGCACGTGGGGCGTCGACTGCACCGGGCTCGGCTGGGACAGTGTCGGTTGGCCACGCTCGAGAGCGGGGTGCTCGGGTTCGTGCGCGCCGAAGACATCGACGGCGCCGAAGTCCCGCAGCGCTACGCGCACTATCTCAGATCCGGAGACAGTGAGGGGCTCTGGCCCGTGGTCGAGCACAACGCGTGGGACGTGACCAGCATGGCGGCGCTGGTCGGCCTCTACGGTGAGCCCCTCGAACGGCTGGATCCGCGGGATCTGACCTCGCTGGCCCTGACGCTCAAGCGAGCTCGAGCCCTCGACGAAGCACAGCAGGCGGCGGAGGAGGCAGTGGCGCGTTCCGGAGAGCCGGCCGCGCTCAGAGCGCGAGCGGAGATCGCCAAGGCGCGGGGCGACCGGGTCAGCGCGCTGGAGGATTTCGAAACCCTGTGCGGCGAGGTGAACGAGCCCCGGATCCGTCTCGAGCTCGCGAAGCTCTACGAGCACCACGTCAAAGCACCGCTCCGGGCGCTGGAGTGGGTTCGGCAGGGCACGGGAGAAAGCGAGGAGGCCACCGCGCGACGCACCGCGCGGCTCCGGCGCAAGCTCACCAAGGCGAAGCGCTAGCGGTACTGCGCGGCCTGGAGCTCGAAGAGTCGCGCGTACTTTCCGCCTCGAGCGACCAGCGCTTCGTGCGAGCCGCTCTCGATCACGCGGCCCTGGTCCAGCACCACGATGTGCCCGGCCATGCGCACGGTGGAGAAGCGGTGCGAGATGACGATGGCCGTCTGTCGGTCGGTGAGCTCGCCGAAGCGCTGGAACACTCGGGTCTCAGCCTCGGCGTCCAGACTGGCCGTGGGCTCGTCCAGCACCAAGATGTCGGCGTCTCGGCGCATGAAACCTCGGGCGAGCGCGATCTTCTGCCACTCTCCGAGCGACAGCTCGTGGCCCCGTGAGAACCAGTGTCCGAGTTGGGTGTGATAGCCATCCGGCAGTGCGCGGACGAGCTGGTCGGCGTCCGCCTTGGTCGCCGCTTCGCGCCACCGCTCCTCGTCGTCGTAGGCCCGCACGTCGCCCACGCCGATGTTGTCCGATACCCGAAGCTGGTAGCGGACGAAGTCCTGGAAGATCACGCCAATGCGCTGGTGCAGCGCGCTGAGGTTCCACTCGTCGAGCGGTCTTCCGTCCAGCAGGATGCGGCCGGAGGAGGGGGAGTACAGGCGAGTCAGGAGCTTGACCAGGGTCGTCTTGCCGGCGCCGTTCTCCCCCACCAGTGCCAGCTTGGTGCCGGTGGGCACGTGCAGGGTGACGTGGTCGAGCACCGGACGCTCCTTGCCCGGATACGTGAAGCAGACGCGCTCGAAGCGGATTCCATCTTCTGGCTTCGGTCCTGGGCCCGTCTCCCCACCGGTCTCGTGCGTGGGCTGGTCGAGAAACTCGTACAGCGTGGAGAGGAACAGGTTGTCGGCATACATGGCCACCACGGCGCCCAGGGTGGCCGAGATCGAGCTCTGCGCCTGCTTGAACACCAACAGGTACATGGTCATCTCCCCGATGCTGATCCGGGAGTCGACCGCGTCCCAGGCGATCCAGGCGTACGAGGCATACAGTGCGGCACTGCTCAGCACTCCCAGCGCGAATCCCCAGAAGCCGCGCCGGAGCGTCAGGGCCCGATCTTCGGCGTAGAGCTGGCGGAAGATCGCGCGGTGGCGTTCGAGCAGAAGCGGTCCGAGCCCGTAGAGCTTGACCTCCTTGGCGTGGTCGTCACGCCCGAGGACGGTCTCGTAGTAGTGCTGACGTCGGGCTTCGGGCGAGCGCCACCGGAAGAGGCGAAACGCGTCCGTGGAGAAGCGTGCCTCCACCAGGAATGCCGGCAGAGCGGCGCTCAGCAGGAGCAGACCAATCCACCAGGAGAAGCCGAGGAGCAGCGCGCCGCACGCCAGCAGCGTCACCAGCCCCTGGGCCATCGACAGCGCCCCTCGCACCAGATTGACCGGTCGATAGGCGGCCTCCTGGCGAGCGCGGGTGAGGCGGTCGTAGACCTCGGGCGTTTCGAAGTCACGGAGCGACAGCGTGGTTGCCTTCTGCAGCACCAGCTCGCTGACCCGCTGACCGAGCTCGACGCGCAGCAGCGAGTCACACACGCCGAGCGCCCGCTGTGCGGCCGTGAGTGCGGCGACCAGTCCCAGCTCCAAGCCGACCCAACCCAAGGCGAGCCAGCGGTCCGGGCCGCTCTGACTGGCGGCGGCCGCGATGACGCTGTCGATGATGAGCTTTCCCACGTACGCCGCCGCGACCGGCAGCAGCGCGACGAGCACCGAGAGCAGCGCCAGGAGCAGCCCGAGCCGTCGGTTGGTGGCCCACACGAGCTGTGTGGCACGGCGGGTGTAGTCGGGGATCCCGAGCAAGCGCGACACCCCCGCACGATGCGTGGGCGGGGGCAGGGGTGGCGGCTCGGCAGCGGTCATGCTTGCGGCCCAGTGTAGTCGGGCCCCGCTGACGAATCACGTCGGCCCTGTTTTCGGGGCTCGGATCTGCTACACGGCGCCCATGGGCTACGACCATCTGGCCGTCGAATCACGCTGGCAGCAGCACTGGGAAGAGCACGAGACGTTCCGAGCGGTTCGGCGCCCTGGCCGCGAGAAGTTCTACGTCCTGGACATGTTTCCGTATCCGTCAGGGCAGGGGCTGCACGTCGGCCACCCCGAGGGCTACACCGCGACGGACATTGTCGCTCGCTACAAGCGGATGCGCGGCTTCGACGTGCTCCACCCGATGGGATGGGACGCATTCGGGCTTCCGGCCGAGCAGCACGCCATGAACACGGGCACTCACCCGGCGCAGACCACCGGGGAGAACGTGGACGTGTTCCGCCAGCAGCTCCGGCGACTCGGCTTTGCCTACGACTGGTCCCGCGAAGTGAACACGACCGACCCGGCGTACCTGCGTTGGACGCAGTGGATCTTCCTCCGGCTCTTCGAGAAGGGTCTGGCCTACCAGGGCAAGGTCCCGGTCAACTGGTGTCCAGAGCTCGGTACCGTCCTGGCGAACGAAGAGGTCGTCGACGGCAAGAGCGAGCGCGGTGGCTTTCCGGTCGTGCGTCAGCCCTTGCGCCAGTGGCAGCTCCGGATCACCCGGTACGCCGACCGCCTGGCGAGCGATCTCGAGGGGCTGGACTGGCCCGAGACCAAGCAGAAGCAACGCGACTGGATCGGCCGCAGCGAGGGCGCCGAGGTGGACTTTCCTCTCGTGGGACGCGACGACTCGCTTCGGGTCTACACCACCAGACCGGATACGCTGTTCGGCGCGACCTACATGGTGATCGCCCCCGATCACGCGCTCACCGAGGAGCTCTGCACGGCCGAGCATCGTGAGGCGGTCCGGGCGTATGCCGCGGCCGCGCGACGCAAGAGCGATCTGGAGCGCACGGCGCAGGGCAAGCAGAAGACCGGCGTCTTCACCGGCGCCTACGCGCGAAACCCGCTCAACCAACAGCAGATCCCCATCTACACGGCCGACTACGTACTGGGGGCCTACGGCACGGGCGCGATCATGAGCGTGCCCGCACACGACGAGCGGGATTTCGAGTTTGCAGCTCAGTTCCGCTTGCCCGTCGTGGAAGTGGTGAGTCCCGATGGGCGGCTGCACGAGACGCTGGATGCGGCCTACACCGAAGACGGGATCGCGGTTCGGTCCGGCCAGTTCGACGGCCAGCCCACCGCGGAGATGAAGCAGAACATCACGAAGTACTTGGAGCAGCAGGGCATCGGCCGCGCCCAGATCAACTACAGGCTGCGTGATTGGATCTTCTCCCGGCAGCGCTACTGGGGCGAGCCGATCCCCATCTACTTCCCGGTCCGGACGAGCGGAGATCCGCGGCGTGGAGACGCGTACGAAATCGACTACGGCAGGCCCCTGGCGATGCACGAAAGCGAGCTGCCGCTGCTCTTGCCCGAGCTCGACGACTATCGCCCGGGCGATCCTCAGGGCCCACTGGCGCGAGCGACCGAGTGGCGGTTCTTCGAGCGCGACGGCCAGTGGTACGCGAGAGAGACCAACACCATGCCCCAGTGGGCGGGCTCGTGCTGGTACTACCTCAGGTACCTGGATCCGAAGAACGAGGGCCAGATCTTCAGCCAGCAGTCGTACGACGAATGGATGCCCGTGGACCTGTATGTCGGCGGCGCTGAGCACGCGGTCCTGCACCTTCTGTACGCTCGTTTCTGGCACAAGGTGCTGTTTGACGTTGGTGTGGTCAAGCATGCGGAACCCTTCACTAAGTTGGTGCACCAGGGAATGATCCTGGGCATCGCCTATCGCTGGTACGCCGTGGTCGACGACACGGGCTCGCTCGTGCGTGCGCTAGGTGGAGACGACCCCGGCGTCGTGCACGATCGTGACGCCGGCGAGCACCGACTGGGAGACACCGGCGAGAAGGTGGAGCCCCGCTTCGTGCTGGAGCACGAGGTCGAGTGGCGGGACGGGCAGCCTCGTCACGCCGAGCACGGTGTGCTCTTGGCCGCGGTGGCGGAGAAGATGAGCAAGAGCCGCGGCAACGTCGTCAACCCGGATCGGATGGTGGACGAGTTCGGCGCGGACAGCCTGCGAGTCTATGAGATGTTCATGGGACCACTCGAGCAGGTGAAGCCGTGGCAGACCAGCGGGATCCAGGGCGTGCGACGGTTCCTGGACCGCGTTCATGCAGTGGCCCAACGCCAGCTCAGCGCAGACGCGATGGACGACGCCACCGGCAAGTTGGTGCACCGCACGGTGAAGAAGGTGGGGGAGGATATCGAAGCGCTCAGGTTCAACACGGCGGTGAGCGCGATGATGATCCTCACCAACCACCTCGCAGCTCAGGAGCGGCCGCCGCGGGAGGCCGTCGACAGACTCCTACTGATCCTGTCGCCGTTTGCTCCGCACCTGTGCGAGGAGCTTTGGGAGCACGTCGGGCCGCGGCCCCCGACCGGCTGCATCGCCGACGCGGTCTGGCCAGAGCACGACGAGAGCATGTGCGTCGACGACGTCGTGGAGATCGCCGTGCAGGTGAACGGCAAGGTGCGCGGGCGGGTGAGTCTCGGCCGTCACGCCGGCGAGGACGCGGCCCGGGCTGCGGCCCTCGGGGACGCCAACGTCGCCCGCTTCGTCGAAGGCAAGACCCTCAGGAAGCTGGTGTACGTCCCCGGGCGAATCATCAATCTCATCGTGGGGTGAGTGTCGGATCACTGAACGGCTGGTGGGGTGTGCAAAGCCTGTTGTTTCCCGTGAAACTTAGATGCTTACCATTTGGATTCATTGGAATTCTGCTGCTGATCGGGTGTGGATATCAGCCGGCGTACGAGGCGCGGCCGGTCGCTGAGCGCCTGAGCGTCGCCCCAGCCGATCCCAAGGCACCGCGGAGCGGCGTGGTGCACGCGGCGCTGGCCGGAGCGCGGTCCGAGCTCAGTCGGGCAGGGCAGCTCGGCTCGGGCACGGACTATCCCAGGATGGTGGTGGAAGTGCTCAGGATCGACGAGCAGTCCTCCGGGATCGCGGCGCCGCCCCCGGCGCCGGGGCAAGCGAGGACGCCGCTGGCACGGGGCTCGGCCGTGGGCGTGCTCGGCCGCGCGTGGGTGGAGCAGGAGCCCGGCGGTCCTCCGCGCCGGGACACCGGCGACATGCGCAGGGTGGAGAGCTACGGCGGTGGCCCGGATGGTGTGCTCGAGTCCACACGCCACGACGAGGCCGTTCGGGCCGCGGCGCGTCAGCTGGGCCGAGCGCTGGCGCGACGCATTCTCGGTGAGCCCGAGCCGGACGTGGAGCCAATCTAGGGCGGAGATTAGGAGCGACTGGCCGGCCTAGGGTTGGTTCGGCGGCGCCCTTGGCAGCGCGGCTGTGTTACGGTTGCGTCCCCATGATTACCGTCGGTTGCGCGGGCTTTGCCGTGCCTGCCACGAGGTACTTCAAGGAGTACCTGTTCGTGGAGGTGCAGGAGACCTTCCTGGCCGTGCCCGGGCCGGGAACGTTGCGTCGCTGGCGCCGCGAAGCACCGAACGGATTCTCCTTTGCATTGCTCGGACCACGCGAGGTCGGTCAGGAAGGCTTCCGCTCGGGCAAGGTGATCGAGATGGCGCTCAAGAACTTGGGTGAGGTCGCCAAGGAACTGGACGCGACGACCGCTGTCTTCACCGCCCCTGCCGACTTCACGCAGTCGCGGTCGAACAAGGCGGCGCTCAAGGAGTTCCTGATCAGCGTGCGCGAGCAGTTCGATCGCGTCGTGTTCGAACCCGGCAGCGCGTGGAGCCCGGACGACGCGGACGCATTGGCGCACGAGACGCGGACGCTGTCCTGTCGGGATCCACTGAATCACGGGCTGTCCAAGCGCAGCGAGGCGTACTACCGCTTGCCCGGCCCTGCGGGGCACAAGTCGCGGTACGAGGATCCGGCGATCGAGCGCCTGGCCGAGATCGCCCGGGAAGCGCCCGACCAAGAGGCGACCTACGTGTTCACCAACGTGGACATGTTTGCGGACGCCAAGCGCTTCAAGAAGTCGATGGGGATGTAGAGCGCAGGCGCACAAACGAAAGCGCCCAGGCCGCTGGGGGCCCGGGCGCTTCGCTATGTGTTGGGTTCGTTCGTCGCGGGAAGCTCAGCTGCCCGCACCGCCCGCGCCCACGCAGTCGATGGGGTCATCGAACCCACCGAGACACAGGTCAGCAATGGCTTCGTTGCACCACATGCAGCCGAACAGGTCGCTGAAGGGCGTGGTGATGAGGTCGCCGTCGATACCGGCCGCCTCGGCGCACTCGGACTGTTCGGTGGCAGTGGGCTGCCCAGACGTGTTGATGATGTCCCTCAAGCATATTTGGGCATTGTCGAGTTCAACGAGGCAGTCTCCGGTGCAGGCCGCCCACTCCGTTCCGCAGTTGTCGGCGATCGATTGCTCGCACGGCCCAGCGCCGCCGTCACTCGTTCCGCCCGCGGCACCACCGCTTCCAGTGTCGGAACCACCGGAGCTGCTGTCGCTACCGCCGCTGCCTTCGTCGGTGCCGCCCGAGCCTGCCGAACTCGAGCTGTCATCGTCGTCGTCGTCACCGCTGGTGATCACGCAGCCGCCAGCGAAGAAGCCAACCAACAAACCCAGAACCGCCAATCTACGCCAAGATTCCATAGCTACTGTCTCCCTTTCGTAGCCTCGCCTGTACCAAGAGCAACTTTTGCTGATGCTGAGCTTCTACCGCCGCACAGGGTTAAAGCAAGTCGTACGGTCGGTGGATCCCCTCTTTGAGCCATACGCGAAACCGTCTGTGAAATTCCCAGGGACCCTCCGCTCGACCGGAGCGCTCCGACCGACCGGCATGGGGATGGACGAGGGGACGAACCGCGATATTCGCCCACCCGCCGGCCGGGGGGCAATCTTCTCACCGTTTGGAGCGCCGCCGGTGGGGTTAGTCCTCAGAATGACTCGGCTTTGTCCGCGGGCGACGGAAGGCGAACGCCAACACGATCGAGGCCAGGGAAACGACGTACCAGGGGGCGTTTCCAATCACGCCGAAAACCGTCGTGGGCCGGAGCCAGGCGACGTCCGCCGAAATGGAGTCCTGGATGAAGGTACCGGTGTTGGCCACGACGCGGCCCACCGGGTCCACGATGGCGCTGACGCCGCTGTTGGTGGCCCGCACCAGGAACCGCCGGTGCTCGACGGCTCTGAGTTTGGCCAGGGCCAGGTGGATCCACGGTTCGGTCGTGTCCCCGAACCAAGCGTCGTTGGTGAGGTTGACCAGCAGATCGGGCGTGCCGGACCGCACGATGGAGTTGACGAAACCGGGGATGATGTCCTCGTAGCAAATGAAGACGGCGATCTCGCGGTCGCCCAGGGGCAGCGGCTCGAGCGAAGTGCCCGGCGAGAAACGCCCCGAGTTCGGCGACCACTGGTACATCACCGGGAACGTGTCCCCGAGGGGCAGGTACTCGCCGAAAGCGAGCAGGAACTGCTTGTCGTACCGACACGAGTCGCAGATGAATCCGCGCTCGTCGCTGAGCAGAGCGGAGTTGAAGGCAACCCGTTTTCGCACGTCGTTCACGGGCCGGAGCAACACCGAGCCGAAGATGGCAGGGACACCGAGGTACTGGGTCACGCGCTGGCGCAACACCCGGTAGGCGTCCGCTTCGTACACCGCGCCGAATACCGAGGTTTCGGGCCACACGACCAGGTCGAGCTTTCGGTCCTGCTGCAGCCGTTGCGTCAGGTCGAGATGGCGCTGGAGCCCTTCCGCCGGATGCGTGCGCTTCTGCATCAACCCGAGATTGGCCTGGACCACGCCGACCCGCGCCTGGGGTGCATTCCGAGTGACGGCGTCCACCTGCGGGATGCGGACGGCTCCATACGCGGCGGCGACCACCGGCACGGCCAGCAAAGCGCCCACCAGCTTGAAGCGAGCCCGGCGGTGCTGCAGGCGGGCCAACACCAACTCGGAGAGGCCCAGATTGGCGGCCACCAACACCAGGGCCACGCCGATGGGGCCCCAGAGCTCGGCCGTCTGCGTGAGCGCCGGCACGTCGTGGACCGTGGCCGCGTAGGTCCAGGGAAAGACCAACGGGAAGACGAGCTCGCTGGCGCCGAAGGCCAAGGCAAACGCGAGCCCGGCGGGCCATCCTCGCGCCTGGGCTCGGGCAAAAAGCCAGCCGCACAGCCCGATCCGACCCGCTTGGTAGCCGCAGAGGAGCGCCATCAGGAGGAAGCAGATCACCGTGGGGAAGCCGCTGAATTCCTGGAGCATGCCCAGCAGCCAGTAGAAGCCGAGCATGGTCATCGTGAATCCAGCGAGCCATCCGAGCGCGGCGCCGCGGCGCGGAGTCTGCCCCTGCAGGGCCACCACGAGCGGGACCAGCGCCACGAAGGACAGGGGCCACACTTCGACGCCAGGGAAGGCGAGGAAGTAGAGGACTCCGCTCAGCAGCGCCAGCCCGTAGGCCCAACGTCCATTGAGCAGGGCTACGCCCGCGGCCGCAGCCGCCTTCGGTTGGCGTGCGTCGCGTCGCTTTCGCTTGCGCGCGGGCTTGGGCTCACGCGGCTTCGCTTCGGTCACTGCCCAAGCGCCTTCTCCACCTTCTCCTTCAGATCCTCCAACTTGAAGGGTTTGGTGATGTAGTTACGCGCGCCGGCCTGAATGCCCTTGATGACGTCCATGGGCCCGTCCTTGGCCGTGACGAAGATGATGGGGACCTGCTTGAGCTCGGGCATCATGCGCAGTCGATGCGCCACGCCGAGGCCGTCGATCCCGGGCATCATGATGTCGAGCAGGACCAGGTCGGGTGGGGGGATGCGATCGGCCGCGGCCAGAGCTTCGGGGCCATCCTTGGCCACGGTGACGTCATACAACCGGGCGAAGTAGCGCTCCAGCATCTGGGCCACGTCAGGGTCGTCGTCCACGACCAGAATGTGCTTTCTGCCCCCGGGCTTGGCCACGGTTACTTCGTCCGTTTGATGATGTGGAAACCGAATGGCGTCTCGACGACACCGCTAATCTCTCCGGGCTTCAAGGCGAACGCGGCGTCCGCGAACGGCTTGACCATGCGTCGGCGCTCGAAGGTGCCCAAGTCGCCACCGCGCTTTTTGGCGCTGGGGTCGTCGGAGTGCTCCACGGCGAGCTTCGCGAAGTCCGCACCACCCTTGGCTTGGCGGGCGAGTTGTTCGGCGAGCTTGCGAGCTTCGTCCTTGCTGCGCGTGGCGCGTGCGCGGTTGGCACCCTGGTATGCGATCAAGATGTGCGAGGCGCTCACCCGTTCGGCATCCGCAGCCGGGGCGCGCCGGGCCGGTGTGGGCTTGGGTGCGGGCTGCTCCGGCTCGGCCCGCTTCGGAGCCGGGGTCGGTGGTTGGTTGGCGACTTCTCCGTCTGTGGTCGGGGCGGTGAGGTCGGCGCAAGCTGCGAGCAAGACCAGAGGAAGCCACAGCACGGTGGCGCGGGTAGCGGACATCCCGACCTTGGTATTGCCGACTCCGGGTGGGTTGCAAGCGTTCCGTACAAACGCTTTGCGAGTGGCCGGCGCACCCGGGTGGCGGGCCGGAGGAACGACGCCACAGGATGTGCGGGCGCTCTCCGAGGCCTTCCGGCCTTGCCTAACGAGAGGACGCGAGATAACTCACTTTTTGACAGTGGCCCGCATTCTTCACATCGAGGACGACCCGGCCAATCGCTTGCTCGTGCGCAAGCTCCTGACGCCCGCGGGCTTCGAGGTGATCGACGCTGCCGACGGGCTGGATGGGGTCAGGAAGGCGTGCGAGACCCGGCCCGACCTGGTGCTCGTGGACATCGCCATACCCGGGCTCGACGGGTACGAGGTCACCCTGCGCCTGCGGAGCGAATCGGGTCTGGCCGGAGTCCCGATCGTGGCCATCACGGCCGAGGGCGACCGTGAGACCAGCCTCGCGGTGGGGTGCGACGGCTACCTCCAGAAACCCATCGACGCTCGGTCCTTCGTCCAGACGGTGAGCGGTTATCTAAGCGGGCATCGCGAGGAGCGATCTCCCGATCGCGTCGACGAGCACCTGCGGCTACAGAGCCAGCGCATCGTGGCGCATCTGGAGGAGAAGGTAGCGGAGCTGAGCTCGGCCAATGCTCGGCTGATGGAGCTCGACCAGGCGAGGAAGGAGTTCTACCGGAACATCTCGCACGAGCTCGCCACCCCGATGACGCCCATCGTCGGCTACGTCAAGCTGCTCGGCGACGGCGAGCTCGGTCCGCTGGCGCCGGCTCAGGACAAGGCGCTGAGCGCCATGGGGGACTGCGTGCAACGCCTGCGCAGTCTGATCGACAACCTCCTGGACGTGACGGGTCTGGAGACCGGGCGGCTCAGATTCACGCAAACGGAATACGACCTGGTGGCGCTGGTCAACGAGGCGGTGGCGCAGAAGACGCAGGTGCTGGAGCGTGCCCGGTGCGAGCTGGTTACTGAAATCCCCGACGCTGACCTGCGCGGGCAAGGCGACGCGGACCGACTGGGTCGCGCCATCGAGCAGCTGCTCGACAACGGCGCCAAGTTCACCCCCCGCGGAGGGACGGTGGGCATTCGGGTGCGCCCGCTCCCCTCGGGGCAGTTCGAGGTGTGTGTCGCCGATACGGGACCCGGTGTTCCGCCCGAAAAGCTCGAGCGGCTCTTCGACCCGTTTTACCAGGTCGACGGGTCGCCGACACGGTCTCACGGTGGAACGGGCATCGGTCTGGCCATCGTCCGGGGCATCGCGCAGGGGCACGGGGGTGACGTGCGAGTCGTCTCGCCGTCGGAAGAGATGATCGGCGGGGTTCACCTGAGCGGCGCCGCCTTCTTCCTGGTGGTCGAGCAGCACGCGCCGGGTACTCTCTGACGGACGTGGGCGTGACCGGCAAACACCGCGAGCGCGAGACGTATCTCGACTGGAATGCCACGACCCCACCCCACCCGGACGTGGTCGAGGCCATGCGCGTCGCGCTTCGGGAAACGTGGGGCAACCCGTCCAGCATTCACGCGGCCGGTCGCCGCGCTCGGGGGAAGCTCGAGGCGGCGCGGGCCGCGGTGGCGGCGCTCGTGCGGGTCGACGCTCGAGACGTGGTGTTCACGTCCGGCGGAACCGAAGCCAACAATCTCGCCCTGCACCGGGCCGTGGGCTTGGTGCTCAGCCGGACGGAGCACCCCTCTGTCGTCCGGGTAGCCGAGGCGCTCGCGTCGAGCGGGGTACCCGTGGAGTGGGTCGCGGTCAGTGCTGGGGGTCGATTGCGGGCAGACGCCCTGGGCGCGAGCCTGGGTCGGCTGCCGCCCGGCGCGGTCGCGGCGGTGTCCGCCGCAAACCACGAAACCGGGGTCATTCAGCCGCTGGAGGAGCTTGCCGAGAGGGTGCACGCGGGCGGTGCGCGCTTGCACGTCGATGCGGTCCAGGCGGTGGGGAAGCTCGACGCGTCTCTGTGGAGCGCCGCGGACAGTATCGCGGTGAGCGCACACAAGATCCGCGGCCCCAAAGGCATCGGAGCGCTCGCGTGGCGCCCGGGCGCAGCCCCCAAGCCGCTCCTGCGCGGTGGCGCTCAGGAACGGGGCTTGCGCGCTGGAACTCTCGACGCCGCGTTGGCTGCGGGGTTCGAAGTGGCCGCAAGGTGGGCCACCGAGAGCGTGCCGCGATATGCTGCGCTTCGCGAGCTCAGGGATCGCTGGGAAGCCACCGTGCGCGAATGGGGAGCCATCAACGGAGCCGAGGAGTCGAGACTGCCACACGTGAGCAATGCCTCGTTCCCGGGCTGGCTCGGCGACGAGCTGGTGGCGGCGCTCGACCTGGAGGGGGTGTGCGTCTCCAGCGGTAGCGCGTGCAGCGCCGGCAGCTTGGAAGCCTCGCCGGTGGTGGAGGAGATGCTGGGCCTCGAGCGAGCGCGAGGAGCGATTCGCGTGAGCTGGGGAGACGAGACCGGAACGGCCGAGATCGATCGCGCAATATGCGTGCTGGGTCGCGTGCTTGCACGCCAGAGTCCGAGTTCGTAAACCTCTGGTTCAAGGACGCGAGTCAAGCTCAGGCATCTAGCTCGGAGTGGTGGGCCAACCCACCGAAACACCAGCTGGAAGGGATGGCCGTCGTGCGCGTTCTGGGCGGTCCATTCAATGGAGTTCGGTGGAGTATGACGCCCGACGTGCGTTCAGTGGTCTCGAACGAATTGGACCACCACCTGAAGTGGTGCACGCTATGTCCTGGATAATTCACGCTGAATCGCGATTTCGTAGAGCGCGATGCCAGCGGCCACCGAAGCGTTGAGCGAGTCGATCTTTCCCGGACGCACCAGACACGCCAGCGTCGAGCAACTCCGGCGAATCGCCCGGCGCAGCCCCTCGTGCTCGTTGCCGATCACCAGCACCGTGGGGCGCTTGAGATCCACGTCTCCGAGCTTCGTCTCGGCGTGGGCGTCCAACCCGACCACGGCCACGCCTTGCGTCGCTGCTTCCTGAAGTGCGCTCCGCAGCGAGGGCACTCGACAGAGGCAGGCATGCTCGATGGCCCCGGCCGAGGCGCGAAAGGTGGCAGGGCTGAGCGGGGCGGACGCGTGCTCGCCCCAGAGGATGGGGGCCGACGCCAGGGCCACGGCACTGCGAATGATCGCTCCGAAGTTCTGAGGATCCTGAATCCCGTCCAGGGCGAGGGCCACCAGGTGCGGGGTGGCGAGGAGCTCTGAGATTCGGGAGAGCACGAGCCCGGGTGCCCACGCGAGCGCGCCCTGGTGGGACACCCCACCGCTCAGCCGATCCAGCGCGCCCCGTGAGACCTCTTCGACCCGGGGGACGGCTTGATCCCGAGCGAAGCGCGCCAGCGCCTGCAGGCGGCCGGAGTCTCCCTTTTCGACGAGGACGCGCGCGACTTGGCTCCCGTGGACGCGGATGGCTTCGCGAACCGGTTGGAGGCCGACCACCAGCCGAGTTGCGCTATCGCTGCCCGCGGCGCCGTTCGGGGGGGGAACGCTACCCGGCGGCATCGGCGATTTCGGCCACGATCGCGCGGGCCGCCTCGGCAGGATCGGCGGCGTCCCGTATGGGTCGTCCCACCACCAGCAGGGTCGAACCGGCGGAGATCGCGCTCGCGGGGGTGCCAACTCGCTTCTGGTCGTCGGCCTGGGCACCGCGGGGACGGATCCCGGGCGTGACCAGCACCACGTCCGGCGGAAGCTCGCTTCGGAGCCGCGCCACCTCGGCGGTGGAACAGACCAGCCCACCGATGCCGACGGAGCACGCCAGCTTGGCGAGCTGCAGCGTCTGCTCTGCAGGGGCAGCCGCAACGCCGACTGCCCGCAGGTCGTCCGCGTCGAGCGACGTCAGCACCGTCACTCCGAGCAGCGTGATGCCGCTGCCCTCGGCCGCAGCCACCGCCTCCGAGAGCATTCGCGGACCGCCACCGGCGTGCACCGTCAGGTAGCGCACGCCCAGAGCGGCCGCCGAGCCGACTGCTCGACGCACGGTCTGGGGAATGTCGTGGAGCTTCAGATCCAGGAACACGTCGCAGCCGAGCTCGGGCCCGAGGCCAACCGCAGGCGGACCTTCGCGGACGAACAGCTCCAGGCCGACCTTGAGCACCCCCGCGGACTCTCGAACCAATCGAGCTCCGCGCCGGGCTTCGGCCAGGGTGGGAAAATCGAGCGGAAAGACCAGCCGACTGCGCGGCGGCAGCGAAGCGGGTGCGCTCACAGGCACGAGCAGAGCGGATCGCCTGGCGGGCAGTTGCAGGGCTTCGGACCGCCCGAGGGCTTCTTGGTGGCGGCACCTCGAACGGCGCTGCCGGCAGCCTGACGTTCCTTCTTCGCCTTGGCGAGCTCGGACTCAATCCGGGCGCGCTCGGCTTCGTCCTTGACGGAGGCAAGCCGATCCTTCAGCGCGTCCTCCTTCTTCTTGGCCTGCTCGAACTCACGCTGGATCGATGCCAGGCGCTCCTCGGTGGCCTTGCGTTCGGCCTCGAGTGCCGCCTTCTCCCGCGCGGAGCGGTCGGCGGACGACTTCCACGCCAGACCTCCGCCAATACCGCCACCCACCAGCACGATCGCAACCACAGCCAGGCCGATCTGCAGGCGCTTCTTGTGCTTGTCCTGGGTGATGTTCGCGAGCTGCGCCTCGTGGCGCTGCTGAGCCGTGAGTGCCTCCATCTTGGCCTGGTGCTCGGCTGAGGCGCGCGCCTTCTCGAGCTCGCCCGCCTGGATGGCCTCGAGCCGTGCGGACTCCTCACGGCGGCGTTGCTCCTCGGTCCGACGAGCCTCTTCCTCGGCTCGAATCCGGGCCTCCTCGGCCTCGCGGGCGGCGCGCTCCTCTGCGGCCTTGCGCTCCATCTCCTCCTTTGCAAGGCGCTCCTTCTCGACCTCTTCCTCTTTGATGCGATCCTCTTCGAGGTTCATCAATTCCTTGAGGGAGAAGAGAACCGAGCTTTCCTTCTGTTCGGCCATGGGTGGGTTCCTCGATGCGGCCTGGGAGGCCGGCGGAGAATTCGTGGGGACTTGTACGCCCGCGAATACCAATCCGCGGGGAAATTCTCAACGGATCTGTTCCGCAAAATGTAGTCCAAAGCCTGGCGCGAGCCCAGACTTCTTGCTCCCTTTCCGACACGAGCGACCGGGAGGGCTTGGGTGGCCTGGGATCTCGGAAGATTGTGGCGTGCGCCGAATTGGCCGGCGTCCCAGCCCCGGCGGGGCCGCCACGGCGGGCCGAGGGTGATAGAGTCCCGCCCGATGCCCACCGACGTTCGCTCACACATCACTGGAATCGTCTGGAAGGTTGAAGTCTCGGAGGGAGAAGCGGTGGAGCTGGACCAGCTGCTGGTGGTGCTCGAGTCGATGAAAATGGAGATCCCGGTCGAGGCCCCGGGCCCGGGCCGCGTGGAACGCGTCGTCGTGAGCGCCGGTCAGTCGGTGGAAGAAGGCGATCTACTGCTGACGCTGGGGTGAAGGCAGCCCGAGGTTGCCTCTCGCGCTGCCCGCGCGAGGCGGGCGAGCCCTACTCGCGCCAGAAGAACTTCCACGGATTGTGCTTCAGGTCGCGCAGCATCTCCTGCAGATCGTCGTAGACGGCCTCGTCGACGAGCAGCGCCCCCACGGTGCCCTGGCCGCGACTCACGCGGGTGACCAGGCCGTTGGCGCCGGTGGCCGCCTGCTTGGCCTGAGCGCTGGCCGTGCTCAGGTCACGCGTGATCTGCCCATAGCGCTTGAGCTGCTCCTCGGACGCCAGCGCACGCGAGAGCTTCTTCGCATCCGCGAGTACCTCGCGGCTGTCCGACACCAACGGGCCGAGGTCGCGGTCCAGAGTGGTGGTGCTGCGCTCGAGGTTGTTCATGATGCGCTGCGCCTGCGGGCCGGATACGTACCGCTCTCGCGCTTCCTTGAGCGTGTCTTGGGCCTCCACGGTGAGCGCTTCGGTGTTGGTGACGATGCTGTCGAGTCGGCCACGGTTGTGCTGGAAGAAGTCTCCGGTGCCGGTGAGCGTTGCGTGCAGACCCAGGAAGGTCTCCCCGAGCTTGTCCTCGTGCTTCGAGATGCTGAGGTAGGCCTTGTGCAACAGCTCGTAGCTCTCACTGAGCAGCAGATCGAGGCGGGGTGGGCTCACGCCGTGCACGACCGCTCCATCTTGCAGCAACGGTCGGTCGTGGGAGCCTGGCTCCACCGCCAGGAACTGCTCGCCGAGCACGCCCTGCGTGGTGATGTACCAGAGTGAATCGTCGTGGATGGCCTTCTTGTATTTGGCCTCGAGCTCGGTCACCACACGAATCGTCGGCACGGGCTCCCCGGTGGCGGGATCGATTTCGCCTCCGCGAAACTGCAGCTCCGACACCCGGCCAATTTTCACGCCGGCAATCTTCACCGGAGCGCCGGTCTGGAGAGCTCCTGGATTGTCGAAGTCGACCAGCACACCAAAAGTCGGCTCGAAGCTGAGCCCACCCATGATGACGATGAACGCGGCGAGCAAGCCGAGGGCGATCAGAATCAGTACCCCGACTTTGGCTTCGATGGATCGCTGGCTCATGGACTTGCGCGTGGTGAGTGGGGCCTAGGCTTCCATCGGGCCTTCCGCTCGCCCGTTGATGAATTGCTGGATGATCTCGTCCTCGGATGCGCGAAATCGACTCGGATCGCCCAATAGCTTCACTTCTCCCTTGTACAGCATCACGATGCGGTCAGCGATGCCGAAGATGCTCACCAGATCGTGCGAGACCACGATGCTGGTGACGCCGAGTTGGTCGCTGAGCTCTCGGATCAGTTGATCGACACGTCGAGCGCTCACGGGATCGAGGCCGGTGGTCGGTTCGTCGAAGAGCACGTACCGAGGCTGCAAGGTGAGCGCACGCGCGATGGCAACCCGCTTGCGCATGCCGTCACCGAGCTCTGCGGGGTACCGATCGGCGAACTCGAGCATGTGCACCTGGTCCAACAACCGACGGACTTCCGCGCCGATCTCGCCGGGTGGAACCTGCCGATGTTTGCGCAAGGGCAGCGCGACGTTCTCCGCGCACGTCATGGAGTCGAAGAGCGTGGCGTGCTGAAACACCATCGCGCACTTCTTGCGCACCGCGTACATCTCCCGCTCACTGAGGCGGCTGACTTCCGCATCGTCGAGCCAGATTTCGCCTCCGTCCGGTTGCAGCAGCCCGACCAGGTGCTTGATGAGCACGCTCTTGCCGACTCCCGAGGCCCCGATGATGAAGAGCACCTCGCCATCTCGAACGTCGAAGCTGACATCGCGGAGAACGGCCTTGGGCCCAAAGCTCTTGCTGACGTGCCGGAAGCGGATCACGGAGGGTTGGGGCACAAAGGTACAGCGACTGGGCCCGGGAGGTGGCACATGTTGGGGCGCCCCCGGGTTGGGCCAGCGGACCAGCAGCGCGGCCGGACCGTGCCGGCTGACGCCGGAGTGTCACCATTTCGCGGACGGATTGCCCGGTTGGGGCACTTGCGGGTTCAATGGGCCGACGCAGATCTCCCAACCCGCGCAGCCGCGATGGCACGGCCCTTGCTGGCTGCACGGCGCCCCTCTGGAGTCTCGGGGGAGGTCTCCGGAGAGAGCACGGACCCGAAAGTCGACATGAGAGCCAGCCAGCCAGTCCACCGCCTGTGGCTCGGGGCCAGCACCTCGGGCTGGCCGCGTCGGTGGACCTGGCTGGCCTGGATAGGAGCCGGCGTCGCCGGTTGCGGCAGCTCGTCGGTGTCGGATCAGGCGGAAGCGCCTCCGCCGGGGTACTGGGAGCACAGTCCACGCGTTTGTGGGGTGGACGAGGCCCGGGAGTACTTCTGCGACGACCTGCTGCCCCTCCGCTCGGCGCTTCCCGCACCGGAGCCGTACTCCCAGTGTCCCGGGCACGTGGAGGGCCACCAAGGAGAGATCGATCCGACACCCACCGTGGCAGTGTTCGACGCGAGCTACACGGCGCACATGCGCGCTCGCATGCCGCCCGGTCACACCTGCTGCTTCAGCTGGTGCGCCCGCATCCCCCTGGCGGACGCCACCCAGGTGGATCCGAACGCCCGCTGCAGCGACGGCCTCGCCATTCGGGAGAGCTACTGCTTCGAGGAGCCGGAGCAGGGGACGAGCTATCCCAGTGCACCGCCCTATGACCGCTGCCCGCGGAGCATCCGGCCACCGGAGTCGGTGGTCTTCTTTGCCCCGCCCGGTGTGCTGTTCGATCCCCTGCTCACGACGCAGCGGCGCCAGGTGGGCCTGCGGCAGTGCTGCTACGGCTGGTGCTCCATCGCACCGCCCAACAGTGGGCTGCACTCACGATGAGGTCGCGCCCGCAGGGCGGGTCGGTGTAGACCTCAGATAGAAGCACATGCCCCGGCCAGCAACGGAGTCGCCAGATGCGGTGGCGCAAGTCGGTTCCCTCTTCCTGCACAGCCTGACGCAAGTGGGCGCCATGGGTGTCCTGCTGGGGCGGATCGCCTCGCGCATGGTGCGGTTCGACTTCGATTACGACGAGTTGATGCGGAGCCTCTATCGCATGGGGGTTCGGTCGTTGCCCATCGTGGTGATCACCGCGATCTTCACCGGCGGAATCATGGTGATCCAGGCGGCGCCGGTCGTTGAGCGCTACGGGGCCCACGGCTTGCTCGGTTGGGGCGCCGGCTTCGGCATCTTGCGAGAGATCGGTCCGCTGCTGGTGGCCCTGATGATTTCCGGTCGCGTGGGCGCGAACAACACCGCGGAGCTCGGAACCATGGTGGTGACCGAGCAAGTGGACGCGCTGCGCGCCCTGGCGATCGACCCCATCAGCTTTCTCCTGGTTCCCCGGTTTGCCGGGATCGTGTGCACGCTGTTCCTGTCCACGGTGTTTGCCGTGGGGCTGGCCCTGTTGGGCGCAGCTTACGTCGGCTGGGGGCTCTTGGGGGTTGCGCCCATGGTCTTCTACCAGGGATTGACCGGCGGCCTACTGGGCGTTTCGGACCTCTTTCACGGCTTGCTCAAGAGCGTCGCGTTCGGTCTGATCATCGCGCTCTCGAGTTGTCAGTTCGGGATCAGCACTCAGGGAGGGGCGCCGGGAGTGGGGCGGAGCGTCAACGCCACCGTCGTCGTCAGTGCGATGGGAGTGTTCGTGCTCGACTACGTGGTTTCCTTCGCCTACGGGGGCTCGTGAACGACGCGAACCCCCCCGAGCCCGCTCCGCCCGACGACGGCGCCGTGCGGCACGACCCAGCGGGGACGACCGGCGGTGCCGCCGCGTTGGGCGGCGTGGTGCGGGGTCTCGTGGCATCGGGGCGCGCGCTGGGGTCGGTTTTCGGGCGGACGCTGTTCTTCCTGCTCAGGGGGAGCACTCAGCGGGGGGCCGTGGCCACGCAGATGTATGAGATTGGGAACCGCTCGTTGGTGTTCCTGTGCGTGGTCATGGGGTTCATCGGGATGATCTTCGTCTACCAGACGGGGCTACAGACCAAGCGGGTGGTGCCCGACCTGTCCCTCTTGGGAGCCACCTACCTGGAGCTACTGGTGCGGGATCTCGCCGCCACCATCTGCGCCCTGATGCTGGCCACCCGCGTGGGAGCGGGGATTGCCGCGGAGATCGGTTCCATGGTGGTGACCGAGCAAGTGGACGCGCTCCGCATGTGCGCGGCCGACCCCATCGACTACTTGCTCAAGCCGCGCTTCGTGGCCAGCGTCGTCATGACCACCATGTTGGTGGTGCTGGCCGCCGCGGTGGCCACCGCCACGGGCACGTACACGGGCTACGTCTACTTCGACATCAACCCCCGGACGTTCGTCAGCGGGCAACTGCTGGACGTGGGCGACGTGTCCGTCGGGCTCTGCAAGTGCGTCGCCTACGGCGCGGCCATTCCGGTGATCAGCGGCTATTGCGGGCTCACCGCCTATGGCGGCTCCGAGGGGGTGGGGCAAGCGACCACCCGCGCCGTGGTCAATTCTTCCCTCGCCGTCATCATTCTCGATTTCTTGATCAGTGGCGCCGGCTATCTCGTGTTTGGGTAGCCCACGGCCCTACAGCGGGCCGTCGGGCAACCCGTGCACGAATTGATGCACGCGCGGATCGCTGCTCTGTTGAGCCTCTGCCGTGGTGCCGTCGAAGATGAGGGTGCCGCGGTACATCATGCCGACTCGGTCGGTGACCGTCAGGAGGCGGTCGAGATCGCTGGACACCATGATGACGGTCGCTCCGCTGGCCTGCTGCTCCCGGCGAAGCAGATCGAAGATCTTCTGACTGGTGACCGGGTCCAGGCCGGCGGCGGGCTCGTCGTACAGGACCAGTGGGGGTTCGGTGATGGTGGCGCGGGCGATACCGACCCGCCGTTTCTGCCCACCGCTGAGTCCTGCCGGGAGGCGATCCTCGAAGCCGGGCAACCCGACGTCCTGCAGACGCTCGGCCACGCGTGCGCGGACGTCCTCGTCGGGAAGATCGAAGAGCCGTCGCAAGGGGAAGGCGACGTTGTCGGCGACGGTCATGGAGTCGAACAGAGCGTTGTTCTGAAACTGCATGCCGATGCGCCTACGGAATTCGCCGAGCTCGAGCTCGCTGAGGGCCGTGACGTTGCAGCCGTCCACCGACACGGTGCCCGAGTCGGGACGCAACAGGCCCGTGACGAGCTTCAGCACCAGCGACTTGCCGGCCGCGCCCGGACCGATCAGCCCGTAGAGACAGCCTTCGGGAACCTCCAGATCCACCCCGGAAAGCACCGGCCGATCAAAGGCTTTGGTGACCCGGCTGAGACGGATCAATGCCCGTCCTGCCCGGCGGCGGCCACAGCGGAGCGTGCACCAGCGACGGTGGAGTGGAAGCGCCGCATCCGGGCCCACAAGATCAGCACCACCACGATGAGCAGGAGATTCAGACCGGCGGCGACACCCACCAGGACACGCAGTGGCGTGAGCGAGGAGCGGGTGACGGACAAGGGCCCGAAATGCGACAGGGCGGGCGAGTCGGTGGCGGGAGGTGCGACCGGTGTGGCCACCACGCTCACTCGATCGGCGGACAGGCCCGGCACGGCGCCGGCAACCAGGCGGCGGACGGCGTCCGTGCTCAGTGGGGCTTGGTTGCCGCGGTATCGGAGCAACACGGCCGCAGTGGGGCCTACGCTGCCGTCGCGGAGGGGGTCCCATGCGTCGCGGACGGGAACCGCCAGGTGCACTCGGGCGGACAGCACGCCGTCGACGGCGCGTAGCGAGCGCTCCAGCTCACCCGCTGTGCCCGCGATCAGCTTGGCGTGCTCGCTGGCCCGACTGGGCACGAGACTGCGCTCGCCCAGGGCTTCGAGCACTCCCGGCGAATCCGGCGGCGGCAACCCCTCGCTCTGCATGACTCGGACGGCGGTGGACGTGTCGGCTCGCGCCACCGTGATCTGCCAGCGCCCGTCGTTGGCCGGGTCGTTCTGCTTCTGGGCGCCGATGCCATTGGTCTCCAAGGCGACGACGATCTGATTCGCGTCGTTCTCAGCCAGATCCGCGGCAACCGGTACGCTGCACCCCGCGACCAGCGCGAGGAGGACGGCCAGCAGTACACGGCCCGAGCTCATTGCGCGGCGAACGTGGTGCGGGTGACGTCGAGGCGGGGGTGACTGGGGAACGGGAGTCCTCGCACGGCCGCTGCGACGCAGCCTGCGACCCGCGGGTTACTCGGGGTGGTGTATATGCTCACCCCCACGGCGCGGCCGTTCTGCACGGCGGCACAGATGCTGAGCGACATCGAGCTGGGGACCCCACAGTGACCAAAGTAGGTCCCGCGATTGAGCACCGCGCCGTACGCGCCAGCGGTCAGGTCCGGGGCGATCTTCTTCCCCTCGGGAGAGCCGATGTTGTACTGCTCGACGTAGGCGGCCTGAGCTGCCTCACAGCTCATGCCACCGCCCAAGATCGGATGGCCGCCAGCGCTGGTCCCGAGCACGCCGCCTCGGCCACCACGCTTCTGCTTGGGCACGTTCAGACCGGCGTCGGTGTCCACGTTGGAGATGGTGTCGCGTTGCACCGCGACCTCGTCACTCTTGCGACCGCGGACGGCGAAGAACCACACGGCGGCCGCGGCGATCAGGGCGCCCACGATGGCAATGCCGACGAACGCTTTGCCGGCGGTGCTCTTGCGCTCCTCCACGACCACGCGTTCGATGGCGGCCTTCTCCGCTCGGATGTCACGGTGCAGGCGTGCGTGCTCGGCAAACGGCGCAAACTCTTGCCAGTCCTTGATCTCCCGAATTTCCTGGCTGAACGTGTCCTTGAGCACGTCCGCTTCGACGAAGGTGTGGCTGGCGATCTGCTGCAGAAGCTCGACGGCGCTGAAGGGACCGTGATCCATCCCGCCCTGCACCACGACGTAGCGGGGGCGCGTGTCGGACTCGAGTCGCTCCTTGAGATCCGCGAGTTGGGTGGTGTGATCGTCCATGGCGCGGGGCTGCTCGGCCTGCCGCTGGACGGCCACGTCGTAGGGACTGGCGGCGATCTGAGGTGGCGGGGGGAGCATGGATAGCGAGATGTCGACGTCGAAGTCGTCGGCGTGGTCCAGGTGCGACTCGTCCGCCGGCGGGGGCGCCACGCTGCCGGTGGGGGCCAGGTGATGGATGGCCTGGGCCAGGGCATACAGGTCGTCGGGTCGGTGGGTTGGATCGGCCACCAGAGCCTTGCCCAGCAGAACCTCCAGCGTCGGCGGGAGGCTCGGCACGACGTCGGTCGGTCGTCGCATGCCCGGCCCCACGATTTCGCCGGTGACCAACTCGTAGAGCATGGCTCCCAGCGCGAAGACACTGGCCCGAGCCGTGCCCGGAGCGCCCGAGCGCTCCTCCGGAGCGAGGCAGGCGCGGTCTCTCGGGAGTGAGGGCGGCTGCGCGGCCAACTCCGACGATATCTGGTAACGCCCGGTATCGGTGTGCACCACACTGGAGGGGTGGATGAAGAGCACCTCACCGGCTGCGTGCCGCTCTGCGATTTCCACCGTCAGCGGGACGAGGATTCCGACCGCTTCGGCAACGTCCACCCGGCCACCTTGCGGGCGCAATTGTTCCAGGGTCGAGCGGAGCGTGCCGGGGGCAACGCTCGATCCGACGGGGAGTGGAGTGCGTACCTGTTGCGAGCTGGTCATCGTTGCGCGCGGAGTCTATCACCAAAAGTCAGAGCGGAGTCTCGTCATCACGAGCGCCGCCGCGCCAGGGGTGGCGCCGGTTCTTGTACTCGCCCCGCACGAACTTTCCCAGCACCGGTGCGATGTTACGGGCGATGTCGGCGTCCCACTCACCTCCGTGCACATAGTCGCTCGGCCCCAAGTCTGACCCCAACAAGGCGAATCCGGGGATCTTCTCTACCGGCACATTCAAATGTTTCAGCTGGATGGAGAAGTCTCGGACATTGAGACGAACCAGTCGGACCTTTTGCAGGGCGGACTGCATGGCGGGGTCTCCGAGCGCCGCAGAGACTCCGTTGCAGGGCCTGCAGTCCGGCACCACCAACCAGAGCACCAGCTTCTGGTTCTCGGTCTCTGCTGACTGGCGCTGACGCACTAGCTCTGCCGCCAGCGGTACGACGTCCGGGCCGACATCGACCACCGTGATGTCTCCGACGTGGGTGACGCTGACCCCTTCGTCGCGTGAGGCCCGTGGGGCCGGAGCCGGGGAGCGTGGGGACAGCGTTGGCGGCGGCATCGGGGGCAGCGCTGTTGGAAGCGGCGGCGGCGGAGCGTGAAGCCGGGAAGTGGGGGCCGCGGAGGGGGACGAATGAGCGAGATACACGAGGCCGGCGCCGAAGAGGGCTACGCCGAAAATCAGGTGCAGCGCGCCCAGCAGGATTCCCGCATTTGCGACCGTGCTGCCGCCACGTTGGCCGTGGGAGCGCTCGATGTCTCCGCGGGCCATGACGCCCAACGCCACTCCCAACAAACCCCCGAGCACCGGAAGACATGGCAGAACGGCCAGGACGACCGAGGCAATTGCGGTTGGGCTGGTCGGTGCGGCGCAAGACGCGGCTGGAGCACCGCCCGGTGGCAGGCCCGGCGCAGGTCTGGGCGCGGCTTCCGGGTCGACGATGGCGTCGGGGGCTCGAAGGGGCGAGTCGTTCGGCACTCTCGGTTCAGGCAGTATAGTGCCTGGCGCGGTCGGTGGCCGCTGGGGCTCAGAAACCCACGCCGAGAGTCCCGACGACGATCGCCCAGGGCGACAGATCTGCGGCTTCCTCGCTCCGGACCGCAGGCAGGCAGCCCACGACGTCTACTCCGGCTCGCGCGTCGGTGGATCCCAGGGGGAGCAGGTAGTGCAGGCCCGCGCGCAGCACGCCAATTCCGACGGTCGCGGTCTCGGGCGTGTCGCTGTCCTCCCGCAAGAAACGAACCGAACCCAGGCCTGCGCCCGCAGCCACCACGGGACGCAGACGGCCGGGATGGCCCAGATCGAACCAGAGCTCTCCGGTGTAGGTCGAAATGCCCGGAGCCGACCCAGCGTGAGCCCAGCTGCCCGAGGCTCGGAAGCCGGCCGGACCACGGCCCAGATCGATGGCCGCAAACAGTCCCGCCTGAGGATCCCCGTCGGAAACGTGGAGGGCCGGTCCGGTGAACAGTCGCACGCTCGAGCTTGGCGGTGGTGGGTCATAGCCGAGCCTGGGGTCCCCGTAGCGGTCTTCCGTCGCGTCGTGGTGCCACTCGGCACCGGGCGGGGGTTCATCGGGGGGGGCGGCGTAGTCAGCGGATGCAGAGACGGCTGAGCCAAGGCAGCAGAAGGTCGTGGCCAGGGCGGGTGCGAGTCGTTTCATTGGGCGCCTCTCGGGTCTGTTCGGAGAACGCGGGAAGCGGCCCGCTACTTACGGTAAGGTGCCCGGAAGATGCGTGGCAGTCTGTGGGCGGTCGTTTGCGGCGGGTTATGCTTGGGCGCCGGCGTTCCCGCGCGAGCCCAGGAGGCCCCGGCCCTCGCTGGCTCGCCGTCCGCGTCCACGGTGCGCCCCGTCGCACCGGCTCCCCAGGGTGGCGACACCGGACCGAGCGAGGACCATCCCCAGGGGGGAGCGGACCTGCAGGAAGACGCCCGAAACCACTTCGAGCGAGCCCTGGAGCGCTACCGGAACGGAGACTACGCCGGCGCGGCAGTGCAGCTCAACGCGGCCCTCGAGCTCGATCCGAACAGCCGCGATCTCGTCTACAATTTGGGGCTCGTGTACGAGAAGCTGGGTAATTTCGCCGGGGCCATTGCCCAGTTTGAGCGATTGCTCGAGATCGAGAAGCATCCGGTTGAGCTCGAGCGCGTCCGGCGAACCCTGAGACGCCTGGAGGGCGCACGGGACCACGCCGAGGCCCGAGCCGCTGCCCAGCGGCAGGTCGAGGCCCCGCCGCCGCAGGCCCCTCCGCCCGAGCCCGTGACGGCCGAGCAACCCCAGACCCGGGAGGAGTCGTCGCAGCCGCTGGACGGGTGGGTCATCGGTGCCGGGTCGTTGGCGCTGGCAGCTGTGTCCGCCGGAGTGGCACTCGGTGTGGCCGCTCTGGCCGTTCACCCGGGAAGTGAGCCGAGAACCGACTCTGATCGCAGCATCCAAGAGGTCGAGGATCGGGCCGAGCTGGCACATTCCCTCGCCGTGGCAGCAGATGTCGCGTTCGCCGTGGGGGTGGTGTCGGGCGGAGTTGCCTTTGGGCTGCACGTGAGCCGGGTCAGGCCGTCGGAGTCGGGGCCGGAGAGCCTGTCGCAGTCGGGGCTCGGGCTGGGCCTCGGTCTGCGTGGCGCGTTCTGAACGCGGGCCACCCGCGCAGGCTCTGCATCCCCTGGTCCGGCTCGCGGGACTACGGTAACCCCAAGGGGTGCGCGCAGTGTTCGGAAGGTCTTGATGGCTGAAGTGAATCGGACTCGGCCAGCAGGGTCGGCACCCCCACCGGGTTCCGGGTCGGAGCTCGTGTGTCCGCGGTGCGAGGCCGTGTACCCAGAAGACGACGGCCACCACTCGACGCCAAAACCCGGAGCGCTGCCGCGCTGTCCCGAACACGGTCTGGCGTACGTGAGGCGTTCGGTGCTCGAAACGGCCAGAGACGACCCGTGGCTCGGCGCCACCGTGGGCAAGCGCTTCACGGTGATGGCCCCGCTGGGAGTGGGCTCGATGGGGTCGATCTACCGAGCTCGGCAGGAAGCGGTGGGTCGCGACGTAGCGCTGAAGATCGTGCGACGTCCGTACGATTCCGAAGCGCGCGTGCGCTTCGAGCGTGAGGCGCAGGCCACCAGCGCGTTGGTCAGCCCCTACACCGTGACGGTCTTCGATTTCGGGGAGCTTGCCGGGGATTCTTGGTACCTGGCGATGGAGCTTCTGGAAGGCGAGACGTTGGGCGAGCGACTGCGTCGTGAAGGCCGGCTCGACGTCGGAGAGTCGATCGCCATTGCGCGCCAGGCCTTGACGTCTTTGAGCGAGGCACACTCCAAGGGCATCGTCCACCGCGATCTGAAGCCGGACAACCTCTTCCTGGCCAGGGTGCCGATGGGCACGGACGCCGCTGAGGGGGAGGTGTGCAAGGTGCTCGATTTCGGCATCGCCAAGCTGATGCACGAAGACGCCAGGATCGACGCGCTCGAAACGCAGGCCGGGACTGTCTTCGGCACGCCGCGCTACATGTCGCCCGAGCAAGCCCAGGGCGGCGAGCTCGACGCCCGCAGTGACCTCTACTCCTTGGGTGTGATCCTCTACCAGATGCTCGCTGGACGGCCTCCGTTCGTGGATGACGACGCGGTAGTGGTGATGGCGCGGCACATCGAGAACGAGGCCCCACCGATGCACGAGGTGGCACCGGGGGCTGACGTCCCGGCGGAAGTGGCGGAGACGGTCCGTCGCGCGCTCCACAAGGATCCTGCCGAGCGGTTCGAGTCAGCCGCACAGTTCGCAACCAGCCTCGAGGCGGCGTTGGAGCAGGCGGGCGTCTCGGGCACGGGCACCCACCGGATCTCGTGGGTCGCCCCGCCGAGTACGGGCGGGCCGACGTCCGGACGCGCTTCCCGGAGCCGAGGGTTGCGTCCACTGCTCCTGACCGTGGCGGTGGGGGCAGGGGTGCTGGCCGTGGCGCTCGTGTTGTCGGGACGACGGCCCTTGGACCCGACCTCGGCTGGGGGAGTCGAGTCCGCGGAAGCCGGCACGGTCCAGCGTGGCATGGGGATTGGCTTCTCGGAGGGCGCGGCTCGGGCATCTGCCGTGGCGCAGACGGATCCGGCGGGTGCGGCCCCTCCGTCGGGCGTCGATGCGGGAGCCGGGCAGGGGGAGACGCCCGACTCCGGGGCGGACGGATCGGTCGTCCGCCGCCAGGGCCGGAGTGGGCCCCGGGGGGCACGAGGCAGTCAGGAGAAGCGGGTGGCTCCGGACGTCCGCTCGAGCCCGGGCGACCGCTACGGACGGTTCGAGTAAGACTCCGACCTTCCAGCAGAATCAAGGGGCCCAGAGCCGCGTTGCGATTGCTCCGAGCGCCGTGCTAGCGTGCGCCCGCCATGGATCCCCGCGAAATGGATGCGCTAGTACAGCGCCTGGTCCAAAACCCCCACGACCAAGACGCGATCACCAGCGCCCACCAGGCTGGGCAGAGCGACCCGCGGTCCTACGCCATGTTGCTGGAGAAGGTGGGTACCGCCACGAGCGACCCGGCGTTCGCCAGCCACTGGCTCACCGAGGCTGCCAATGTGTGGTCGGCGACGATGGGCGACGCGCACCGAGCGGCCAAGGCGCTCATGATCGCCATCGACCGCGATCCGACCCAGCCGACGGCGGCGGATCGGCTTGCCGAGTTGTACCGCGAACGCGGCGACATCAAGGCCCTGGTGGCGCTGCTGGAGCGGCGTGCCAAGGCTTTGGCGACACTCGCCCGGCAGGACCCAGAGCTCAGGGGGCAGGTCGCAGCGATCCACGAGGAACTGGGACGGCTGTGGCAAGACGTACCCCTCTCCAAGGCGGACAAGGCACTCGAGAACTACCGTGCCGCGCTGGAGTACGACCCGTCCAGCGCCTACGCGATCTACGCGCTGCGCGAGCTATACAAGGCCCAGGGACAGTGGTTGGAGGCGGTTCCGTACTTTGCGATGGAGCAGGCCATCGTCGACGACCCCGAGCGCAAGCTGGCGCTCTACCAGGATGAGGCAGAGGTCAGGAAGAACGCTGGAGATCCCTCCGGGGCCACCGAGGCACTTCGGTACGCGCGCACCGTGGAGGGAGGGCAGGATCCGGGACTGAAGCAGCAACTGGGGACGAT
Organism: uncultured Polyangiaceae bacterium; assembly: GCA_964610275.1. GTDB lineage: Bacteria > Myxococcota_A > Polyangia > Polyangiales > Polyangiaceae > JAFGBI01. Next base: position 11,237 of record CAZSVU010000024.1, on the reverse strand, counting down.
GGTCCTGGAGCGGGCTCAAGCCGGTGAGCAACTGCCGCAGGCGGACATCGACGAGGCGGCGGCGCTCTTCGTGGAGCTGGCTGAGGAATTCCCCGGCGAGCATGGGATGTCGTACTCGATGTGTGCCCTGGAAGTGGACCGCGCCAACGATCGCGCGGTGCAGCTGGCGATGTACTACGCTGAGCAGTTGGGGCGTGCCGGTGAGGTGGCACCACTAGCGGCGGCGTACCTCGAAGCCAATCCCGGCGGCGCCATGGTGGACGAGGCCCGCCGGATCGCCGGGGACGCGCGACCCGCCGCGCCCGTGGGAACCGGAGCGCCCGTGGGAGGCGGTGGCCCGGTCGACGTGGACCGCGTTCGTTCGTTGCTCGACGAGGCGGAAACGTTCGCGCGACGAGGCAAGAAGGGGGAGGCTGCCAAGCTGTACCGCCAGGTGCTGGCGGAGGATCCGGCGGACGCGGAGGCGGTCAGCTTCATGGAGACCTACCTCCGCCAGACGCGCAAGTATGCCGAGCTGAGGGATATCCTCATGACGGCCTCCACAGTACCGGACGCCGACGTGGAACAGCGCTCCAACTGGCTCCGGGAGCTGGCCGGCTTGTGCGAGACGCAACTCCGGGACCTGGACACGGCCATCACCGCGTGGCAGCAGCTGGCGGAACTCGACTATGGCGAGGAAGGACCCAGAGCTCAGCTGCAGCGGCTGTTCGAGCGGGCACACCGCTGGGACGACTTGGCCGCTCTGCTGCTGCAGGAGGCTGAGCAGACCGAGGACGTCGAGATGCGGCTGTCTTTGGAGAAGCAGCTCGCCAAGATTCACGAGCAGAAGCGGCGCGATCCGGTTGCGACCGGCGAGGCGTGGGCGCGAATCGCTGCCCTGACGCCTTCCGACGAGGCGGTCATCACCACTGCGGTTCGGCACTTCGAGAAGGGGAATCGAGCTGATCTCGCAGCGAACGTGATCAGCGACAACATCGCCAACATCGAAGACGATCGGGTGAGGGTCCAGCTGTTCAAGAAGCTCGGAAAGCTGCGTGAGGACGCCGGCGAGCTGTTGGGCGCGGGCGAGGCGTACGCCGAGGGCGCCGCGGCGGGAGACGATCCTGCGCTCTGGCAGGAAGCCGAGCGTGCCTTCGTGGCGGCGGAAGCGTGGGATCAGGCGGCCACATCGGTGGACTCTCGAGCCCAGCTGGCGGGTCGAGCGGAGGAACAGGCGGCGCTGTACGCGCTGGAGGCGGACTACCTGGTGGGGGCAGGAGACGAGTCGAGCGCCATCCTCAAGTTGGAGCAGGCGAACGACCTCGATCCGGAGAACGACGAGTTCGCCACGGCGCTCGAGCAACGCTACACCGAGGGCACCCGGATGGAGGATCTGGCGAGCTTCCTCCTGAAGCGCGCTGAGCGGCTGTCTGGAAAGCAGAAGCGGATCGAGCTCCGCAAGCGAGCGGCGACGCTGCAACGCGAAGAGCTCGCCGACCCGGACGCGGCTCGAGAGAGTCTGCAGGCGATTCTGGCCGAGGCCGAGGATGTCGAGTGCCTGAGTATGTTGGCCGACGACGCCGACACCATGGGCGACTTCCAGCTGGCAGCGGAGTATCTCGATCGTCTCTCCAAGGCGCTCGACGATCCGATTCAGAAGGCCCAGGTGGTCATCCGCGAGGCTCGGATCATGTCGGACGGGCTGGACGACCTCGACGGAGCCATCGAACGCTACGAGGCGCTGCTGCGGGAGCTCGACCCGAGCAACGTGGAGGCGCTGGCTTGCATCGCGGATCTGCACGAGCGGCAAGACAATGCCGAAGGTACGGCCGATGCGCTGGAGCGCCAGCTGACGCTCGTGACCGCGCCGGAGGCGAGGTTGGAGCTGGCGCTGCGCTTGGCCCAAATCTACGAGGAGCGGCTCGAAGACGCTCAGAATGCCGTTCGGGTTCTGCGTATCGTGCGCGAGCTGGATGCCGAGGATTTTGATGCGTTGGGGCGGCTGTGCACCCTGAGCGAAGAGGTCGAGGATTGGCCGGCCGTGGCGGAGTACACCGCCGCGCTGATCGAGGTGGAAGGGGACGAGGTCGAGGTGGCCCGCATGACGCGGCGCTTGGCCGAAATCCTGCACCAGAAACTGGACAAGGGTGACGAAGCCCTGGCCGTGCTCATGGAGGTCGCCGATCAGGGTGACGACGGTTGCCGAGAAGACTACGTGGCCCTGGGAGACGAGCTGGGGTGGAAGGGCATCGTGGCCACGAAGTTGGTCGAGTGGCACTTGGAGACACCGGCAGGCGACGAGAGAAACGAAGCCCTGCGGGGTGCGTTCGATCGATTCCTCGAGGTCGAGCGTGATGCCGAGGCGGCCAGCGTTGCGATGGAGCTGGCTCGCACCAAGGGTGCGGACAAAGAGCTCGCTTCGCGTCTCGAGGAGGTGGGGGTCAAGATCAGGGATCTGGACGCACTGGCGGTGGCACACGATCTTCTAGTGACCGACCTGAGCGGGCCACCGCGCGCCGAGGAAATGGTGCGCCAGGGCGAGGTCCTCAAGCAGGCTGACGTCGATCCGGTGGAGGCCATCCAGCACGGCGAGCAGGCCCTGACCAGCGTGGGCCCGGAGTCGGTCGAGCCACTGCTGCAGCGACTCGCGGCCCTGGCCGACACTCCGGCGCAGGTCATCGACATCTACGAAAACCAGGTTACGCGCTGCAAGAATCCCGCGGATCGTTTGAATGCGTTGGCCCGGGCGGCGCAGATTGCGGGTGAGAAGGGGGATCTGGAGCGGACGCGTGCTTTCTTGGATATCGCCTTGGGCGGCGGGATCCAGGAGGATACGGTCACGGCGCTGGAAGAGGCGGCGCGGGACGCGGACGAAGAGCGCGGTGACCAGCAACTCAGAACCGTATTGGCACACGCGCTGGCCGAAGGCGGGCAAGGCGCGCGGGATGGTGGCAGAACGCGCAGCTCGTTCTTGCTGCGTGCGGCCGAGTTGGCACACCACGAGCTCAAGGACACGGATCTGGCGTTCAAGTGGCTGGGAGATGCTCTCGTCACCCACGTCGACGACCTCGGGCTGAATGCGCTCGAGGAGTTGGCGGAAGACGTCGGAGAGCCCAAACGAGCCGAGGCAGTGCTCAGCCGCGCACTCGATGAGGTCTTCGATGGGCCGCTGGTTCGCAAGCTGCTAGGGCGGCGCGCGGCGGTCAGGCGGGACAGCCTCGAGGACAACGGCGGGGCCGCCGAGGATCTGAAGCGACTGCATGACCTTTCGCCGTCCGACAACGAGGTCATGGATCAGCTGCTGGAGCTCTACACCGCGTTGGAAGACTTCAAGGGGATGGTGGCGCTCTACGAGGACCAGATCCTGCGCGGCAAGGACACCAGCGTCCGCGCCGAGTTGGCCCGCAAGGTGGCGGTGCTGTGGGAAGAGCGCCTGGGAGATCCCCGTGAGGCGGCCGACGCGTGGCGTCGTGTGCTGCGCATGAAACCGGGCGATTCCGAGGCGCAGGAAGGGCTCGAGCGAGCCAAGGCCAACATGCTCAAGAAGCCTGAGCTGGACGAGGACGAGGACGAGGACGAGGACGAGGAGCCGGGTGAGTCCCTCGGCGCGGCGCCCAAGAGCGCACCGTCTGCGGCGTCGCCCGCACCTCCGCCGGTCAAGGCAGACGAAGACGACGAAGAGGACGAAGAGGACGAAGAGGACGAAGAGGACGAAGAGGACGAAGAGGAACGGGAAGCCGCTCCCCCGCCTTCGGCACTGACACCGTCCCCGGCGCCAGCGGCAGTGGCCCCGCCGCCCCCGCCGTCGGCCCCGGCGGCAGCTCCGCCACCTCCACCGACACCGTCGGCAGGTCCGCCTCCTCCGCCGCAGCGCTCCGTGCCGCCGGCCCCGCCCGGCGGTGGTCCGCCACCCCCACCACTGGCGCGCCCATCGGGCGCGGCGCCACCCGCGCCACCCCCACCGCCAGGTTCTTCCGGCGCGGCAGCTGCGCCCCCGCCGCCTCCCCCAGTGGCAGTGGCACCGCCCCCGCCTCCTGGCAGCCGTCCCCCGCCCCCGCCGCAGCGGGGCTCGCGCCCGCCGCCCCCGCCGCCGCGTGGCGGTGCACGGTTGGCGCCTCCACCGAGGCCGCCGAGCGGTCCGGGTGGGCCTCCTCCGCCGCCCCCGCCGCCAGGTCGGCGCTCCGTACCGCCCCCGCCCCCACCTTCCACTGGTGGCGACGAGGAGCTGATGGTGGCCGACGACGAACTCCTCGAAGACGACGACTAGAATCGTGCGGCGCGGGCGTCAGCCTTCGGCTGGCGGCCCACCCACGGTCAACGTTCCGCGAGCAGCGTCGAGGCGAGCCTGAACGCCGAGCGGTACCGCGCGGTTGACCAGGCCGTGTCCAACCGGGAGACCCGTCAGCACCGGCACGCCGAGTTGCGACAGCCGTTCTCGCAGTACTTCGTCTGCGGCGAGGCCATGCGGACCGGAAGGACAATCGACGAATTCTCCGGCGACGACACCGGCAACCTCGTTCAGGGCGCCGGATATCAGCAGCGCGGTGAGCATCCGATCGAGTCGGTAGGCCACCTCGGTGACGTCCTCGAGCAGTAGGACGCAGCCGCGCGGGAGCCGCAGCCGCCCAGCGGCTGCCCAGGTGAAGAGCAGGGTGAGATTCCCGCCGGCGAGGGGTCCCTGCGCGGTGCCGGGGGCCCAAGGTCGAAGGCCCGAGAAGCAGCGCTGTCGCAGCGGGTGCTCGAGAGCTTCGACGTACTGGCGTCGGGCAACGGCATCGCCGCGGCCCAGCCCAGTCGCGTTGGGCGCGTGCATCGACGCGATCCCGGCGCGCGTCAGTTCCGCGTGCAGCAGTGTGGCGTCGGAGAAGCCTGCGATCCACTTGGGGTGATCGTGGACGGCGGCGATGTCCGCACGGTGGACGATGCGCGCCAAGCCATGACCGCCCCGCGCGACGACGATGGCCCGAGCGGTCGGGTCGCGCAGCGCCGCGTTCAACTCCTCCAGGCGCCGCTGGTCCGACCCGGCGAACATGCCAGCGGCGGAGCAGGCGCTCCAGTCGAAGGTCACCCGGTAGCGTCGTCCGAGCCACCCGATGGCACGGAGCACCAGCGCTCGGTCGAAGCGACCGGAGGGGGCAACGACGCGGATCCGGTCGCGAGGTTTCAGGGCGGGTGGAATCAGCACCGACCCCATGGTCGAGCCACTGGTTTTAGCAGTCAAGCCCTCCCACGGGGCGCGGTAGAGTGGGCACGGCATGCAGCGCTTCACCGCTCTGGCGCGTCTTCGCGACGTCGCCTCCAAGGACGTCCTGCCGCTGGCGCAGCGGGTGATGCGTCGTGCGCGACAGGGCGTCGACGACGTCAGGCTGAGAGTGTTGGGAGAAGACTTCGAGGAGCGGGTGCGCTTTCTCCGCGCGCGCTACCGCGAGCGTGGTGGAGACCCGTTCGGCCTGGACCCGGAAGCAGCCAAGTACGCGGTGATGGTCTGTGCGTTCTTCCACCGGCTCTACTTCCGGACCGAAGTTCATGGAATCGAGAACGTCCCGGCAGGTCGAGTGCTCGTCGTGGCCAATCACTCGGGGCAGTTGCCCATCGACGCGGCCATCATTGGAACGTCACTCTTCCTGGATGCAGAGCCACCGCGGGTGACTCGCGCCATGGTGGAGAAGTGGACCCAGACGCTTCCGTTCGTCTCGACGTTCTACAACCGCGTGGGTCAGGTGGTCGGCGTGCCGGAGAATTGCCTCCGCCTACTGGAGATGGATGAGCTCATTCTGGTGTTCCCCGAGGGCTCGCGGGGCGTGTCCAAGCCCTTCAGCCAGCGCTACCAGCTGGAGGATTTTGGCTCCGGATTCATGCGCCTGGCGCTACAGAGCGGTGCCCCCATCGTTCCGGTTGCGGTCATTGGCGCCGAGGAGCAGTACGTCAACGTGGGAAACCTCCGTTGGGCGGCTCGGACGCTGGGCATGCCGGTGTTTCCGGTCATCCCCCAGCTGGCCGTCCCGGGTGGTCAGCTTCCTCTGCCTACCAAGTACCGCCTGTACTTTGGCGAGCCGCTCCGGTTCACCGGCAACCCGCGGGAGGATGACGCCTCCCTGGAGCAGAAGGTGTGGGTCGTACGCCAAACGGTACAGACGATGATCAACCAGGGGCTGGCCGAGCGTGAAGGGGTCTTCTTCTGATGGGACCTGACGGCGGCTGGAGCCCGGAGGCCAGAGTGCAGCCGGGCAGGAGCGAAGGCGGTCGGCGCCGAGCGTTGGACCCGTTCCAGTCCGGCGCGGACTTCTTGCCCCCAGCGACGGTGCTCGTCAGCGGGATTGCCGGCGCGTTGGGCCGCCGGCTCACGCGAGCACTACACCGGCACTGTCGAGTGGTCGGTATGGACCACCGACCGTTCACGGATCGGCCCAAGGACGTGGAGCACCGTGAGGTGGACATTCGGCGCAAACGCGCGCGGGAAGTCTTCCGCGGCGCCGACGTGCGGGCCGTGGTTCACCTCGGAGTGCTGCACGACAGCCACGGCCGGAGCACCGACCACCATGCCCGGAACCTGCTCGGGTTCCAGCAACTCTTGGACTGTGTGCGCCAGTACGACGTGCCCAAGGTCGTCTTGGTATCGAGCGCGAACGTCTACGGCCCCCGTTCGGACAATCCGCAGTTCTTGACCGAGGAAGCTCCGCTGCTGGGTGCCGCAGCATCGGAGCATGCCCGGGATCTGGTCAGTCTGGACATGGTGGCGCAGTCGTTCTTCTGGCAGCACACGGACACCGAGACCGTGATCCTCAGGCCGACCCATGTCCTCGGTACGCTGGTAAACGCCCCGAGCAACTATCTGCGCTTGAAAGTGGTGCCCACGCTGTTGGGCTTCGATCCGATGGTCCAGGTGGTGCATCAGGACGACGTGGTTCGAGCGATCCTGCTCAGCTTGCGGCCCGGCGTGCGCGGCATCTTCAATCTGGCCGGGCCGTCTCCAGTGGCATTGTCTCGAGCGCTCAAGATCCTCGAGCGGAGGGCCCTGCCCGTGCCCCACACCGTGGCGCGATTGGGTGCCGAGCGGTTGTGGCGCTGGCGGATGAGCGCGGTGCCCGCACCGGACTTGGACTTCATCCGCTACGTCTGCATGGTGGACGACGCGCGGGCTCGCAACGTGCTTGGCTACGAGCCGCACTTCGATCTCGTCGAGACGCTCCAGTCCGTGGATGCGGAGCGTTGGGTTTGAGTTCGGGTGGCGATGCGGTCCGGGCGCGGTGTCGAGATTCCGTTTCCCTGGCCCGCAGGCGAGAGATCCGGTAGGGAGCCCTGGATGCGATCGCTGGTCATCGCCGTGTTCGCGCTGCTTCCGGGCTGCAACCGCGTCCCCACCGATCCGCCTCCGCCCGCGAGCAGTGGCTCCGTCCCCGTGGCGCCGCCAGGTGCGATCGGAGCACACGCGGCTCGCGAGGGGTCGCCGTGGACGGGCGTGCCGATGGGGGCGGGGGGCAGCCACGGTGAGTCGCCCGACGGAGATCCCGGGCGCGAGCCGGCGCCTGGAGTGAGCCCCAGTCCGGGGCTGGACGCGGGGGTTGCTCTGTGAAGCTCGTGCGCGCGGGGTTCGTCGGGGCAGGCGTGGTCATGGCCTGCTGTGGAGGGGGCCAGCGGACCATCACTGCCCCGCCACCCGAGTACGAACGGCCGGTGGTACGGCCATGGGACGCTGGTGGAGACGAGGAGCCTGAGGACCCATTTGCCGCGGCGGCGGACGGGGATTGGATTGAGGGCCCGGTGCCGGAAGTGGACGCTGGCGCTCCCTGGGACGGCGGCACCGCCGCGGACGGCGGGGTGGCCGCCCCACCCGCGGACGCGGCGGCTGACGCCGGGCTCGACGCGGTCGCGCCGGCAGGTCCGGTGGCGCCGGATGCGAGTGGGGGAGATGCCCGCGGAAAGCCATAGGCAGTGCAAAGCTCGGGTATTAATGTCGCCCGCGTTGGACTGCCCGACGAAGAATCAGGAGTGCATGGCGTGACTTCCGTGCGGAAATTAGCCCAGGGCGCCCGGGCGGGAGCCCGCGTGCTCGGCACCCTCGATCGGGGTCGCAAGGACACCGCACTCCAGGCCATCGCCGACGCGCTCCGGGCGAGCGCGGAAGACATCTATCGCGCCAATCGGCTGGACCTGGAACGGGGGCGTGCTGCCGGGTTGAGTGAAGCCATGCTGGATCGGCTCAGCCTGACTCCGACTGTCCTCGAGAGCACGGCGCGCGGTGTGGAGGATGTCGCTCGATTGCCGGATCCGGTCGGAGGTCGCCGCGACATGCGTCGCCTGGCCAATGGGCTGCTGGTGGGGCGCCAGCGTGTTCCTCTCGGGGTCGTGGCCATGGTCTACGAGTCTCGACCCAACGTGACCGTGGATGCGACCGCACTGTGTCTGAAGGCAGGCAACGCCGTGCTGCTGCGGGGGGGAAAAGAGGCGGCCAGCAGCAACGAGGCGTTGGGGCGGGTGATCCAAAAGGCACTCGGAAACACGGACGTGCCCCCCGACTGCGTACAAATCGTCCCGGCGACGGATCGCGAAGGGGTCCGCGAGCTCCTGAGCCTGGACGACCTGATCGACGTTGCGATCCCGCGCGGAGGGGAGGGGCTGATTCGCTTCGTGGCCGAGAACGCCCGAGTTCCCGTGGTGAAGCACTACCAAGGCGTCTGCCACCTGTTCCTGGATGCCGGGTGTGACCACACGCGCGCCGTGGCGATCACCTTGAACGCCAAAGTACAGCGTCCGGGAGTCTGCAACGCGCTGGAGTGCCTGTTGGTTCACGAGCAGGAGGCTCGGGTGTTGCTGCCGACAGTGGCCCGAGCGCTCGGTCAGGCTGGCGTGGAGCTCAGGGGGTGCCCGCGGACGGTGGAGCTCGTAGCAGAGGCGCGGCCGGCCGAAGCTTCGGATTACGGACGCGAGTTTCTCGGCAAGGTGCTCGCCATTCGGGTGGTCGCTGATCTGGACGAGGCGCTCGAGCATATCGCCCGGTATGGCTCCAACCATACCGAAGCCATCTGCACCGAGAGCTACGAGCGGGCCGAGCGGTGGCTCCGGGAGGTGGATGCCAGCTGCGTGGTGGTCAACGCCTCGACGCGCTTCAACGACGGCGGGCAGCTGGGGCTGGGCGCGGAGATCGGCATTTCGACGTCGAAGCTACATGCCTACGGCCCGATGGGTCTCGAAGAGTTGACTGCCGAGAAGTGGGTGGTCCTGGGGCAAGGGCAGGTACGCGAGTAAGTCTCACCGTGAAACTCAAGAAGACCAAGAGGCCAAGTCGGCGAAGGTTGGGCAGGGGCGACGGCGCCGCGGGAGCCAGGCGAGCGAGTACTCCGGAGCACAGTCGGCGCATTGCCCTGCTCGCGGCGCAAGCTGGCCTGGACAAGAAGGCGCTCGACGTCGAAATCGTCGATGTGGGCGGAAAGGTGGACTACGCCGACTACCTCGTGCTGATGACGGGCCGGAGCGACCGCCACGTGGCGGCGATTGCGGGTGCCGTGGACGAGTTCTTGGCAGTGAACGGCACGCGGGCGATTTCCGTGGAAGGGCTTCCAGCGGGACGTTGGGTGCTCATCGATCTGGTCGACGTGGTGGTGCACGTCTTCCTGGAGGAGAGCCGGGCGCTCTACGACCTGGACGGATTGTGGATGGACGCGCGCCGGCTTCCGGTGCCGGACTCGCCTTCCGGGTTGGAGTGAACTTCGTCATCCTCGCCGTCGGACGAATTCGCGAGCGCGCGCTGCGTAGCGTGGCAGACGAGTACCTGGCTCGCATTCGCCGCTACGTGCGCTGTGACGAGGTCGAAGTGCGCAGCGGCGACGGGCTGGAGAAGGCGGTGCCAACCGACGCTTGGACCGTCGCGCTGGAGGTGGGTGGGGAGGCCGTCAGCAGCGAGCAACTGGCGCGCCGACTGGAAAGCTGGGGAAGCCGAGGGAAGGGGCGCATCGCCTTCCTGATTGGTGGGGCGGAGGGCATCCCGCCGCAAGTGTCGCGGTCGACCGACGTGCGACTGAGTCTGTCGGCGCTGACCCTGCCGCACCGCCTGGCCCGCGTGGTGCTCCTGGAGCAACTCTACCGCGGCATGACGATCCTGCGTGGCGAGCCCTACGCCCGAGAAGGCTAGCCGTTCCCGGCATCCCCGCGCGAGCGATCGCGGCCGAAGATGTACGCGATCCCGATGGACACCGCGTACAGAATGCAGAGCGGAATGCCGAGGAGGAACTGGCTGGCGATGTCCGGTGGGGTGATGATGGCGGCCAGCGCGAACGCCACCACGACGAAGTAGCGCGCGAACCGAATCATGTGGCGGTGATTGATCACCCCGGCAACGGACAGAAAGAACACCACCACGGGTAGCTCGAAGGTGGCGCCGAAGGCGAGCAGCATGCGAGTCACGAACTCGATGTACTCGCCAATCATGACGGTGGGAGTCACCGCGAAGCCGGTGCCGCCGACGGGCCCGCTGAGGTTGAGCAGGAAGCGGAACGCCATCGGGAAGGCCACCTTCCACCCGAAGTAGCCGCCGCCCGCGAAGAGTCCGCACGAGACCACTACGAATGGCACGGCGAAACGCTTCTCCTTCGCGTACAGGCCCGGGGAGATGAACATCCAGGCCTGGTACAGAATGATGGGCAGCGCCAGCAGCAGCCCACCGAGCATCGACAGCTTCATGTACGAGAGGAAGAGCGAAGCGGGCGCGGCAAAATGGAGGGACGCTTGGCCCTTGACGTGACCGCTGCTCCAGGCTTCCACGAAGGGGCGACTGAGCCACTCCAGGAGCTGTTCACGAAACACCCAGGAGAGCGTGGCCCCGGCCGCGAACGCGATGGCCATCTTGACGAGCCGAGAGCGCAACTCGGCCAGATGCTCCCAGAACGTCATGCTGTTGTCGCTGGGGGGCGGGCTCATCCTGCGAGTTCCTCGTCCTCCCCCTCGATGCGGCGGAGCGCCTCCTCGTCGACGAGATCGTCGGCCAGTGCCTCGGCGGCGTCGGCGCCCTCGGCGGGGTACTCGCGAAAACGGTCCGGGGTCGACGGTGCTGCGTAGGGGTCGTCGACGGAGGCCGCAGCGCGGCGCTGAGCGCTGGAGCCGACCGCGCGCAGGTCGCCTCGCATCAGTGCTCGAAGCTCTCGCAGCCCGCCCTCGCCGGATGGGCGGCGGAGCGGCTCTACCGTCAGCGCGGCGACCTCGGCTTCGTGAAGCGCACGCTGCCGGCCCTGTGGCGGAACTCGCGCTGGTGGCTCGCCAACCGC
>CAZSVU010000023.1:0-43439 GCA_964610275.1 uncultured Polyangiaceae bacterium | reverse complement strand
TTTACCCTCGGCATCCTTGCAACAACAAAGGAAGAAGGTGAGTCCGGGCGTGAGCGGGAAGCTCCCGGCCTTCTGAACTTGCCCCATCACGCTCACCCGCTTGCTGTTGTACTCCTCGATGGTGACCACCACGCTGGGATCTTGGAGGATCTTCTGCGCCATCAGCATCTTCCGGACCAGCCGGGCGATCTCCTGCGGCTCCTTGCCCGACACCTCGACGGTCTGGATGTAGGGCAGATCCACGGTGCCGTCCGAGGCCACCTGGTACTCCTTCGGCAGGTCCTTCTCCCCCACGATCTCCATGTGAAACACGTCCCCCGGCCCCACCGTGGTGACCTCCACCGGAGGCGGCAGGTTGATGTGGGAGTTGTCCGCCCGCGGCCCGCAGCCCGCGGCGAGCAGCGCGAGCAGCGCGAGCAGCACCAGCGCGAGGATTCTCAGCCAGACCAACACTGGGCCGATCATGACGCCGAGCTTCCCGTGAGGCAACGTACGATGGGCCGGACTCACATGAACCAGCGCGCGCCGATGAAGATCTGGTAGCGGGAAAACTCGAGCTCGTCCGGCGGCGCCGGCACCGCGGGCGGTGGCGGTGCAACTTGCTGGACCTGAACGTCCTGCTGGGTCAGGTTGGCATCGTACCGGAACGTGGTGTTGATCCCGAACGTATCGCTCAGTCGGTACTCGGCGAACAGCTTCGCATCCACGCGGTTCTGGGTGTAGGGGCCACCAGGAGGATCTCGGTCGTCCGCACCCGGGCCTGGGAAATAAGGCGTCGGGAAGTAGTAGCGCGCGTACCCGGCCTCAGCCGAGATCAGCATCACACCCGCGAAGAAGTAATCGAACTTCCCGTAGACGCGATCGTACTGGTAGTAGTCGGAGAGGTACGAGTCGCGGAAGTTTCTGATGTACCCCGCCGCGATGGTCGAGAGCCCCACCCGGGCCGCATCCTGCGCCAGCTTCTGTTGGGGCTGGAGGTACCACTTGATCTCGCCCTGGCCGATCACGCTGTCGTAGTCCTGGACCGGGGTCCCCGCGGTGCTCTCGTAGAAGCTCGCGCCCCAGCCGACCATCGCCAGGAACCCGAAGTGGGTCGTGACCAGACCGGTCAGGCCGATCCGCGAGCGGACCGGGCTCGAGTTGTTCCGCAACCCGCTGTTCGCGTACCGGATGAACCCCAGAGACGCGTCGTAGACCAGCGCGGTGCGCGGCAGGAACTTCCAGCGTCCCTTGGTGGTGACGTAGTGGTGAACGTTGTTGTTGTCGGTGTAGTTATCCGCCTCGAAGTAGTTGTAGCGAAACTCGTAGCCGAGTCTCCAATCGAACAACCCTCCGCCCGGTCGCCAGGCCACGCCGGCACCGAGGCGAAGCGCGTCGCGATCCATGGCAGAATCCTGGTCCGGATCGTTGGATGGCTCGACCGTGCGCAGGAAATCGCCCTCAAGGTACCCGCCCCAGGGCTTGTGCGGCAGTATCTCTAGATTGAAATCCGCGCCGGCGCTGATGTCGCGCTGCTTCCGAGCCGCGTCGCTGTTCTCGCCGTCGACGGCGATCACCTCATTGTAGCTGGCCGAAACCCCGCCATCGAACTCTATGGCGGGCTGCGCCGCACCAGCCTCGTCGAACTGGCGACGCTGCGGGCTGAGGGTGGAAAGCGAGAGTGAAGGCGTCAGACGAAGACGATAGACGTCGATGATTTCTTCGCCGGGCGGCGTGCCCCCCGACCGCTGGAAGTAGTTCGAGTCGTAGCCGATCTCGCCGGCCACGCCCGGATGCAGCTCCAGGTTGCCCGTGCGGATGCCGATACCCTCACCGTAGCGACGATCCTGGATCCACGGCTGCCCCTGCGCCCAGGCAGTGCCAGCGAGGGTGGCGGCAACCAACGTTGCTGCAAAGATGAACCGAAGCTTCATGGTGAGCGCGTTTCCGCCCGACGCCCCTGGGGTCTCGTCGCGCCGGCGGTCTACAATTCTGCCTACTTACTGCGTGGGACTGGCTGGCGCCGGCGGAGTAACCACTAACACATCCGAGGGCGTGAGTAGCACTTCCGGAGGGATGATGGGGTCGTCATCCGGGATGTCGGGGTCCACGTCGACGGTGATACGCGAATCCCCCACGAACCCCGTCTCCTCACCAATGCACTGGGCGGCCTCGGCCACGAGCTCCCGGGCCCGATCGCGAAGCACCTGGAGCACGGTGAACTCGTGCCGGCTGCGCTCACTGTCACCGCGCTCGGCCGCGATCATGAACGCCGAGTAGCGCTCTCGGCCTGAGCGCAGGGCCACGTCGAGCTGGGTCAGCTTGTCGTTCAAGCACAACACCTTGACGACGTCCCGAGCGGCGCGCGCCTCTTCCAGCTGACGCCGCACCGTGCCCTGCCCCTGTTCCATCTGCGGCACGTACGTGGCGGCCTCGGTCTTCATCTGCTCGGGCGAGAGGGTCACTTCCTGCGGCCCCAGCGCATCCGTCGTGTCAACGGGCTGCTCTGTCGGCGCTGTCTGCGCTGCAGCCACACCGATCACGCCCGCGACCGCCGTCGCGATTGCGATCACCCAGACCTTTCTAGTCGCGCTCATTGCGTTGGCCCCTCGCCAGTGGTGAGGCCGCTGAGTATAGAAACGGCCAATTTAAGTGTCAACGCAGGGTCAGTGTTAAGAAAGCGTGTCATTCCGGAGACATATAGCCAAAAAGCCGGCAACCGCAACTCTGACCCATGCTGATTGTCACCGCATCGGCCAAACCGGGCCAAACCCAACCCTCTGCCGGCCACCAAGCCCGATCCTTCCGCAGGGCACGGCCGCTGCGTCAGTTCTGTCGCACGAACGTGACCGGCACGCTGACGACCGCGCTGCCACCTTCGGGCGGAGCGAACTGAGCGGCCGAGGCGCGCGAGCGCACACAGCCCACGGCCGAGCCAAGGTTGCCACTCGACGAGGCGGTCACGCCCTGCACCTCGCCACCGGGTCCCACGCGAATCGACAGGCGGATGCTCCCCTGGGCATCGGGGTTGTTGGCGAGCTCGCGGTTATAGCAGGCGCGGAAGCCGGCGCGCATTCCGGCCACCACGCGAGCCGCGTTGCTCACGTTGCCGCCGGCCACGCCGGCACCGCCCACGGACGCACTGCCTCGCGGTCCCTTGACGGTCTTGGCCGCGCCGCTGCCGGTGGTGCCCGCTCCCTTGCCGGTAGAGCCAATGGCGCCCAGCCCGCCTCCGGCCTGGCCGGGACGAATGGTGCCACCTCCCCCGCCGAGCCTCAGGTTACCGGCACCCAGCCCCACGCCCACGCCCAAACCGCTCGCCGCCGCTTGATCCAGAGAGCTCGTGGGCACCTCGCCGTCGCGCAACACGCCGGCCGTGGCCGGACCTTCACCGGCAATGGCGCTCAACGTGGCCATCTCCAGGGAATCCAGCTCCGAGCTGAGCGCTGCAGCCGCAACTCCGGTGATCGGTCCCCCGCCGCCGCCGCCCTTGCCGGCGGATCCGCTGGCCTTGGCTGCCTGCTTGGGCGCGTCCGTGGCCTCGGTGCTTTCCGTAGCGTCGACCTGCTCGACGGGAGCTTCTTCCACCGGCGGGGGCACCGGCAGCGATTTCACCGTGTCGACCAGACCGGCGACACTGATCTCGTCATCCACGACTGGATCCAACCAGTCGGAATACACCGAGCCGATGGCCATGAAGTGCAGCATGAAGGAGAACGCCGCGATCATCGTCGTCGCCCAGTCGATACCGCTCGCGCCGCGCATGACGGACACGGGCAGCTGCGGCTTGGGCTGAACCGGCGGCGGCGCCACGAACTGGAACAGGAAAGTGGTGTCGCCCACCACCACCTTGCCCCGGGAATCGTCGGTCAGGCGGATCTGGTACGCGCCCTGCGGCGTGCGGCGCGCGTGCCCCTTGAGCATCACCAGATCGGAGATGCCGGTCGGCAGCGCCACTCGTCCCGTCATCGAGTCGAGGAAGTTCAAGCAGTAGTCGTTGCCGACCAACTCGAAGAGCCGAAAGTTCGGCGGCAGACTGCCCGCCGCGACCACGAACATGCTCTTCTCGCTCGGCCCCACCGTCACGTGCTCGCGGCGCTTGATGACGCGTTCCTCGAGCACCTTGCCGCTTTGCACGAGACCGATGCGCAGCACCTTCGGACCGGCACGCATGACGGCCTGCATGGCCATGGTCATCTGTCCCGGCCGCGCGGGCACGGCGCCAGGCTGCTGGTAAGGCTGCTGGTAGGGTTGGTACGGCTGCTGGGTCATCGAGCTACCTCAATCACCAAGGATGGACGCGGGCCATGGTCTTCCTATTGACCACTCCGACACCGATATCGGCCCCGGGGTTCCCGATCCGAAGCTCAGGTTATCCCCGGCCCGAGCGCTGGTCCAGACCGAGTCCCTCATCCGTCCGGAATCGCGTGGCTCTGCTCTCCGGTCGCCGTTTCCGCTGCCGCGGCGTCGTTCACCGGCAAATGCTGGCGCAGAGCTCGAGACAGTTCGTTCCACGCGTGTCGAAGGTCCTGGGCGCGACAGTCAGCCAGCCGGCCCATCTGCCCGCACGCCACTGAAGCAACCAACCCCACTCCAAACGCCACCAGCGGCCAGACCATGCTGCCCTGTCCACTGGGCAGATTCCGCGCGACCTCCACCAGCGCCATCAGCGTCCCGCTGGCCACCGCCACCCGCGCTGCCGATCGCGGCACCGTGGCTCCGGCCTCGATCGAGGCCCTCGCCTCGGAGAGTCGCTCGTTGAGCTCAGCCACGGCGTGGGCCCGCGTCGGTGCCTCCAACACGGCTCGGACCAACTCGGCTCCGACGTCGGCTCCCAACAGCGCCACGGCGCGCCGCTCGACACGACCTCGCGGGTCGGTCTGGCTGGCAGACGAGGTCGAGCTCGGTGCGGTCTGCGCCAGCGCCTGCCATCTGCGCAGGGCCAGCAGCAGGCACGCGCAAGCGATCGAGCAGGCCAGCGCAGCTGCGATCAACCTGGCTGCTCCAACCCCAAAATCAGAACGGCGACTGGTAGATCGCTTCTTCGATCCGCTGCACGAAGGGCTGCTTGAGCTCCTGGAGCGTGAGCTTGGGTTCGATCCGGCTCACGGCCGTCGCCGCAATCGGCTTCTGCACGCGGCCCACGATGGTGACCTCGCTGATGGTGACCACTCGGCCCTTCTTCTGCGCCGCCGCGTCGCTCGCCCAGAGGGTGGACAAGGCGCCGAGGGCCACCAGCCACCACGCTGATCGTTTCATTGCTGTCCTCCTTGGGTGGCCTCAGGCGCAGCCTCAGGCGCAGCGGCCGCATCGCCTCCCGCATCGGCGGGGGGGGGCGACGGGGTCTTCTCTGCCGCCTCGGCCTGCATGATGGCCTTCTTGGTCTTGGCGCGCGTGATGAGCTCCTCGGTGTCGTCCGGAGCTTCTCCCTGCGACCGCTGATGCTTCTGCTTGTAGAGCGTGAACTGCTCCACGGCCTTGTCAGCCGCTTGCAGCTTGGACACGCCGGGAATGGAGTCACTGAACAGGTAGAGCAGACCCAGGTTGTAGTGTGCCTGCGCCACGGTGGAGTCCTTGCTCAGCACCCACTCGAGCTCCTGCCGCGCCTCGGCGGGTTTGCCCAGCAAGCGATACGCATCCCCCAGGTTCAGGCGCGCCATGACGTTGGTCCGGTCGTACCGCAGCGCGCCAATCAGGATCTCTGCGGCCTCGGCGGCGTTGCCGGATTCGAGCAGGTAGGTCGCCAGCTGCACGCGAGCTTCGACCAGATCGGGGCGCAGGCGAACCGCTTCGCGCATCTCGTTGATCGCCCCCTGGCGATTGCCCTGCTCCTTGTAGATGAGGCCACGCAGCAGGTGCGCCGACGCATTGTCCTTGTCGCGCGGCGGGTTCTCTTCCCCGTACCCGTCGAGAATCCCCTTGAGGGCGTAGAGCGCGAGGTCGAGTCGCCGGCTGCGGTAGTGGTCGCGGGCCAAGGTGACCATGGCGGGACGGTAGTCGGGGTTCCGCTTGAGCGCCTCCTGTGAATAGCGCTGTGCCTCGCCGGAATCCCCTTGAATGCTCTTCACCTCGGCGAGCGCAGCCGCCACCGCTGCGCTCTTGGGCATCCGCGCCATCTTCTCGTCCAGGAAGCTCTCCGCATCCGAGGCTTTGCCGGTGCGCGCGACCAACACGGCATAGGCCACGATCGCGGGCTCATAGTCCGGGACGATGGTCACCGCCCGACGGTAGGACGCCTGTGCTGCCGAGGTGTCGTGCAGGCGCTCCGCCACCACCCCCAGCGAGTAGAACGCCTGGTATGCGTTCTTGTCCGACTTGGTCGCCTTGGCAAACTGGTTCTTGGCTCCGTCCAGATCCCCAGATTGGAATGCCGCCATGCCGGCGGCGTAGGCCTGTGCGGCCGCAGCGTTCATCTTCGGTCGAGGTGCGGCGTTCTCGCCACTGGTCGGGGCGTCGCTGATGGCCATCTGCTGCCCGCCAGGGCCGGTGGTCACCACCCCTCCGGCGGGGACGTCCGCAGCCGGCGACGCCGTGGGAGCCTTGGCGTCCGTCGGGGTGGCCGCACCACCGCAACCCACCGCGCCCGCTGCACCGAGCGCCCCGAGGAGCATCACCCATCCCGATCTACGCTGCATGAGACCCCGTCCGATCATTGTGCGAACACCGGTAGCGGGCGCGGCATCCCTTCGGGCTTCGGTGCCGTCACCAGGCCAGGTCGAGACTTCATGAACATGCCCGGGGTGTAGTTCAGGTCTTTCACGTTCCCGGCAAACTGCGCCATCTTCGCCTCCCCGACCACGTCGGTGAAGTAGGCCAGACGCCGAATCGCGCGAATTCCCGCGGGCGTGGAGATGTTGTAGCGCCGGGCCAGCATGATCGACTGGGCGTAGCGGGTGACCATGATCTCGTCGGCGCTGTTGAGCTCTTTCTCCCGCGCGTCGCGCCAGGCCGTACGCACCTTCATGCGGATCATGTCCGCCTTCTCTTCGAGCTCGGGGTTGCCGCTGCCTTCGGCCCGCTTGAGCGCCTTCTCGGTCTTGGCGTCGAACATCTTCAGGGCCGGCTCACGCGCGCTGTAAAGGCCGGTGCGCAGCGAGTCGTACAGCGACCCCTGGCGGGACAGAGCCGCGATGGTCCACTCCGGGGAGACGTATGCGTCGACGACGTGTTGGAGCTTCGTGTGCCAGCTCTTTGCGGACGCAGCGTCCCCGCGATACGCCTTGATCACCTCCACGGTGGTCCCCTTGTAGTGGTGGTGCCCGGTGTCGTAGTCGAACTTCTTGGTAATCTCGGCGTCGAGCATGGTGTACTCGGCCTCGGCTGCCATGCTGGCTTCGGGAGAACCCAGCGCCGAGCTCTTGCCGTCCTTGCGCGGCGCCACCACCTTGTAGCGGTCGAACGCCGCGATGGTGTTAGTCCACCACTTGTTGGTGATGGTCGAGTTGGCGGCGCGGTGCATCTTGGCGGTCCAGTACGCCGCACGCACCACGAACTTGGCCGCAGAACCCTTGGTCCGGTTCTTGTCGTAGTAATCGTTCATGGCCCGGGCCGCGCGGCGGCGCGCCGCCTCGTTGGCGCCCGTGTCCGGGCTGTACTGGTCCCACTTCTTCAGCTCGGCGCTGGCGACGACGTAGTCCGCCTCCGCCGTCTCTTCCGCAGAAGCGCCCAGGTCCCGCATCCGCTGCCGAGCCCGGTCCATTCCGCCGGCGTCGCCCAAACTGGCATACAGGCTCAGGGCCTGAGAAGCCGCCTCGCGGCGATCTGCCGGCTTGAAATGCCCAGTGGTGCTGATCTTGTCGAAGGTCTCCGCGGCACGCGGGTAGTTGAAGAACAGCACGTAGGCGCCGGCCAAGGCATCGTAGGCACTCTTGAGGTACTGCGTGCGCGCCTCGTACTTGGCGGGCTCCGCCGGCGCGGGCGGCTCGGCCTTCGGGTCGCCCTCGCGCAGCTTGGTGAGGGTCTTCTCATCGCCGTAGCGCGAGATGAACAACTCGTACATCTCGATCGCCTTGTCGTACTCGCCCACCTGCTTGTACGCATAGGCACCGTTCATGGCCGCTTCCGGAGCCTCGTCACGATCGGGAGCCGCGTCCAACGCCACCTTGTAGGCGGCCGCTGCCTCACGCCACTTCTTGGTCCGCTCGGGGCCATCCGGCATCTTCTCGGCCTCTTCGTAGACCTTGCGTGCGTCCAGATAGGCCACGCCCTGCTTGACGGGTTTGCGGATGCTATCCTCAGCCGCCTGGGTCTCTTCGTCGACAGCACAGCTCTTGCCTTCCGCCAGCTTGCGGCTGCCCTCGACGTCGCGCGCGAAGTTGCTCATGCTGATGAGCCGCTCCCAGGCTTTGTACCCCCACTCGTTCTTGCCGCAGTACTGCTCGTACAGCGGCATCAGACGTCGACGTGCCTCGTCGAAATCTCCGTACAGGAAATGGCTTTCGGCCACCTGGTAGGCGTACAGGAGCCCATTCTGCTCTGGATCGCGGTCCAGCGCGATGCGCACGTTGTACGCATCCCGCGCCTGGTTGGCCGACGCCAGCACGGCCGGGAGGGGTTCCTTGACCACCTGCCGCTGCTCCCCTTCCCCGGTGAACTTGACCTCCTTGCGCTCCTCGATGCCTTGAGCACCTTCGGATTCGGAAAACAGCCGATACTGGTCCTCGAGCAATTTGTCGTGGATGCTCACCACGTAGAACGCAGCCGGCTGCAGGTACTTGTCGTCCTGATTGGAATCGCGCACCGTGCTGCCAGCGGCAATGGCGCGCGAGACCTCATCCTGGGGTGGGGTCTCGCTGATCAGCACCTGCAAGACCACCGCCCAGTAGAGTGCATCCGCCAGCCAGAACTGAGTCTCGTAGCTGTCGAGCGCGGTGGGATCCTGCTCCAGGTAGGCCGCCCACCCCGTCTCCGCCAATCGGTACTCGGCGATGGCCTTTCGGAGCAGTGACTTCTGCTCGTCGGCGTCGTTGAGCTCGAGGGCCTTGGTGTAGAAAGACCGGGCAAAATTGGTGTGATCCGCCGCGGCTCGCTTGAGCCCGTCGCGCACCAGCTGTTCCGCCGCCTCCAGGGCCTCGGGGTCGTCCCGGTTGGCGTCCGTCCAGGGCGTAGTTCCCACGTAGGCCGCCAACTTGGTGCGGGCGTCCAGCGCCTTGCCAGCGTACTCCTCGCGAGCAGCCGAGCCTTCGGGCGACAACCTCGACAGCTGATCATAGAGCTCCGCCACCTTGGCCTGCATGCGCGGGGCATCGCGGTCCAGCGGGTACTTCTCCAGGATCAGCTCCAGCACGGTGATCGCGTTGCGATTCTGCGTGATGTCGATGAACTCCTGAGCGAGCGACTTGTAGATCTCTACGCTCCACTTCCGGTCTTGTGGGATGAGGCCCGGGTCCTGCACGCGCTCGATGGCCACCACCATCTTCTGCTCCGCCACGAGTGGATCGGTCTCGAGGTCGAGCACGTCGCTGCGGGGGATGAAGGGGTGCTCCGCCGGCGGTCCCTCGAAATCGGCATACGTCAACGAGCCGGCCACGTAGGTGTACGCCTCGCTGCGGAAGTCGGCGCCCGGATCGCCCGTCTTCTCTTGCATCTCGTCCGTGTAGTAGAGAAGCCTGACGAACTCCTCGACCGCCTTGCGGTAGCGCTGCTGCTTGAAGAACGTCCACGCCTGCTTGTACATGGACACGCCGTACAGCGGCGGCTGCCTGTAGCGCAGCGCGTGCTCGTATGCGCTGACGGCTCGGTTGAGGTTGAAGGGACCTCCGTTCGGATCCACCTGGTCGAAGTGGAAGTTGCCGAGCTGCCACCAGATTTCCGGCAGGTACCGCGGGTCGCTGCCCGGCTTGATCTTCTGCGGCAGTGGTTGACAGTCCTCCGGATACGGATCGCGGAAGATCAGCTCCTCTTCCTCCAACGCCGTAGCCGGGTCCATGCGCCGTGCAAACCCCTCCACGTTGACCTGATCGAGAGGGATTGGGTTCTTATTGTACCACTCCCCCCAGAACTTCTGGTCGTGGTCCTGAGGCAGCGGCTCCAGCGCGATCTGCTCCGGATCTGCGGGATCGGACCGGACGGTGTAACGATTGGAGCACACCAGCGCCCGCCAAGCTTGCTGGCCTTCCTCCAGTCGGGCGGCGTCCGTGTACGCGTGACCGAGGAAGTAGTGCACCCCGGCGATCTCCTCGTACTGCGGGTACTCGGCGATGATGCGACGGTAGAGATCGATCGCGGGCTTCAGGCGAGGGCCGAGCTCCGCTTCGAAATCTGCACGCGCACGTTCCTCGTACAGCGCCGCCAGCCGGAACATCGCATCAGGCGTCGCCTCCGGGTGGGCGTTCTCGCCGCTGTACCGCGCCACGAACTCCTCCAGCCGCCGGATGGCTTCGTCGCGGGCCGCGACCAGCTCCTTCTTCTCGATCTCGAGCTCGTGGTCCAGAGCCGAGAGGATCCGGCGTCGGCGCTGCTCGTAGTGGTGGCGCACGATCATGGTCAGGGTGTCGCGAAAGTCCCGCGCGCCCTGCTGGTAGATCTCGGCCTCCTCGAGCAGCGCCTGGAGGGCTTGCTTCTGTTGCTCCGACGGAGGGGGCGGCGCGGGCACCCCTCGACGCATCTTGGGCAGCGCGGCGGACTTGCCGGTCGCCTCCGCCGTGGGTGCCGCAGGCTGCGGCGCGGTGGCCGTCGCCGGTTTCGCCTCTGCCGCCGCTGCCGGCTGCGTCGCAGCCGCTGCCGCCGCGGGCGCTGCCACCGGCTTCGGTGTCGCCGCCGCTCCGGCAGGTTGAGACTGTGCCAAGCCCGGCACCAGCAAGCTGCCCACGAGGCCGCTGCCGAGCAGCGCGAGAAATGCCCGTCGCATGCCCATCACTCTTCGTCCCCAGCGTCGTCGAGAACTTCCCGAAGCTCGTCGTTCAACTTCTGTTCCTCGTGCGTGCGTTCGCGATACAGGTTTCGGACCCGAACCCGTCGCTCCTCACGCACTTCCCATGCTTCCTGCACGATACCGACGTCGGCACGCAGCACCACGTCGCGCAGTCGGTCGCGCACCAAAATGAAGTTCTGCATCGCCGACTGTCCGACTACGGTACGAGCCTCGCGATCCAACTCATGGAGGGAAGCCGCGTACCCCGAGAGCAGACTCGCTTCTTCGGCAATCCGTGCCCGCAAGCCGCCTGCTCCCTCCTGAGCGGCCTGCTCGAACTTCTGCTCGATGGCTTCGAGCTGAGCCTCCGCGCGCCCCGCTTTGGCCAACAAGGGCCCAATGTCGCGGGCAAACTGTGCCGCGTCCCCGTTGTCTTGCCCAGCGGACACCAGCTGGACCTCGCGAAGGAAGAGATCCCGGAACTGCCGGCGGACCTGCTTGTCTTCGACGTAGCGCTGGTCGCCGAACCCCACCTGGACCCGGGCGGTTTCCACGGCATCCTGGTAGTCACGGATCCGCTGCCGGTGCGCGGCCAGATCGCGTTCGTGCTTCGCAATCTCGATGGCAAACCGCTGCCGATCCGTCACGGTGGGCGAGAGCCCGTGCTCCCCCGACTCCTCCAAGATACGACGCAGCCCGTTGACGATGGCCTGGATCCGGTCGGCTTCCAGCGTCAGGCGCTGTAGTTGCTGGGAGAGCTGATTCCACTGAGTCTCACCCGAACGCTCCCGCTGGGCGAAGTCGCTGGCGTTGGTCGGAAGGTACGTCATCCGCTTCATCAGCTTGCGCCGCTCGTCGCGGATCTGCGCGAGCTCGCCACCCACCTGCGAGCTGGCTTCGTCGTCCATACCCAACGCGAGCATGCGACGCGCATCCCCGAGACGATTGAGTAGACCCAGGGTCACTTCCAGTGACGCCTTGAGCTCGGGAAATGCCTTGGCCCGGGTCCCGGCGGACAGCACCGCATCGAGCTTCCGTGCCAGGAGCTCGGACTTCTTGATCAGGTCGCGCGAGCGGGTCACGTCATCGATGACGGCAAACGCGCGGTCTTCGCGCGCCTGCTTCCGCGCCCAGTCCACCACCGTCGAGGAGAGCGCCTCGACCTGAGCCCCTCCCGCAAGTTGCTCTTCCACCAGCTTGTCGTAGTAGACGGCAGGGTCGTCGCTCGACTTCAGAAACCGGTCGACCTGTTGCCGCAGTGGGTCGTAGCGCCCGCGTACGGAACGGTACAGTGCCAAAGCCTTGTCGAACCGACCCATCCGCAACATGAGGTCTGCGCGGAGCAGTGTGCCATCCGCGATCTGCAGATTCTCCGGGTCCACGATGCGCTGCACTTCCAGGGCGCGCTGCGCGCGCTGATGATCGCCGAGCCGCACGTACACCCAGGCGAGCTCGTAGAGCATGTCGGCGAACTCGGGAGACTTGCGCTGCACGTGGCTGTACGCCTCGGCCGCCGGCAGGTGCCGATCCATCTCGTAGTTGAGGCGACCGATGGCCATCCACGCCAGGTCCACCACGTGGCGATGCTCCGGCGTCTTGGCCTGCATTTGCGTGACCTTGCGGAACTGCGCGATGGCCGCGTCGTAGTTCGGCTTGGTCGCGGGCGCGGGCGGTGGGGTCGCCTCGGGCGCCCCCTCGGCGGCCGGCTCCCCCTCGGCGCCAGGTGCAGCGTCCGGCGTCTCCAACTCGGCGGCGGCGGTCGCCGCGGCGAAGCTCTGAGCCGCCTGCTTGGTCAATACCACCCCCAGCAGGTACTGTGCCTGCGGGGCAAACGGCGAGGACGGGGCCACCGAGCTCAGCGCGGCGTTGGCCTGGGTGCTCTCCGACCGCGCAAAGTGCGCCTTGCCCCGGGCGTACTGCAAAGATCCGGTCGCATCGGAGTCGGGCAAGGTGTCCATGCGGGCAAAGATCGGCCCCAGGCTCTCCAAATCGCCGGTGCGCAACGCCACGTCCACCAATCGACTGAGCGCGCGCCCGGCAAAGGGCGAATACGTGGCCTCTTGGGCTCGATCCAACAGTCTTCCGTAGTACCGGTGCGCAGCCAGGTACTGCTCGTCCTGGAAATACGCCTCCCCGAGCAGGAAGAGACCGTCGGCATTGGCCGACGCCGGGGCTTTGCCTTGGTCGTACAGCTCGACCACCTGGCTCAGCACGTGGATGGCGCGCTCGTAGTCCTTGTTCCGCAGCAGTATTTCACCTTCTGCCACCCGCCGTGCCGGACTGATCCGTTGGCTCCGAACGCGCGCAGCAGCGGCCTGGATGGAGCCCGTCTCCGACTCCACGGTCCGCACCTCCATCTCGGCGCGTGCCTTGGCGTCGCCCGAGTCCAAGGCCAACGCCGGACCGACCAGGCCCAGGCAGCACAGGGCCGCGCACAGACTCCAGCAACGGGCGACTCGCCTCATCACTGGCCTCCCGTCCCGACGGAGAACTTCCCGGAAATGCCGCCCGTCTTCTGGGGTGCGGACCCGGCGGCGGCGGTCGCATCCGCTCCGCTCCGGAGCTTCTCCACGTAGCGAATGGCCGGCCTCTGCTCCAACGGTGTGGTCACGCCGCCTTTCTCCCACAAGACCACTCTGAGCTCGATGGTCTTGCCCTCGGTAACGGTGAAGGAATGAGCCGATTTCACTTCGAACTTGTACCCGCGCAGGTAGGAGAAGACTCCGTATCCGTGTCCCCGCAGCTTGAGCATGACCTGCATGGTGTGGTCGCCCGGGGGGACCGAGCCACTGAAGACCGGTATCGCCTGGTCACCGGCCAGCTTTCCGCTGGTGTCCTCCTTGTTGAACTGTACGGCTCCGTCCAAGACGAACAGGGCGCGGGTGAGGCGGAAGACACTGGTGAGATCGTTGCGGAACTCGATGCGCGCCACCGCCCCGCCGACCCCCCCGGAAAGCACGGTCTCGCTGAGCAGGCTCAGTCGGGTGTGGCTGCGGCGGATCTTTTCCTTCAGCTCGTCCACGCGCTGCTCCAGATCCCGCATCTGAACCCGGACCGACGCGGCGTCGACCGTCGGATCAGACGCCGCTGCAGAAGGCGGCGCGTCGTCCCCGGAAGGCACCGCCTCCGCGGCCTCGGCAGCGGCTCCGTCGCCTTCGGCTTGCCCGGCTTCTTTGGCCGTCGCCTCTGTGCCGGGCGCCTTGACAGCCGCTGCGGTGTCTTCCGCAGCGGCTGGTTTGGCCGCATCCCCTTGAGCCCAAGCCGAGGTGACCCATAGCAACGTGGTCGCCAACACCACCCAAAATGCCTTGCGCAAACGCATCACTATCACTCGTAGACAAGTGGGACTGACGTTTGCTCCGCCCAGCCCCCAAACTGCTTAGACGGCACCGCTCGCCGGAGCGTAGCAGAATGATCGGTCAGCCCACCCCAAGAGATCGTCGTGAAGGTGGCCAGCTGAC
The DNA here is from genome assembly GCA_964610275.1 of uncultured Polyangiaceae bacterium. Taxonomy (GTDB): domain Bacteria; phylum Myxococcota_A; class Polyangia; order Polyangiales; family Polyangiaceae; genus JAFGBI01. The sequence continues at coordinate 29,147 of CAZSVU010000023.1, read as the reverse complement.
CAGCAGCCGCCATGCCGACCGGCCGACCGCAGCGTCTCACCTCCACCCCGTCGGGGCTGACCCGCTTCGCCGGCGGCCGGACCGTTCCGGCTAAAATCCAGCCGCTGCCTTGCAGGCCACAGCAGCCGAGCAGTACCGTTTGTGGCGGAGCCGGTAGATCAAATCCCTAGTAGGGACGTCCGACAGTGGAGAATGCGGCGAAAAATCCGACACTCGGCCGGCCCCGTCCTTGGGTGGGTCTCTCCTGGCTCGCGCCCGGTGTTCAACGCGGGGGTGCGGCAGGGTGGTGATCGGGAGGGCGGCCGCGCGCAGCGACGCGACGGACGAGATGCTCATGGTCCGCTACCAACGCGGCGACCGGGAGGCGTTCGCCGAGTTGGTACGTCGCTACCAAAGGGCGGTCTACAACTTCGTCATGCGCCAACTTCGCCACCCTGGAACGGCAGAGGACGTAACCCAGGAGGTTTTCGTTCGCGTGGTGCAGAACGCGGCAGAGTTCAAACACGAAGCGCGCTTCACGACGTGGCTGTACACCATTGCCCGCAACCTCTGCATCGATCATCTGCGAAAGCTGAGTCATCGCCGACATCCGTCACTCGATCAGCCGGCCGCGGGAGCGTCGGAGGGACGGCCACTGGGAGAGAACATCGCCGACGTGCACCCGAGCACCGACGTGGAACGAGCGGCGGCCGCATCGGAAGTGCAAGCGTGCATCGTGCGCGCGGTGGAAAGCCTTCCCGAGGAGCAGAGAGAAGTCTTTCTACTGCGCGAAGTCGCCAACCTCCCCTTCAAGGAGATCGCCGAGGTGACCGGCGCCGGGGAGAACACCGTCAAGAGTCGCATGCGCTATGCGTTGGACCGCTTGCAGGCGGCACTGTCTGAGTTCGAGGAGTATGCGCGCGCGCTGCGTTGAGGAGGTCTTCAGACGTATTGGATGGGAATCAGAACGTGGATTGCGAGAAGTTCGACCGAGTCGTGCTCGATCTGCTCTATGCGGAGCTAGACGAGCTCACGGCGGCCGCCGCCCGGCGCCACATGGAGCACTGCGCGCGCTGCGGTCCGATCGGCGCCCGACTGCGCGCGACCCGCGAAGTGGGCGTCTTGCCGACGCTGGACCCACCGGAAGATCTGGAGGCACGCATTCTCGAGGCGGAACGCCAGGCCCACGCACGCCTGCCCCTGCGCGAGCGGCTCGGACGCGCCGTTTCGGTGATGGCGGGCTACGCCATGCGTCCTCAGCTGGCCATGGCCGCTCTGCTGGTGCTGGTGTTTGCCTCGAGCCTGCTGCTCTTGCGCCGCGGACCGGGTGATCGCGAGTCGATGCACGTCACCGAACGTGGTGTACCCGAAGTCGAAGGCGAGGCGGTGGTGGTACCGGTGCCCGAACGGAAATCCGGCACGGACACCGTCCTGCAAGCGCCCGCGGCCGGGTTCGGCCAGGACCAAGCGCCACGCGCCGAGTCCCGGGCGGCGGCTGAGCGCGAGGACGAGCGCCTGGCCCGCGCGTCGGGTCGCGAAGGAGCGGATGCACCCGCGGACGAAAAGAACGAGGAGGCCAAGCGCGGCGCGGGTGGCAGCCGCGAGGACACCGAGGCGTACGACCGCGCGATGGCCGAGTACCAGGGCGGTCGCTATCCCGAGGCCCAACGCCAGTTCGACTCCGTCGCCGCCGCCCGCGGACCCAACGCCGCATCCGCCGCCCTCTTTGCGGCACAAGCCGTACGCAACACCTCCGGCTGCGCCGCAGCTGCGCCCCGCTTCGAGGCCGTGGCCTCCCAGTACCCGGGGATCAGCGTCGCCAACGAAGCCACTTGGCAGGCCGCCAGCTGCTACGAGCGTTTGGGCCAACGCGAGCGCGCCCGCCAGAACTACACCGCTCTGCGGTCAGCGCGAGGCTACGGCGAGCGCGCGCAGCGAGCTCTCGATTCGCTCGATCGTTCCGCCCAAGCAGTGGCCTCTCGAAAAGCCAAGGCGGCCCCGGCCAAGGCCGCAGCGCCGGCGGCCAAACCCGCAGCGCCCAAGGCCGATCACCCCGCCGCAACCATCGAGTCCCGCGAGGCGGGATACTGACAGCCCATCAGTTCGACTCGGCCTCGCGCACGTAGGCGATCGTGTGGACGGCATCCACCAAACGCTCGCGGTCGAGTGGCGTGAGATCGACGAATCGAATCCCCATGCCAGGGTTGCGATTCTCGGCCAACACCTTGACGGGGTTCACCCACTGGACCACCCCCGCCAGCACGAACGGGGCCCGGGCGCCCGGCGGAGCAAATCGCAACGTGACGCGAGTCCCAATCTCGAGCGGCTGACTGGTGCGCACGAAGATCCCCAGCGCCGAGATGTTGGTGATGGCGGCGTAGAGGAACGTGTCTTCGGTCTCGCAGTCCACGGACCACGTCACGTCAACGCGTTCGACAGTTCGCCGCTCAACTGCAGGGGGACTCGGGGGCGCGTCGGTCTGGTTGCCCACGTCCCGGCCTTAACCCCGATCGCGGTGCATGTCACGCCGCGTTGGAACTCCGGGCAAATCACCCGCAATTGCGGGTCAGTGAACGGTGATGGTGCCGGCACGCAGGCGGTCATCGTCGTGCTTCCCGCGCTTGACCTCCAGCCGGCGGTTCCCAATGAAGAGTCCGAAGAAGACCTGATACTTGCCGGGCGTGAAATTGGGCTCGAGCTGGAATCGGTGGATGTCGGCGATGAAGTCTCCCGGTCGCCACAGGTGCAGGGGGTATTTGCCCTCGAGTGTCTTGTGGTCGCCGTTGAAGCGTCGTCGGTAGCCGTCGATGTGCAAGAACGTCTCCCAGGCCCCCGAGATATTCTTCACGACTTCGTAGTAAATCCGGAAGTCGTAGCTGTGACCGGGAGCAATAGTGCGCACGACCGCCCCGTCCGGCGTCGTGACCTCCCAGCCGAGCACCTCCAGCTGTCCGGCGAAATTCCCGTCGACCTGCACGGCGGGACTGGGGCGCTCGCTCAGTACCCACGCGTCGAACGGATTCTGACTCTTCTCCCCCTGCCGCAGGCGATTCGAGACCAACAGGATCTCACTCGATCTCGCGTCTAGCACCGGCAGGTTGCGGGCTCCGTCCGTTGCCGCCCCATCCTCCTGCCTCCCGGCCCGGGCGGCGCGACCCGCAGTGCGTCGCCGATGCAGCGAGTTGAGCTGGGCCAGATCCTGCTGCCGCACCATCAGCCACCTCCGCTCGCTGCCCTGCATGAGCCATTCGAAACCGGCCACCGCGCTGCCGAAGTCCGGCACGTTCCGTCCTGCATAGTAGTTCGCACTCGCCGAGCCGACACCCACCGTACCCAACCGATCTTGGGGCTCGGCCAATCGCTCATAGGACTCGAACACCAGCTTGGGCGAAATCTGGGCTGCCAGCGCCGGATAGTACCAGAGGCTAGAGAGCACGCCACAACCCACCACCGCCAGGGCGGCTCCGATAGCGCGACTGGCGCGGGTTCGTGCGTACACCCAGCGCGTCACGTCCCGCGCCAACAGAGCCAGGGCCGGAACGAGCACCACCAGCGCAGGAACCACTAGCCAACCCGATAGCACGACGGTGCGTGCCATGGACCCGAGCCGTTCGAACTGGCTCAGACGAAGTACGGTCTGGCTGAGCCAGTTGAGGAGGAACAGGCCGACCAGCGTCGCCTCGAGGACGAGCAGCCCGAACATGAGGTTTCCACCCCACGCCTGACGCAGGGCACGCGGCCACTGGAGGTAGTCGTCTCGGCGGAAGCGCGGCGCGTGCACCTTCGGCCACTCCTGAATGGAAAAGAAGAAGCCCACCACGAACAGCAGAGTGCCGCCGAGGAGCAACCGCGTCCCGGTGTCCTTGAAGCTGTCCGGGAACTTGGCATCCGCGACGGCGAACGCCACCAAGCCCTTCTCGGGGAACTGCTTGAAGTCGTGCGCGAGCAGTATGGCAAGGGCCGCCACGGTCAGCGCAACCGCACGCGAGCCCACGCCAGTGCGGTCGAGAACACGCAGCGCCAGCGCGGCGATGCCGGCCAGCGCAAAGACGGCAACGAAGGGGATCTGCCCCACGGTGGGAGCCATGGCACCATGCACCGCCAGGGCCACCGCGGAGACCACGAGCAGCAACACCCGCAGCGCAAGCTCTCGCTCTCGGGCCGGCCAGGCTCCGGTTGGCGGCACCATCAACGCATAGCCGAACGCCACCGGGAGCAGCGCACTCCAGGGAAAGAGCGCGTGGCCCAGGTTCCGAATGACGAACTCGAACGTCCTCGGATCACCCTGCGGTGCCACTGCCGCACCGACCCACATCGACAACTCGTCCGGGGTCTGGGCGGCGCCGCGCAAGGCCTGCAACCCAACCCCGCAGGCCACCACCCCGGCCACGAGCGCCACGGCGCCACTGGCGTGGCCGAACCAGTCACCCTTGGCGCGCTGCGCTCCGGCGAGCACGGCCCAGGTCAGGCCGACGCCCAAGGTCGGGACGGCGACGCCCAACAGCGCGCCGCGCGACGCATACCCCGCACCCACACCCACCAGCCCGAGGCCGAACCAGGCGACACGGCGAACCACCCGACGGGACTCGTCCCCCGACGCCGGGTGACGCTCGAAGGCGGCAAGCCCCAGGCCAGCGACCGCCATCGCCACCGACGCCATGGGGACGATGTCCCCGAGGATGGTTCTCGCCTGCACGAAGTACAGCGGCATCGTGGACAGAACCAGCGCCGCCAACGCCGCCGTGACGCGGTCAGCCAGTCGCCACACCAGCGCCGCAGTGGCCAGCACACCAGCCAAACCCCACAGCACCAACGGCAGTCGGCCGGCCCACTCGTGCAAACCGAAAATCCGAAACCCCACCGCCACCGACTGGAACGGCAGTTGGCCGCGCCCGAGCTCGGCCAGAGTCGGAACGCCGTTGTCCGCGCCGTCCAGAACCAGATCCGCCGCACCGAGCAACGAGCAGGCGATGCGCCGGGACAGCTCCGCGACTCGGATCTCGTGCGGGTCCCACATCCCGGTGACGGCGATGGGGGCACCCAGGCTCGCCAGTGTCACCACCACGGCCAGCAGAACCAGGCCGCGGCGACGTTCCTTACCCGCCGGGGCCGGCGGACCCTGCGGCGGCTCGGACGCCTCGCGCGGCTGGGAAACGGCCGAATCCGGGACAGAGGGCATCGCGGGGCGGACCTTAGCAGACGCGCGTCGGGCAGCGCGGAAACCGACTGGCTCCGCGGCCACCACACGGCAGCGTCGCTCGCGGTTATGCCTGCAGCGGAAAGAAAATCCACAACTTTCGACGAGCATTGCCGCCGACTGGGCCTATCCTCCGCGTCGCTCATGCGTTTTGGAACCGTGGCCCTGGTCGGGCGAACCAACGTCGGAAAATCGACGTTCCTGAACGCCGCCCTGGGTGTGGACCTCGCCATCACCTCCCGCCTTCCCCAAACGACGCGCGACGCGCTGCTCGGCGTGTTGACCACCGAGAACGCACAGATTGCGTTCGTCGACACGCCCGGGCTGCACCGCCCGCGGAACGAGCTGGGACGCCGGATGAACGCTGCCGCGCTCCAAGCGGCCCGTGACGCAGACGTGCTGGTGTTCATGACCGATCGGCTGGCAGCCGTCGGTGAGCAGCCAGACCCGCAGCAACCGACCGCACCGCCGCGGCTCGCCCCCCAGGACGTGAACCTCCTCGGGCAGGTGCTGTCGAAGCAGCCGAGCCTAGCCATCATCAACAAGGTGGATCGCATGCGCCGCAAGTTGGACTTGCTGCCCACCATCGACGCACTGGCGCGCCTCCACGCCTTCGCGTCCATCATCCCCGCCAGCATGCTGAATGAACAGGACGTCCACCGTGTGCTCGCCGCCATCATCGAGGTACTGCCGGAGGGACCCCGGGGCTACGACGACGACACCCTGACCGATCGACCCACCACCTTTTTCGTGCGCGAGTTCGTGCGCGAACAGGTCCTGCGCAGCGCCGAGAGCGAAGTTCCCCACGCCGTGGCCGTCTCGGTGGATTCCATCGACGCCAGCCGCACCTCACTCACGGCACGTGCCACGTTGCATGTCGAGAAGCCCGGCCAGCGTCGTATCCTGGTGGGGCGCGGGGGCACCAAGATACGGGAGATCGGCTGTGGCGCACGCGAGCGACTGCGCGGTCTACTGGGGGGTCAAGTGCATCTGGAGCTCTTCGTACGCGTCACGCCGCGGTGGAAGAATCTAACCCGTCAGCTCGCCGAGCTCGGCTACGACTCACCCGGTCCGGCAGCGCGCACCGAGCCCACGCGCGGCGCGCCACGGATGGGGAAGCGGGGGCGTCGGTGACGCCCATCGTGGCCATCGTGGGTCGCCCCAACGTGGGCAAGAGCACGCTCTTCAATCGCCTGGTGGGACAACGGCTGGCGATTGTCGACGACGCCCCCGGCGTGACGCGTGACCGCCACTACGCGGGTGCCTACCTGCACGGTCGGGAAATCATCCTCGTCGACACCGGCGGCTTCGATCCCCGCAGCGATGACCCCATGGGGCAGAGCATCGCTCGACAAGTCCAGGTCGCCATCGAGGAATCCGACGCGGTCCTCTGCGTGCTGGACGGGAGCATCCCCGCCACCGCGCCCGATCGCGAGGCGGTCGAACTCCTGCGACGCGCGGGCAAACCGGTCGTCTACGCGGCCAACAAGATTGACGGCCAGAGACAGGCTGCCGAAATGGCGGACCTCTACTCGCTCGGGCTGCCCGAACTCATCGGGGTGTCCGCGTTGCATGGTCGCGGTACCGGTGAGGTCGCCTCGGCGCTCGTGTCTCTCCTGCCGCCGGCCGACACCGAGCCGCCCGCGTCAGACCCAGATGGAGCGCCGCGAGTGGCGCTGGTGGGGCGGCCCAACGCGGGGAAGTCGTCCCTGTTCAACCGGCTTTCCGGGAGCGAACGCTCGCTGGTGGATCACCGGCCAGGGACCACGCGTGATCCAGTCGATTCGGAAGTGGACTACCACGGACGGCACTACCTGCTGGTGGACACGGCCGGCATTCGTCGCCGGTCGCGAGTGAAGAAGGGGGTGGAGGCCGTCAGCGTGATGCGTGCCATACGCGCCGCCGACCGCGCTCAGGTGGTGGTGCTGATGTGTGATGCCACCATCGGCCTGGCGGAACAGGATGCGCGCCTGCTGGGGCTGTGCGCGGAACGGGGCCGAGCGGTCGTGGTGGCACTCAACAAGATCGACTTGATGCAGAAGCGTGAAGTCCGCGAGGCCGATGAGGCCGCGCGACGCGGCCTCCACTTTGCGAGCTGGACACCCCTGGTGGCCATCAGTGCTCGCAGCGGTGCGGGCGTGAAACACCTGATGTCCACGGTGTGGCGGGCGGCGATGGAATTCCAACGGCGCGTGCCCACCGCGGAGCTGAACCGATTCTTCACTCAGGTGATCGAACGGCACCCACCCCCCACCAGTGGCGGGCGCGCGCCTCGCATCTACTACGTGACCCAAGCCGGAACCTCGCCCCCGGTGTTCGTGGCAATCTGCAGCGCCCCGAGCCATCTGCGTGCGAGCTACAGGCGCTACCTCTCCAACCAGATTCGAGCGGCGTTCGGGTTCGAATCCGTCCCGGTTCGCGTGCACTTCAAGCGGCGCGCCAGCCGCAACGAGTAGGCGAAGATGCCTGAACGCACGTCCAGTCCCACAAACTCGCTGCGCTTTCGACCGGAGGTTGGCGCTATAGCTCTGCCACGATGTCGGGCTACGTCGACCTGCACTGCCACTGGCTCCCGGGTATCGACGACGGTGCGACCAGTCTCGACGAGAGCCTGGAAATGCTGCGCGCGCTCGCGGCGACGGGCTTCGAGTTGGTCGTGGCCACGCCCCATATGCGCCCCGGCCTGTTCGACAACTTGCGCGCCGACCTGGAAGCGACCTTTGCCCGGGTCGAGCCGGAGCTGCGCGGTGCCACCGGGCTGCCGAGGGTGGCGCTGAGCAGTGAGCACTACTTGGATGACGTCGTGTTCCAGCGGCTCTTGGACGGGTCGGGGCTGCCCTATCCAGGCGGGCAGGCGGTACTGGTGGAGCTGTACGGGATGAACCAACCGGTAGCGCTGGAGCATCGATTCGCGGATCTGCGCCGGCGCGGCATCCTGCCGGTGATCGCCCATCCCGAACGGTACGGGTACGTGTGGAAGGACCCCGACGCACTCGAGCGCTTCGTGGACACCGGGGCAGCAGCCCTGCTCAACGCGGCAGCCTTGGTCGGGAAGTACGGCCGCCAGGTACGAAAGACCGCCGAGCACCTGCTGGAGGCTGGCCTGTATCACGCCGCCTGCAGCGACGCGCACTGCGTCGCCGACGTGGGCGAGTTGGAGCGAGGGCTGGCGCGAATCCGGAAACGGTTCGGCGAGGAGGAGGTCGACTTCCTGTTTCGTGAGGGGCCGAGGGCAATCCTCGCTGGCCGGGTGCCGACATGACTCGGCCGAGTCCCGGAGAGCCGCGGCCCGACTCGAACGAGCCGCCTGGCGGTGCATCTCCTGCCAGGAGTTGGCTCCAGCGCCATCGCATCAAGCTGGTCGCCTCAGTCCTGATCGGGGCGGGCTTTGCGTGGGTGCTCCACGCAGGTGCGCTCCCCTTGGTTCCCGAAGCCAGCGCCTTCGGCGCCGTTCGCTGGTGGACGGTGGCAGGCTACGTCGGCGTCTGGATCGTGGTGCACCTGATCCGGGCTGCCCGGTGGTACTGGCTCTTGGCACCGATCCAGCGGGTTCCGCTGCGGACCATTCTACCGGTGGCGTTCATCGGGTTCGCTGCGATTTTCATGCTGCCGTTCCGAACGGGCGAGGCCGTACGTCCGGTCCTCATGCACCGCACGGGCAAGGTGTCGGGGTGGGCTGCCACCGGCACCGTTGCGGCCGAGCGGATCATCGATGGGCTGTGCCTGAGTCTGCTCCTGTTCATCGCCTTGCAGATGGCCACGCCGCTGGACCCACTACCGGACCACATTGGCGAGTTGCCCGTGCCCACGGCAGTGGTCCCCGGCGCGGTCTACGGCGCGCTCTTGATGTTCGCCATGGCGTTCGTCGTCATGGGCCTGTTCTACTGGCGGCGGCGCTGGGCGCGGAGCGCCACCCTCAAGGTGGTGGGCATCGTCTCCCCGGCCCTGGCACATTGGCTTGCCGAGCGGGTCGAGACCGTCGCGGACGGCCTGCGCTTCCTGCCCCAGTGGCGATTTGCAACGCCGTTCGCCCTGGCCACCCTCGCCTACTGGTTGACCAACTTCGGATCGGCCTGGCTGCTGGCTTGGGGCTGCGGATTCGACACCATCAGCTACACCCAGGCCACGGTCGTCCTCGGGGTGGTTGCGCTCGGTATCCTCATGCCCGGCGCACCGGGCTTCTTCGGTGCGTTCCAGATGGCAGCGTACGCGGGGTTCGCCATGTACTTCCCGGCCCATGACGTCATTGGCGCAGGCGCCGCGTTCGTTTTCATCGCCTACATCTGTCAGGCTTTGATCACCGCCATTGCCGCCGCGCTGTCCGCAACGTTGGGCCGGACCAACTGGCGGGAAGGATTGGCTGCCCAGCCCAAAGAGCTATCCTCGGCCGAGTCACCGGCCGAGAACTTGTCCGTCGATCACCCCCTGAGCTAACACCGCCTCGTGCGACGAACGAGCCGACCGTTGGTGTGGGCCATGGCAGCGCTAGCCCTGGCTGGTGTGCTGCTGGCCGTCGGGGCCCAGGCGCGCGTCGAGGCGCGCTCAGGCTACAGCAAAGCGCAGACCTTCAGTGGTGCGCTGCGCTATCTGCGGGTCGATCTCGGGTACGAGGTCGTCGAGAAGGACCCCGAGGCCGCCTACCTCATCTTCCGCTACCAGCCCCCGGGAGGCCGCCAAACCTCCAACGGGTCGATCGAGGTCATCGAAACCGAGCAGAACGTGAAGGTTCTGTTTCAGCTTCCCCAGATGCCCCGCTACCACGAGACCGTCCTGCGCGATGGGCTGATGCGTAAGCTGCGCGAGGAGTACGGGGAGCCTCCTCCGCGCAAGCGCGAGCCGGAGCCGGAGCCGGAACCCGTGGCAGACGCCGGCGCCGACTGAGTCGCGCACAGATTGCGGAAGCAGGGTTGCCGTCCGCGCGTTCCGAGCGGTAGAGAGCCCTCCCTCCCGATGAACGCCCGCGAGCCAGCGCTGCCCGAGCAGATCGGGCGCTACCCGGTAGCGCGTCTGCTGGGTCAGGGTGCCATGGGCAGAGTCGCCCTGGCACACGACCCGGTCCTCGACCGCGACGTCGCGATCAAGTGGCTCCGCGACGACCTTGGCCTGACTCCGTCACAGGCACGTGACCTCGTCAAGCGCATGCGCCAAGAGGCCAGAGCATCGGCGCGGGTCAGTCACCCTGCGATCGTGGCCCTCCACGACATGGGTGAAGACGAGTGCGTGGGTCTCTATCTGGTGTTCGAGTATCTGGACGGCATCACCCTAGAGCAGCACCTGCAGCGAGGTCCTCTCGGGATAGAGGGCGCGGCCGCGTTGGCGGAAAGCGTCGGCGCGGGGCTGACCGAGGCACACACGACGGGCATCCTGCACCGCGATATCAAGCCGCAGAACCTCATCCTGACGGAGGCCGGCGCCAAGATCACAGACTTCGGGATTGCGCGGGTGCCCAACTCGACGCTGACGCGAGGCGGAGGGCTGCTCGGAACCCCGGCGTATAGCGCGCCGGAGGCGATCCAGGAGGGGACCTTCTCCCCACAGAGCGATCAGTTCTCGCTGGCCGCCACGCTCTGGGAAACGCTCGCGGGACGACGCGCCTTTCCGGGCGACGACACCGTGGCCGTGTCGAACCGGATCGCCACCGAGCACCCACCGAGGCTCAGCGATCTGTGCGGGCTCGACCCGGGTGTGGACGCCGTGTTCGCGCGCGCTCTCGCCAAGCGTCCCGAGGCCCGGTACCCAAGCTGCCGTGACTTCGGACGCGCCCTGGCCGAGGCGCTTCGGCCCGCAGCGAGATCCACACTGCAGACCCTGCCCGACGGACACCAGCGTCAACGAGCGCAACGACAGCTCGAGCGTCGGGTCATTCGCGCCGGACTGGGCGGCTTGGCGCTCGGTGTGCTGATCGCCACGGCTGGATTCAAGATCACCGACACGCCGCCAGCAGCCCACGAACTACCGCTGGCGGTGACGCCCTCACCAACTGCCTTCTCCTCGCTCGGCTCGAACTCGTCGGCCGGCGTGCCCGAGCGCCCGGGCCCGGTGCGTCGACGCCCGCCCGCCAAGCGAGACGCCCGTCGAGTCGACGCCGTGCCTGCGGCGCCTGCGTCCGCCGCAGCCACTCCTGCGCCGGGAACGACGGACGGCGGATCGGCAGGCTCCGGGGCTCCGCGGGACGAGGTCGCCAGGCCCGCGCGGGTACGGTAGCCTGTCTCGACCCTCACCTGAGGTCACCCGCTGCGATGTGTCGGCCGAAGACAGGTTCCATTCGCGCCCCGATGACGCCTCCGGAAAGCCACCACGGCTGGCGACGCTGGCGGGCTGTCGCCGGGTTCGGAGGCGTCGTTGCCACCATGCTTTCGAGTTGCCCGCAAGCGGTGGTGGCGCGCAGCCGCCACGCCCCGGCCCATCCACCCACGACGCCCCAGGAGCACGCTTTGACCGGTGGCCTGGTCCGCTTGCGTGCGCCGGGCTCCACCATGATTCGAATCGCCGCTTCGCAGTTCTCGATGGGTTCCACCGAAGCCGACGTGATAACCGCCCTGGTCGAGTGCCAGGCAGGGCGGACCGACTCCCGGGGACACCCACGCACGGCCCGCGCCTGGCCAGCCTGCCGCGACGAGCGATTCCACCTCGAGCTCAAGCAGCACCCGGTCACGCTGTCGTCGTATTGGCTGGACCGTACCGAGGTCACGGTCGCGGCCTACGAGCAATGCGTGAGACTGAGGCGATGCGAGCCCATCCCGTACGCTCAGGGGGCGACACGCTTCGCGCACAGCGACTTCCCAGTCTCGCTGGTGAGCCACGACCGCGCTTCGACCTACTGCAAGTTCCGGGGCGCACGCTTGCCCACCGAGGCCGAGTTCGAGCGAGCCGCTCGTGGCGTGAGCGGGCGACGCTACCCTTGGGGCAACCTGTTCAACCATCGAGCCTGCAACCACGGTCGGCTGGGTTGGACGACCACCGACCATCGCGATGGATTCGCGGAACTCGCACCCGTCGGCTCCTTCCCGTCGGGGCGCACTCCCGACGGCCTGCTCGACCTGGCCGGAAACGTTGCCGAATGGGTGGGCGATGCATTTGCCGTCGCCTACCCCGAGGGACTGCAGACCAACCCCACCGGGCCCGGCCTCGCCTCGACCACGGGAATGAAGGTCGTGCGCGGGGGTAGCTACGAGTCCCCGGCGCCCTTGCTGCGCGGCGCCGCGCGCGATGCAGCCGAGCCCAGCACGACGCGACCCACCATCGGGTTTCGGTGCGCACGTTCCGCACTTCCTCGTTGACCACACTCCTGGCCATGGCGACGCTTCACTTGCCGATTCACGACGCCACCCGATTCGTCCTGGTGCGACCTCACTACCCGGAAAACGTCGGCGCCTCGGCCCGGGCCATCAAGACCATGGGGTTCTCTCGCCTGACTCTGGTCAAGCCGGGCCGATTGGCGGTGCCCGAACATGAGATGGCAGCGAAAATGGCGGTCAAGTCGCGGGACGTCCTCGAGGCCGCTGAACGTGTGCATCACCTCACGGACGCGCTGCGTGACGTGAGCCTGGTGCTGGCCACGACTTCCAGACGCGGGGTGTCCGGCGTGCTCGGGCCACGCGAGGCCATGCAGAGAGCGGTGCGCCACGTCGCGTCGGGTGGCAACGTCGCGCTGGTGTTCGGCAACGAGAAAACGGGACTGTCGACGGACGAGCTGTGGCTGTCGCACGAACGCATGCGCGCTCCGATGGCGGCCGACCAGCCGTCGCTGAACCTGGCCCAAGCCGTTCAGATCTTTGCCTACGAGCTGCTGCTGGCCGCGCTCGCCGCACGCGAAGAGTCCCGCCACCCACGGTAAGAGTCGAGCCTGAACGGGCAAACCTCCCTCATCGCGCCGCCGCGGAGCGGATGACCCGCGAGAACTCGGCGAATCGTGTTCATGGATTGTTAGTTCCGGGACAGGGCACTACCCTGTGGACCGTGCCGTGTCGTGCTCGCCTCCGCTCGCGCTCCCACGCCCCGGCACACCTCACGGCGCTACTTTGCGCGGGTTGGCTCACCGCGGCTGCACTCTTCGCCGCCTGCGCCCCCACGCTCCCTCCGGCATACGAGCAGTCGCGCGCGGCCGCCGAGCGTGCGTACGTGCACGGCCGCTACGCCGAGGCAGCGACACACTGGGAGCAGGCCGCCAGGAGTGCGACGCGGCAGCGGGACCGAAACGAGGCCCGATACCGAGCCGCGGTCAGTCTGCAGCGCGCTGGCAAGACGGCCGAAGCGGCTCGGCTCTACGAGCAGTTGGCCGCCCGCGAGCACAACGAGCGTGGCGCTCGAGCTGCCTTCGACCGGGCACGTCTGGAAATCGCTCACGGGGACGAAGCCCGTGGCTATCTGCTGCTCCGCGGCGCCGTGGAGCAGCACCCCGATTCCGGCTTGGCCCCGAGCGCGGTGCGCTCGTACCTGCGCTGGGTTGCGCAGCGCGGCGGTCCCGCGGCAGAGCTCGAAACCCTCGCTCCGCTCGTTTCGAAATTGGGGCGCACCGAGCTCGGCGAGTACTTGCACTACTTCCGGGCGGCGGCGCTGGAGCGCGCCGGTCGCACCCAGACGGCACGCGACCGCTTCCTGTACGTGGCGGACCATTACCCCTACCCGCGCGGTGCCCTGTGGGACGATGCGCTCTGGCACGCGTCGCTGGCGGAAGAGAAGCTCGGGCGCTTCCGCGCCGCCGTCACCCACCTGGAGCGGATGCTGGCCGAGCGGGAACCGCCGAGTCCGCCGGGCTCATACGAGCGCCCGCGCTACGACGAATCCCGCTTCCGGATTGCGGTGCTCTACCGCGACCGACTGAACGATCCCGCCGCCGCGGCGCGCAACTTCTGGCGGGTGTTCACCGACCACCCCAAGAGCCTGCTGCGCGACGACGCCCTCTGGCAGGTGGCACTGCTCAACCGGCGACTCGGAGACCGGGCGGCCGCTTGCAGCGCCCTCGAAACTCTGATCGGGGAGCTGCCCGACTCGCGTTTCGCACCCTGTGCAGGCGAGCTCTGCCCTCAGCTCCGAAAGCAGGACGCGCGATCGTGTCGCCCCTACATCCGGCGCGACCTCGAGTGAAGCACCCGGCGGAAGCACACGCCCCGGCTGGCCATCCGAAGAGGTGAAGCGTCGTGTCAGACGATGAACTCGTCGTCGAGCTCCTCTTCTTCCTCTTCTTCCTCCTCTTCTTCCTCCTCGTCCTTCCCGTCGAACTTCAAGTCGATTCCGACCTCGCTCAGCTGCGTGTCGAGCAACTCGAACAGCTCCTCCAGGTCGTCCCCGCTCCACTCGTCCAGCACGTCGGTCAGAAACTCGAAGAAATCGGCGCTATCCAGGCGTCGCTCGATTTCCTCGACCTGCTCCTCATCGAAGGCCTCGAGGATGTCCTCCCGCAACGATTCGGTATCGCCCTGCTCAATGGCTTCCTGGGCTGACAACCGAATCTGTCGGATGGCTCGCCTGTCGAGGTAGATGTCCATCACTCCACACCTTCCCGGAGCTACGCCCCGCCTTTAAGCGAAGCTCCGCCGGACAGTCAAGGCTACAAGACACTGGCCCCCGCCGCGGTGATGACGGTACACCCCTCTCGAATGCACCGCCCACTCGTGGTCCTGGCGACCCTGACCCTGTCAATCCGCGCCGCGGCCGCCGAGTCTGCCGCCGCGGAGGCTGGGCCGCCGCCCACCAGCGCCCACTACCTGCAGTACGGCGTGGCCCTGGCCGGGGAGGCGGTGGCGTCGGCCCAAGACGTCTGTCCGGAGACGTCTGCCGCGGCGCCATGCATCCTCGGCTCCGGGATAGGCGTGGCCATTCGGCTGGGCTACCGCACGCGTGGCGCTTGGTACATCGGTGCCGCATACGAATTCTCGCGCCAGGACCCGGCCAACCTGATGCGGCTGGCGATTCTGCAGCAGCTGCGCGCAGAAACTCGATACTACGCGGACCAGGGCATGCGGCTCACCCCGTACCTGTCGGCAGGTCTCGGGGCAGCGGTCTATGGGAACGAGTGGGGCGCCGACACCGGCGGTGTGACCGGGTTTCTTGGGGGCGGAGTCGAGTTCCAGCTCAGCAGCACAGCGGTAGTCGGCGCCGCGCTGGCGTACCGTCCTTTCGTGTTCAGGGGCTGGACCGACAGCGCAGGCCAACGGCGGGCGGACCGCTACCTCGGGTTCGGCCTGGCGCACGTCGTCGGACTCGAAATAACGATGGAAATCCGGGAGCCGCTGGCCAGGTGGTAGCACCGGGGTCAGGGCAAGTTACACCCCCCGGAGGGTCACGGAGACGTGCGCTCGTGCGGGGCGTCCGGCCTGACTGGGTCGTCTGGCGCCGACCCGGTCGGCAAGCCGTTGCCCCAGCGTGCGCTCGAGCCCGCACCAGAGCGGGCGGCCCCCTCCCTGCAGGGCTGCGAAGCCAAGAGGCGCAGCCCTGCGAAGAAAGTTCTCTTGACTCAATGGTTCCGGCAGGGTTCCCCTTCAGGGTGTGAATCGGTGTGATCGCTGCGGGGTCGACAACCCCGACGGCCTCAAGTTCTGCCAGGACTGTGGCAACCGGTTGGGCGGCGCAGGACGACAGGTCGTTGAGCCCACCCCGCCACGCGGGGTGGAGCTCGCGCCTGTGCCGGCTGGCGCCGCGCCAGGCCTGCCAGGTCAGGCTGACGAGGCGAGCACGCACTCGCGCCCTCCGGCTCCGGATCTCTTCTTCGGACCACCCGCAGACGAGCCCGTCCAGACCACCTGCGCGAACTGCGGCACCAAGAATCCCCCCCGCAGCCGCTTCTGCGCCTCTTGCGGCAAAGCCGTCGATGCCCCAGCCCCCCCCCCACCCGTGCCCACCGGAGCAACTCCCACCGCTCCAGCTCCATCGGCGGTCGTGGCGGCGCCAGTGGTGGGAATCGCGTCCCAGGCAGCCCAGCCGGCGCAGCCCACGGCGTGCGGTCGCTGTGGCGGTGCCAACGCTCCCGGAACCAGCTTCTGCCAGTTCTGCGGGGCGCGTCTCGCCGACGTTTCTGCTCCTCCCCCGGTCCCGGCCCCAGCGCCACCGGTCAGCCCGCCAAACCCGGCGCCGCCGCCGGCCGCGCCCCCAGTCGTCCCGGCCCCACCGATGAACCCGACGCCCGCAACCGGCCGTCCAGGTCCGTTGTCCGGCGTCGGCTTGCCCATCACGACCGGAGGACCGCCCAGCGGCTCGTTCGCCCACACACCGGCCGAGACGCCCCTGGCCGGGAAGCGCGGCGGCTCATCCGCTCCCGCCCCTCCCGTGGAAGTGGGTGGCGGAGCGGCCCGCTTGGTCGTGATCGCCCAGGATGGCACCTCTGGCCGAGCGTATGACCTGCGCGCCGAGCAGACCGACGTCGGCCGCGAGGAGGGCGCCATTCTGCTGCCGCAGGATCCCTACGTTTCGCCCCGTCATGCCCGGTTGATTCACCGTGATGGGCGTTTTTTCGTGCGTGACCTGGATTCCGTGAACCGTGTGTACATGCGGCTCCGGCAGCCGGAGGGACTTCGCCACGGGGACTTGGTGTTGATCGGCCTCGAAGTGTTAAGGTTCGAGACCGTGAGCGACTCCGAGAGGGGCCTCGGGCCCGCCACCGAACGGGAAACCAAGGTCTTCGGCTCGCCGTCGTCCCCCCGCTATGCCCGCCTGTGTCAGCGAACCGTCGAGGGCGTGACCAGAAATGTATTCCACCTGACGGGGGAGGAAACCGTCATCGGCCGCGAATCGGGTGATATCGTGTTTACGAGTGATCCCTTCATGAGTCGCCGTCACGCCGCCATAGCCCGCAACCCTGCGGACAACTCCTTCACCCTTCGCGATCTCCGTTCTTCGAACGGGACTTACCTGGCAATCCGCGGGGAGGTCTCGCTGAGCCACGGTGATTTCGTCCGTATCGGACAGCATCTCTTCCGCTTCGATGTCGACGCGGTCCGCTGAGAGTGCGATGAGCGAACCACAGAACGGCCCCGCACCTCACCAGAACACCGCGGGCATCCGCCTCCACCTCTTCGGTCGCACCGACGTCGGACAGATCCGGGAGCACAACGAGGACAACTTCCTCATCGCGAATCTCACGGAGAAGTCGCGGAGTCTGATGGAAGCCGATCGGGTCCAGGCGGTCGGGGAGCGGGGCACGGTGCTCGGTGTTTGCGATGGCATGGGGGGCGCCGCCGCAGGCGAAGTCGCCAGCCAGCTTGCCGTCGACATCATCTACGAGCGCCTCGCCGAAGGCGCCCCCCCGCGCAGCCACGATGATCTCGCGCGCCGCCTGGTCACGGCGATCGAGGACGCTGGCGTCCGCATCTACAACGAGGCCCGAGCCGATCGAACGCGCCGTGGCATGGGGACCACGTCCACCATCGCGGCGCTGATGAACTCGCGCATGTTCATCGGGCAGGTCGGCGACAGTCGCGCCTACGTGATGAGAAACGGGATCCTCGTCCAGGTAACGCGCGACCAGTCTCTGGTGAATCAGCTCATCGAGGCGGGCCAACTCACCGAGGAAGAAGCCGAGACCTTCGAGCACAACAACATCATTCTGCAGGCGCTGGGGACCGCAGAAACCGTGCAAGTCGATCTGACCTACGTCGACCTGGCCAAGGGCGACGTGCTCTTGCTGTGTTCCGACGGGTTGAGCGGAATGATCCGCACCGCCGAAATGCAGGAGGTGCTGCAGTCGGTGTCCGAGCCGCTGGAAGCGTGCAAGGTGCTGACGGACAGGGCCAACCTGGCCGGCGGGCACGACAACATCACCGTGATCGTTGCCCGAGTGGAGGGCGACGACTTGCCGGATCCAGCCGGCGTCGAACCGCCTGCCTACCGCAAGTATGCATTGCCCGAGTTGCCGATGCCGGAGGCAACCGTCCGTCAGATGGCACCGACCCTGGGCGAATCTGCCGTCGGTCCGGTGAGCGAGGAGGCGCAACGCGAATCCAGGCGGCTCAAGGTGGCACACACCATGGTCGGCGTGGCGCAGCCCATCATCGAGCCTGCGGCCTCGGCCCTGGAACAGCCTCCCCTCTCTGCACCCGCGCCGGTGCACATGCCGGCACAGGCGCAAGGATTCGCCGGCACGTCCATTCCCCCTCCCGCCTTCGATCCAATGGATGAGGAAGTGCGGATTCCCGTTTCCGGGCTGCCCCCCAAAACCGTGGGACTGCTCGTTCTGGGTGCATTGTTCCTCATTGCCGCCATCGGCTTCTTGCTGCTGCGCTAACGCCTGCGGGAGACCATGCGTCACGCTCTTCGGCGGATCCTGTGGGTCGTGCCGATGATGCTCGCCGTCTCCGTCATGGCATTCTGGATGCTAGCCCAGGGCGCGTCGATGCGGCCGGCCTCCGCCGCCGCTCAGGCGGGCTCGACGGCAGCTCCGGATGCGGAACGCCTTCCGCTGTTCTTCAATGCCGACCCGCGCAACGTCCACTCGCTCGCCGAAGAGGCCGTGCGCTCGATCACCGCGGGCGGTAGTAGAGCCACCGACGGGCAGGCGCTGCTGGTGCGGTTGGGCGGCGCCGCGCTGCCGTACGTGTTGCCTCACCTCGATTCCCTCGAACCGGCGGTGCGCGCACGCATCGCTCTGAGTCTCGCGCCGGTCGGACGGCGCATGCGGGTAGCGTCCGAACGGGAGCTCACCAATCCGCAAGCAGCCGTACTGTTCTGGCAACGGTTTTGGGAAGATCGAGCCATCGACTTCAGTCCCGCCGTGGTCAAGCGTTCGGTCAGTCGATTGGCCCGACGCGCCACCGCCAGCCGGCGCGAGGACATCATGCACCTGGACACCTACGCGCTCAGCGGGCTCATCGAAGCGATGGGCCGGGTGCGTGGCCCGCTGGATGTTCCCCGAGCTCGCCGCCTGGCCGAATTGGCCGCCCACGTGACCGGCTTGGATTGGCGCGTTCCCGCGGATGCGACGCCGGAGCAAGCGCAGACGGCCGTGTCCCGGTGGCAAAGGTGGTGGCGGGCGCATGGCTCGCAGTACCTCCCCTTCGACGGTCCGCGCCGCCTCTCCGCAATGGTGCTCGAAACGGCCTACGGCAAATGGGCCCTCGAGGTCGCCCAGGGCGACCTCGGCGTCAGCCTTGCCGGTCGCCCGGTGCTCGACCTACTGCGGGAGCGCGCACCCACGACGCTGTGGCTGGTCGCGTCGGCGCTGCTCGGCGGCTACCTCGTCGGCCTCCTGCTGGGTCTTTGGGGGGCCCTGACCCCGTGGGGCCAAGTGGATGTCTGGACGTCGCTGCTGGCCACGGTCCTGGCAGCACTGCCGACCGCCATGGTGGCCGCGCTGCTGCGACCCGGCGCGACCGCGGGAACGGCCGCCGGAGCGCTCACCATGCTGGCGATTGCGGCTGGTCTCGTTTCGCGACACCAGCGAACCGGTGCCCGCGGTGCACTGGAGCAAGAGTATGCCCGACTGCTTCGTGCGCAGGGTGCATCGCGCGCGAAAATCGCTGCCCGCACCTTACGGAACTCGAGCAGTGCGGTGGTCTCGCTGCTCGGGACTCATCTTCCCACCTTGCTCACCGCCGCCTTCGTGGTGGAGAAGGTGTACGGGCTCCCCGGGCTGGGTGATGTGACCGTCCAGGCAGTGGCGGACGGAGACGTCGCCTGGTTGATGGCGCTCGCCCTGTGCACCGTGCTCGCGACCGCTTTGGTTCAGCTCTGCAGCGATGGGCTGCTCTCTGCCCTGGATCCGCGAGTTCAGGCAGTGTCCGCTGCCCGACAGGAGGACCGAGCGTGACGGTCGCACTGCGCAGAGCGGCCGCCCGCGCCAGTGCACTCACGCTGGGGATGCTGATCCTGGTGGCGGTATTCACCGACCTCCTGGCCTCGGCGGCTCCTTTGGTCATGTCACACCGCGGTCGGGTCGTGGTGCTCCCCGCCCTGACCGAACCGAACGCCGTGGCGGGCCGCACCGCCGGCGAGATCGCTGCGGGTCTGGACAGCTCAGACTGGGCCATTTGGGCCCCCCTTCGCACGGACGGGCGCACGCTGTCCAGCGCCGGGCCATCGAGCTCGCCGACACGCCACCACCTGCTGGGTACGGATGTGCACGGCTACGACGTGCTCGGTCAGTGCCTCTACGGAGCCCGGACCGCACTCGGTTCTGCCGTCGCGGTTCTGCTGTTCGCCTTGATCCTGGGCGTGCCTCTCGGGGCTCTCGCCGGCGGCGGCTCGAGGGGGTTCGACTTCCTGCTGACTCGGGCCGTCGAGCTCACTGGTCTTCTGCCCACGGTCATCTTCCTGGCGGTCGTGCAGGCCGCCCAGCTCCTGCCGAGCACGCTCGGGTTCGTCCTCGTGCTGGGCGTGCACCGGGCAGTGCGCGTCGCCCGACTCCTCCGCGGGGAGTCTTTGCGCTTGCTCTCGGAGCCCTACGTGATGGCGGCACGGGCGCTGGGCGCGCGGCCATCGCGTGTGCTCTGGCGTCACGTCGTCCCTCACGCCGTGGGTCCCGTGTTGGTGAGCGCTGCGTTCACGGTCGCATCGGTGGTCGCGCTCGAGGCGGCGTATTCGTTCCTCGGGTTGGGGAACGCGACGGGGCTGCCCTCCTGGGGGAGTCTGCTGAGCCAGGTCGGCGCCGGTGCCGGCGCCACGGTGCTGCTCCCGCCCGCGTTCTGCCTGCTGCTCACGACGGTGGGCCTGCTGCTGCTCGCCGACGCGCTCGACGACGCTGGAACCCCGCGGCGCCGCCCGGTCGCCACCGGAGAGCAGCGGCGCTGATCGCGCTGAATTGCCGCCACCGCAATCCCCCCTTTGCATCGGCCGTCCGGGGGACTACATGAACGGCGCCATGCCTGTTGCAACCATCACCGAGCACACCTTCGAAGACGAAGTCCTGCGCAGCGAGCTGCCCGTGCTCGTGGAGTTTGGCGCCGAATGGTGCGGCCCGTGCAAGACGGTCGCCCCCGAGCTCGAGGCACTGGCGGCAGAGTTGCTGGGCAGAGCGAAGGTCGTGAGCGTGGACATCGATCAGTCCGCAATGTTGGCTCAGCAACTCGGAGTCCAGTCGGTTCCCACTTTCGTGGTGTTCCATCAGGGCCGGCAGGTCAACGGCAAGGTCGGGGCCATGAAGCGGGCAGCGCTGCGCGATCTGCTCGAGCCCGTCTTGCCGCGACCCGCCGGCGCGCTGAAGCCCGAAGAGGTGGCGGCGCTGCTCCGCGAGGGCCAGGTGAGCCTGGTCGACACCCGCGAGGCGGTCGTTTACGCCCGCGCGCACTTGCCGGGCGCCACGAACATCCCGCTGACCGAGATGGAGTCTCGGCTGGCGGATCTGCACATGCTGCCGGCGCCTCCGGTCATCTACTGCCGCAGCGGAGCCGAGACCAAAGAGTACGCCGAGAAGCTCGCCGCCCAGGGGATCCCCGTGTCGTACCTGGAAGGCGGTGTCCTGGGCTGGGAAGCCGCGGGCTTCGAAGTGGAAAGGCCGGACTAGGTCCCCTCCAAGCGCAGCTTGGAGGGGCGCCGTCCCCACCCCGAGACGCGCCCCCGCTGCTGTTACTCTGCCGCACCGCCGCACATCGCGCTTCCGCGCCGGTCGATCTGAAGCAGACGCGCAGCGTCGCGCTCGGACCGGAACTGTCCACCCCTGGGGCGCTTCTGGTTCTGAAGCAGCAGCGGGAAACGTCGGTTGATTGGGCTGCGCCTGAGCCTGGCTCAGGCGCGTCCTAGTGATGCCCGTGCCCGCCGAGCTCCGCTCGCGCGCGGGTGATGGCCTCTGCGATGACCTCGCGCACGGGAACCCCGTGTTCCTCCGCGAGCTTCGCGCATGCGTCGAACTCGGGCTTCATCTGCGGCGGGCCATGTGGCCCCTCACTGACCTTCACGGGCACGGTGCCAAACCGAGTCTCGACGTCGACCATACGCCTCGGGCGCTCGGTACGCTGGACGGCCACCTTGCGCACTCCGATGGTCGTGGTCTCGCGCAGCATCACCTGCACCAGCGTTTCCGCGACGTCCTCCCGCGCCACTGCCGAGAGGATCAGACCAGGTCGCCCCTTCTTCATGGTGACCGGAACTGCCCACGTGTCGAGCGCACCGGCAGTGCGGAGCGCGCGCAACGCATGAGCCGCCACCTCGCCCGTGAGATCGTCGACGTTCGCTTCCAACAGCACGTGCCCGCACTGATGGTGCGAAGCAGCTGGCGTAGGCGCTCCGAGGATGGCCCGGAGCACGTTGGGGCGATCCGGCAGATGCGTGGTTCCAGCACCCCACCCGATCTGCTCCGGAGCGAATGACGGCCAGCGAGCGTACTCGGTCGCCACCGTCGACACGATGGACGCACCGGTCGGCGTGACCAACTCCGCGTCGATCCCCGCATCGTAGGTCGGCACGCCCCTCAGCGCACCCACCGTGGCCGGAGCCGGCAGCGGGAGCCTGCCATGACGGCAATCGACGAAGCCTCGACCCAGAGGCAACGGCGTGGCGACGACTCGGGCATCCAAGTGAACGAAACAGGCTGCTGCACCCACGATGTCGACGATGGCATCCGCGGCCCCCACTTCGTGGAAGTGCACCCGCTCCACCGGCACCTGGTGCACGCGCCCCTCGGCTTCGGCCAGGCGCAGGAAGATGCGGACGGCCAGCTCACGGATCGGCTCCGCCAGGCTGGAACGCTGCAGAAGCTCGTCGATCTCCCGAAAACTTCGCTCCGGCTGCTGGCTGTCCACGACCACGTCCAAGCCGAGTGCCCCGATGGCGCCCACGCGTGCACTGGTGAACTCGGGACGCACGCCCTCGAGACCGAGCGCCCCGACGGCGTCGAGCACCACCTGGGCCGGAACGCCCAGATCCACCAAGGCCGCCACGGTCATGTCGCCCGCAATGCCGCTGAACGCGTCCAGGAGCAGGACTTTGCCGACTCCTCCACCCGGCGGGATGTGAGGGCGGCGCGCTTCCAGTCGATCGCTCATTTCGTCCCCTGATGCGCACGGAGAGTGCGCACGATCCGGGCAACGGCCATGGCCGCGCCAAACCCATTGTCGATGTTGACCACAGTCACTCCCGAGGCACACCCGGTCAGCATCCCGAACAGTGGCGTCAATCCCCCCAACGCCGCCCCATAGCCCACCGACGTCGGCACCGCGACGATGGGGCCACCGATGAGACCGCCCACTACACTGGCCAGCGCCCCTTCCATCCCCGCCACCACGATGACAGCCGGGGCGGCGGCGATGGTGTCCAGATCCTTGAACAGCCGGTGGATTCCGGCCACCCCAACGTCGAAGAAGCGTGCTGCCGTCACTCCGAACATGTGTAGGGTCACCAGGGCCTCCTCAGCCACCGGCAGGTCGCTCGTGCCCGCGGTGATCACGGCCACGGGTGCGCCCTCCATGGGAGCCACCGGGGAGTGCTCGTAGGTCGCAGTGCGGGCGAGGTCCTGGTAACTCAGCTCGGGCAGCCGGTCCCGGAGTCGGTCGGCTTGGTCGGATGAGAGCCGCGTGATGAGCACGTTCTGACCGGCACGCATGAGTTGCTGGGCGATCCCGGTGATCTGATCCACCGACTTGCCTTCCCCGAGAATCACCTCCGGCATGCCGTGGCGCAGTGCGCGGTGATGATCGACGCGCGCGTAGCCCAAGTCTGCGAACGGCAAGGTGGAGAGCTGCTTGAGAGCGGCCTCCAGATCCTGTTCGCCGCTGCGCACCCGCTGCAGCAGGTCCCTCAGCCGGTCCTCATCCATATGACTCGTGCGTCTAATACTTCGAGACGGCTACGTCGAGATCCCGCTCCCGAGCCCAGCTCGGGAGCCGCTTAGCAATGCAGTAGATTTGCTGCATCCCACCCCGCTCCCGAGCCCAGCTCGGGAGCCGCTCGTCCGCGCCGTAGATCGGCTGCTGCCCAACCCCCTGCGCCACAGCAGACTTCCTCCCACCCCGCTCGGAATCCCCCCCAAGAAAACGCCCCCCTGGCATCAGAGCGTCCTTCCCCGATCCGCGGTGACGTGGAACCCTCTACCCGTGCCAGCCCCGGTCGCACCGCTGATTGGATTCGTGCTGGGCGTCTGCTTCGCCTGGGCAGCTGCTGGCCAGGGATCGCGAGCCTCCGCCGCGGACCTGACCGGTCGGCCGCTGCTCATCGTTGCCTGGTTCAGCTTTCTGGTGTTCGCCCCGGTGTGCGTCTACTTCGCTGCGTTTGCGCCCGACTGGTCCTACGCCTATCTCGTCGACAGCCATCGCCTGCCCGGCGCCGTCGACTTGGCGGCAATTCTGGTGGACGTGGCCAGCGTGCCCGCCGGGTATGGGTTGGCCGCTCGCCGCGCCCGGGAGCGCAAACCCGGCGTCTACCTGCGCGTGGCTGCGTTACCCGTCTTGCTCTGTGCCACGTTCCTCGTCGCGGCGTTTCCGCAACTCGGTGTCCACGCAACGTACGCCCAATACCACGGCGACTTCGGCACGCAGTCGGTGGCGGGAAGCACCTTGGGCTACGCCCTTCTGTGGATGGACGGAATTCTGATCTTGGGTGCCGGCTTCACCGCGCAGGCGCTGCGACGGCTGGCGAGCCCAGGCAAGAGTGCCTGACCTGGTTAGTGGCCCCTCGATCGGTAGACGCATGGAACCGCTAGCTGCCTCGGATCTCTCGGCGCTCGCCGCTCGCATCGCCGACCAGGCACGTGGCGCAGGTGCCGACGTGGCAGAGGTCAGCGTCGATTCCGGCTGGCAACTGAGCGCACGCGTGCGGCTGGGAAAGCTCGAGTTGTTGGAAGAAGCCGGCACCCGATCGGTAGCGCTGCGCGTGATTCGAGACCAGCGCGTGAGCGTGACCTCAACCAGCGATCTGTCGACGACCGGAATCGACCGGTGCGTCTCCGATGCGCTCATGCTCGCCGAGCTCAGCGAGCCCGACGAGCTCGCCGGTCCGGCCGAGGTTGCAGAGCTGTGTGGCCCACCGCATCCGGACCTCAGCCTGTACGACGACGCGGTAGCGTCCCTCCCCGCGGACGATGCCATCGAGTGGGCCCGCGCCGCAGAGCAGGCAGCGCTCCAGGCGGATCCCCGTCTGACCCTCAGTGAGGGGGCGACCTTCTCGCGCAGCGCGACCCGCAGCACGTTGGTCTTGTCCTCCGGCTTCTCGGGCACCGTGCAGGGCACTCGGGCCTGGCTGGAGGTCAATCCGGTAGCCGAAGACGGAGGCGGAAAACGGCGGCAGGGATCCTACTTCACGGCACATCGCCATCTCGCCGAGCTCGAATCCGCCGACGCGGTGGGCCGGGAGGCGGCACGGCGCACACTCGCCAAGCTGGGGGCGCGCAGGGTCGACACCTGCGAGGCTGCCGTCGTGTTCGAACCCGATGCGGCACGTTCCATTTTGGGTGCTTTTGCCGAATGTGTGCTGGGCGGTGCGATCTGGCGGCAGGCGAGCTACCTGGTGGGCCGCGAGGGCGACCGCGTCGCGGCCGACGGCATCACCATCGTGGACGATCCGCTGCTCGCAGCGGGGCCTCGCTCGCGGCCCTTCGACGGCGAGGGACTCCGCTCGCGACGCAACGTCGTGGTCGACGGGGGCGTGCTGCGCGGGTATCTGCTCGATTCCTACGCCGCGCGGAAGCTGGGGCGCGCATCGACGGCCAATGCGGCGCGCGCCGGCGGAGCCATTGCCGCCGCGACGAGCAATTTCTTCGTCGTCGCTGGCACGCGTTCTGCCGAGGACATCATCGCGTCCACACCGAGAGGTCTGTACGTGACCGACATGATGGGTTTTGGGTTCAACCCGCTGACCGGAGATTTCTCGCGAGGCGCGTCCGGATTCTGGATCGAAAGCGGAGAGCTGGCCTTCCCGGTCAGCGAAGTGACCATCTCGTCCAACCTGGACAGCATGTTCCGAGCCGTCGATGCAGTCGGCGCCGATCTCCAGCACCGCACGGGCCTGACCGCCCCGACCTTCCGAGTCGCGTCCATGACCGTTGCCGGAACGTGAGGCTGGCCGGCCAGGGAACAATCCTGCCTCCCGGACAGGCCCGGTTCGCGGTCGTCGATCCTCGGCGCCGTTGCGGCATACTCCGGCCCCCGCGAAGGGAGCAGGTAACACGTGTCATCCAAGCTGCCAGCGATCGCAGAATCCAGAGACCAGTATGTGGACCGCCACCTCGGGCCCCACGCAGCCGACAGAGCGCAAATGTTGGAGCTGCTCGGCTTCCCCTCGCTGGACGCGCTGGCCGACGCGGCGGTACCGGAAGACATCCGACTGCGACGGCCGCTGGCGCTACCTGCTGCCCGAACCGAAGCGGCGGTCTTGCGCGATCTGAAGACGCTCGCGGTCCAAAACCGAC
The DNA here is from genome assembly GCA_964610275.1 of uncultured Polyangiaceae bacterium. GTDB lineage: Bacteria > Myxococcota_A > Polyangia > Polyangiales > Polyangiaceae > JAFGBI01. The sequence continues at coordinate 2,706 of CAZSVU010000023.1, read as the reverse complement.
TGTTCCGCTCCTGGATCGGCCTGGGCTACTCGAACTGCTTCACGCCCCCGGTGATCCAACGCAACGTACTGGAGAATCCAGGCTGGTACACGCAATACACTCCCTACCAAGCCGAGATCGCCCAGGGGCGCCTGGAAGCGCTGCTCAACTTCCAGACCATGGTCTCCGACCTCACAGGCTTGCCACTGGCCAACGCCTCACTCCTGGACGAGGCGACCGCAGCGGCCGAAGCCATGACGATGTGCCGCAGCATCGGGCGCGGAAAGCAGCGCGGCTTCTTCGTCGAACGCAACTGCCACCCGCAGACGCTCGCGGTCCTCGGGACACGCGCTCGCCCTCTCGGCATCCAGCTCTACCACGGGGAGTTGTCGGAGATCGACTTCGCGTCCCAGGACCTTTTCGGCCTGCTCCTGCACTACCCGGGCAGCGACGGCCGAGTGGAGGACTACGCGAAGCACGTGGCCCAGGCCCACGACGCCGGAGCGCTGGTCGTCGTCGCGACGGACCTGCTGGCGCTGACACTGCTCCGGCCACCGGGAGAGTTCGGTGCCGACATCGCCGTCGGCTCGAGTCAGCGCTTTGGCGTCCCCATGGCGTTCGGCGGACCTCACGCGGCGTTCCTGGCCACTCGCGCCGAACACAAACGACATATCCCGGGGCGCATCGTGGGCGTATCCCGGGACACGTCGGGGCGCCTCGCGTATCGCCTGGCACTACAGACCCGCGAGCAGCACATCCGTCGGGATCGCGCCACGAGCAACATCTGTACCGCCCAGGTACTCCTGGCGGTGATCGCCGGCTTCTACGCCGTCTATCACGGTCCCATCGGCCTCAAACGGATCGCAGCGCGTGTCCACGCACTTGCGACCGCATTGGCAACCGGACTGCGTCGCCTGGGCCACGACGTCCCCGCCGGTGCAATCTTCGATACCCTCCGCGTCATCCCCCGCAACCCCGGGCTCGAGACCGTGCTGCAAGCAGCCCAGGCCGCCGAAGTGAATCTGCGACAGTTCGCGGATGGCTCGGTAGGAATAGCGCTGGACGAAACCACGTCGACCGAGGACGTTCTATGCTTGCTGGGCGTGTTCGCTTCGCCGGGGACCGAGCCCCCGACGCTCGAGGATCTGCTCGCGTCGGAGCCGCTCACGTACCCGGCTCCACTGGCGCGAACCAGTCCGTTCCTCACCCACCCCGTCTTCAACGAGTACCACTCGGAACACGAACTGCTCAGGTATCTGCGACGGCTGGAGAGCCGCGACCTCTCGCTCACGACTTCGATGATCCCGTTGGGTTCCTGCACCATGAAGCTCAGCCCCACGGCGGCCATGCTTCCCATCACCTGGCCGGAGTTGGCCCTCCCCCACCCGTTCGCTCCGGCCGATCAGACTCGAGGCTACCGCCAACTCATCGGGCAACTCGAGGCGTGGCTCGCCGAACTCACGGGAATGGCAGCCGTCTCGTTGCAGCCCAACGCAGGTGCCCAAGGAGAGTACACGGGACTGCTGGTGATTCGCGCCTACCATGAGCAGCGCGGTGCGGGCCATCGTGACGTGTGTCTGATCCCCACGTCGGCGCACGGGACCAACCCCGCCAGCGCCGTCATGGCAGGCTATCGCGTCGTGCCCGTGCGCTGCGACGACCAAGGCAACGTCGACGTCTCCAACCTCCGTGCCAAAGCGCAAGAGCACCAGAGCGCACTGGCCGCCATGATGCTGACCTACCCGTCGACGCATGGAGTCTTCGAGAGCACCGTACAGGAACTGTGTGGACTCGTTCACGACTTCGGCGGGCAGGTGTACCTGGACGGCGCCAACCTCAACGCACAGGTCGGTCTGTGCCGACCGGGAGACTACGGCGCCGACGTGTGCCATCTGAACCTTCACAAGACGTTCAGCATCCCGCACGGCGGTGGCGGCCCCGGTGTGGGTCCGATCGCGGTGCGCGAACACTTGGCGCCCTACCTTCCGGGGCATCCCTTCGAGCCGCGAGGGCCGAACGCCATTGGGCCGGTCTCGGCCGCTCCCTTTGGCAGTCCGGGCGTGCTCCCCATCGCGTGGGCCTACATCGCCATGCTGGGCGGAGACGGCCTGCGCCGCGCCAGTCAGGTCGCGATCCTCAACGCCAACTATCTCAAGGCCAAGCTCTCCGGGCACTACTCGATCCTGTTTTGCGGACGAAGCGGTCTGGTAGCCCACGAGTTCATCATGGACGCCCGCGCCTTCAAGAAGAGCGCCGGGGTCGACGTCGACGATGTCGCGAAGCGCCTCATGGACTACGGGTTTCACGCACCGACGATGTCCTGGCCAGTCCCCGGAACGCTGATGGTGGAGCCGACCGAGAGCGAATCGAAGTACGAGCTCGACCGGTTCTGTGAAGCGTTGGTCACCATCCGCAACGAGATCCGCTCGCTGGAGGCGGGTGCGGCGGATCGGACGGACAATCCGCTCAAGAATGCGCCGCACACCAGCGAAGCCGTGACGGCGAGTCAGTGGACGCACCCCTATCCACGGGAGCAGGCCGCATTTCCGACGCCCAGCACCCGCGTGCACAAGTTCTGGCCACCCGTGGCACGAATCGACAACGCCTGGGGAGACCGAAATCTGGTCTGCACACGCGCCAGCGAGACGGACCGCTAGCTAGTTGTTGTTTCGTCACTCAATGAGACGCGCTTCCCCGATGCTTCTATTTCCATTATCTGCTCACCGA
>CAZSVU010000022.1:42050-45222 GCA_964610275.1 uncultured Polyangiaceae bacterium | reverse complement strand
CTGCGGCAATGGCATCGTCGACGTCAATGCTGCTGTCCCCGAGATCTGCGACGACGGGAACACCGCGAACGGCGACGGTTGTGACGCGACCTGCACGTCCGACGAGACCTGTGGCAACGGCGTGACCGACATTGGGGAGACCTGTGACGATGGCAACGTGGCCGACTACGACGGTTGCTCTGCGACGTGTCAGGTGGATCTCGTGAATGGCAGTTTCGAGACCGGCGACATGTTTGGGTGGACATTTGCGCCGTTTGGGCCAGAGACCTGGACCGTGCTCTCGAGCGGGGAGCTGGTCCCTTCGGGCGCTCCTGATTACTCTCAGGGCGGAGTGGTGGAGCCCATGAGCTCGGTGTTGCCGGTTGGGCTTCCGGCCACTGACGGCGGCAGCCTCGCCCACTTCAGCTCGAACTTCTCGCTGGGCGGGCCCATCCCGTCCGTCCGCATGTACCAGGACGTCGCCCTCCCCGTCACCGCGGCGATTCTGACTTGGGACATGGCCTGGCTGACCAGCGTCGCTTTCTCTCCAGGTCTTCAGTCCATCCGAGTCATGCTGAGGGACACCTCGAGCGACGCCATCCTCACCGTTCTTTGGGACTCCGCGGCTGGCGAGCCGCCAATCCGGCTGCCGCTGACGCCGTTTGCCGTTCCGGTGGGAGCATTCGCCGGGACCGACGCGCGCATCGACATCGAGATGACCGCGGGCTTCGGGTCGCTCGACGTGCAGTTCGACAACTTCCGTCTTCAGTGACGGGGCTGGATTCCGGAATCTGCTTCTATCTCTCGCGGCCGTGCTCTATGACACGCGCATGAACGAAACGGCGGAGCAGAAGGTGGCCATTGTGACCGGTGCGGGCACGGGAATTGGCGCGGCCATCGCGGTTCGTCTGGGGCGAATGGGGTGGAAGGTCGTGCTCGGCGGACGGAGAGAAGACAGGTTGACCGAGACGGCACGAAGCCTGGAGCAGGCCGGGGGAAGCGCGGTCGTGCGCGCCGGGGATGTGACGGTGGCGGGCGACGTCGAGCGCTGGGTGGACGTGGCGGGACCGCGGCTGGACGCGCTGGTGCACAGTGCTGGTCAGGGGCACTGCTTGAGAATCGACGAGCTGGACGAGACGGAGTGGCGGGAAACGCTGGACGTGGCCGTCACCGGTGCGTTCTTGACCGCCAAGGCGGCGCTGCCCAAGTTGCGCTCCACCACCGGGGGGGATGGGCACGTGATTCAGATCTGCTCGTTGGCGAGCGGCGGCACGTGGAACCTGGAGGTGGGCTACGGCACGGCCAAGGGGGCTCAGCTCAAGTTCGCTTTGCACCTGGCTGAGCAGTTCAAGGAGGACCGGGAGGCAGGGGGCCGGGCCATTCACAGTCAGGCCGTGTGCCCCGGTACCACCGATACGCCGTTTTGGGACCGTATCCCCCAGCGCAGTGCCGACCCGAACTCGACGCTTACAGCCGACGAGGTCGCCTGGGTGGTTGAGCAGTGGATCCGAAACCCGGCGTCCACCGTCGAGAGCATGGCAGCGGTCAGACCGCGTCAGGAAATTGTGATCAAGCGCCATCCCCCATTTCAGGCTTGGGACAACGTGGTCGCGATAGCCCACGAGAGCCACCCGTGACCGCCACCTGTTTGCTGTACGCCGGGACGAACTGGAGGAGCGTGATGCGGACTTTGCTGTGCATCGTGATGGGCTCGGTGGGGCTCTTGGCCGTGAGCGGTTGCGGGGACGACGCCGGGAATGACGGCAGCGTCACGGGTGGCGCTGGCGGCGCAGAAGCCAGCGGCAGCGGCGGCATGGCCGGCGCTCCCGGGAGTCCGACCGGAGGCGCTGCGGGCAGTGCGCGCTCCGGCGTCTGGTCCATGGGTTACTACGCGAGTTGGGCTGCCAGTCAGTATCCCATCGACGAGATCGAATGGTCCGGGCTCACGCACCTCGCCGTCGCCTTCTACATGCCCCAGTCCGATGGCTCATTGAGCCTGCTCAGCGGCGATGATGCGTACGCGGCGGAGCTCGTCGCTGCCGCCCACGACCACGGCGTTCTGGCCGTCGCCTCCATTGGAGGCGCGGACTCGGCCGACGCGTTCCGGCAGGCAACCGCGACCGGTGTCATGCAAAGCTTTGTGGCCAATCTGGTGGGTCTGCTGGACGCGGGCTACGACGGCATCGACATCGACTGGGAGCCGCTGGAAACGACCGACGAGTCGATCGCGATCGCGATCGCGGATCAGGTCAAGGCGGCTCGCGCGGGCGCGCTCATGACCATCCCCATCGGCTACGTGAATCCCAACCTGGACACCGACATCTCGGGCTACGCGGCCATTGCCGCCGCCTACGATCAGCTCAACCTCATGAGCTACGGCATGGCCGGTGCCTGGTCGGGGTGGAACAGCTGGCACAGCAGCGCCCTCTTTCAGACCAATTCGGCCACGCCGCTGTCCATCGATGGCAGCGTCGGTCTCTACCTCGATGCCGGTGTGCCAGCGGCCAAGCTTGGCATCGGCATCGGTTTCTATGGGCTGTGCTACTCGGAGCCCGTGACCGGACCCGACCAACCGCTCGACGGTTCGACCATCCTCGCGAGCGACGGTACCATGAGCTACGCGAACATCATGGGCAGCTACTTCGACGCCAGTGCGCGGCAATGGGACACCACCGCGCGCGTCCCGTATCTTTCGTTCTCCTCCCCGCACGAGCCGGACGGCTGCACGTACATCTCGTACGACGACGACCAGTCGATCCAAGAAAAGGGCGACTACCTCCGGTCGCAGGGACTCGGTGGCGTCATCCAGTGGGAGATCAACGAAGGCTACCTCGCCTTGGCGCCTGCCGGCCAGCGCAGCCCCCTGTTGCTGGCGGTGCGCGACTTCGTGCTGGAGTGAGTGCGCTTCAGCGGTGGCGCTGGTGCTCCAGCAGACGGCGCACTCAAAGCTCGTACGCGGGCAACTCGATGACGTAGGTGTCGACGGTTTCGCCGCCGCCCCAGTCGGAGCCGAACAGGACTCGGGTTCCCGATGGGCTGATCGACGCGTGTGGCTCCGCCCAGTAGCCCTGGGGACCATTGCCGCCGTGCGAACGGTGGTGAGCGATCCGGCAGACCTCGCCGGTGTTGGTGTCGGCCAGGAGGAGCTCGTTGTCGAGGACGTCTTGGCCGTCGAACTCGTTGCCCACTACGG
>CAZSVU010000022.1:0-42040 GCA_964610275.1 uncultured Polyangiaceae bacterium | reverse complement strand
ACGGATACTGCCACCCAACCAGGTGCATGGTGGGCAACGGCAGAGACGTGAGTGCCCGAGGGAGGATAGGGGTAGCCGGTGTCCTCGCCAATGACGACGAGATCGTCGCCCGTGGTCAGGTCGAACACGACCAGCGTCCCGACTCCGCTCCCGTTGGGTCCGGCGTCGAAGGCGACACCGTTGAACGTATCGTGGCCGTTGGCGAGTTGACCCAGAGAAGCGTGATCGTAGGGGTTGCGTAGATCGAGGGTTCGCAGAAACGTCATGCTGCCGTCGTAGATGTCACCCGTCAGGTATACGGTGTCCCCGCTCGGTCCAATCTGGGGCCCCAGGTCCGGCGCGTCGACGCTCACGCTCTCCGTGTCCGTGTCCAGGTGGTAGACGAAGGCCCCCTGAGTATCCTCGCAGAGCAATCCGAAGGAGTTTCCGTCCCAGGAGATGTACATCGGATCGTCCCCGCCCGAAACCTGGCTGCACCCGGTGAAGGTGTGCAGGATGGCCCGCGTGTCCCCAGCCACGGAGTACTGCGTGAGCTCGTTGCCGTCCACGTAGTACAGGATGTCTGGATCGACCGGATGCCAGTAGACCTGCTCGAGGTCCGGCGGGTCGATGTCCAAGGTACGGATGAACTCGTAGGTGTGCCCATCGTATAGGCGGTGCCCACCGCCCACCGCATAGAGGATGAGATACGATTCATCGGCGTTCCACGCCTGAATCGTGGAGTACATGGGCTTGATCACTTCGCCCCCGGATTCCTCGACCACATCCGTCACCCGGACGATGCGAGTTCCGAACTCCGGATCCGTGGCAGCTGCCAGCCGGTTTGGCTTGGCCAGTGCGCTCATGGGTTGGGGATCCGTCCCGGTGATCAACCCCGCACAGTCTGCTTCACCATTGCCGTTGCCTCCGTGGTGCGCGACTCCCGCACCCCCGCCACTGCCTGTCTCCTCACCGCTGCTCCCACCGCTTCCGGTGCTGGCGTCGCTGCCGCCGTCGCCACCGCACCCGAGGGCTACGCTCAACATGCCCATCAACATCACCGTCGGGATGCCACGCCACGCCTGCATCGGTCACCTGCCTTCCGCTCTCCACTCCGCACGAGTCAGCTCTCGCACCAATTGCGTTGCATAGCTGCCCGCGGGCAGGGTGAAGTCCAGGAGCAAGCAGCCGTCTTCGAGCAATTCCAGGGTGAGTGGGTGGGGCGAGACGAACAGGTCACGGCGGGTACCGTCGACCATTCGCCCCAGCCCGGCCAGGTCCTCCTCGGTGAGCCCGAGGTCACGGGCCGCGGCTTGCTCGAGAGCCAGCGCCTCGCCCGTGGGTGACTTCATCTTGGGGCCGATCATTGGCCCCGTCCGGTGAATGTCGCCGCTCTCGATGCGCTCGGCTTCGCGAACGGGGTCCTCCACCACGAAAACCGTGTGAGACCCATCCAGCCGCACCACGTCTCCCGCGACCAGGGTGTCCAGCCCTCGCTCCAGTCGCAGCGTGAGCGTTCGGTTGAAGACCTCGGATTGGATCACGCTTGGGTAGAGCTTGCGGTAGAAGCGGGCGCGCTTGCCGCGGGGCGAGCCCTGGCGCAGCCAGCGGAGGGCGCGGTCGAGGTTGTCCCCGTGTGAACCGAAACGCTGGGCCCCGAAATAGTTGGGCAGCCCCCGTTCTCGGAGCCGCCGACAGATGTGCTCCCCTCGCTCAAGGCTGCCCGCCGGCACGTCGACCAGGCGGATGCCGAATCGGTTTCCCGCGAGCTGTCCCGTACGAAGCTTTCGCTCGTGACAGGACACTTCCAGCAACTCGACCCCCTCGGGCAATGCCCACTGGTCCGGCGGTACGGACCGTGCAGGAAGTGACAGCCATTGGGACGTGATGGCGTGCTTGTCCTTCATCCCGGCACAGCCGACCTCGCGCTCGGGCACCCCGGCGGCGCGGGCCGCGTCGCGAATCAGGTCAGCAGTGGTGAGGCGCTGTTTGCGCAGTCTCACGTAGCGATGCTCCCCTTCACCGCTGAGCGAGTACCGCGGGATTTCGTCGACGACGAAGTCCGCCGGCTCGGGACCGACCTTGCCGCCGACCCCTTCCAGCTCCTGAGTGAAGATTCTGGGCGGCTGCGGCTCCAGCCTCGATTCGTCGTTCATTTGGCTGGCTTGGTCCTCGCGAATTCGGCCAGAGCTTCGGTCAATCCGTCACTCGCACTGTTTGGGGGCACTACTTGCAGGGGCCGGGCCCCCGCAAGGTCGATCTCTTCGATGCCCAGCAGCAGCAATTCGGGCTGGGACGGCTCGGCTGGGCGAGCCGGCGGCTGCGGTTTCGACACCTGCGCTCTCGGATCCAGAGGAATCGTGGTCTCGGGGCCTCCGGTACAGTCGAGGACCAGCACTGCGATGTTGTCCCGACCGCCGGCTTCGTTGGCCAGGTTGAGTAGATGCTGCACGATCGCGCCGGGCGGCTTGTCCAGATCCAACGTGTCGGCCAGATCGGACGCCGAGACCGGCACACTGAGGCCATCGCTGCAGAACAGGAAGCGATCGTTGTCGGTCACCGGGTATGAGCGGAGCTCGACTCGCACGTTCTCCTGCATGCCGAGCGCGCGCGTTACGGCGTGCCGGGGCAAGTTGGCCAGCAAGGCGTCGTCCAACTCGGGCCGCTCCTCGAGCACGTCGGTGAGAAGCGAGTGGTCCTGGGTGAGCAACTCCAGGTTCCCTTCGCGCATGCGGTAGCACCGACTGTCCCCCACGTGGGCCACGTGCATGATGCCACTGCCGGGCGAGAAGAAGGCAGCCACCACGGTGGTGCCCATCCCCCGGTGCTCGGGGCGAGAATGTGAGATCTCGAGAATGTCCCGATTGGCCTTCCGGATTGCGCGAGCCAGGTGTCGAGCGTCACGAGGCAGCCCGAAGTCGTCGAACTCGGGTTCATCGTGGCGAGCGCGTACGGTCGCGCCGAGGTAGTTGCTGATGGAACGAGCAGCGAGTGCCGATGCCACGTCGCCAGCGTTGTGGCCCCCGGCACCGTCGGCCACGAGGAAGAGCCCTAGATCCATGCGCACCAGCACGACATCCTCGTTGTGGCGCCGCTTGCCGACTTCAGTCGCACCCGCGGCGTCCAGCGTGATGGCGCTGGCCTTGTGGCCGTCCCGGTCCATGCGCTGGAGTATAGTCGAATCCAGCTCGTTCCACCTGTCCTCGTCGTCGGGCTCGGCTCAGGCTGCGTTCCCCGGCGGACCAACGGGTAGATCCAGTGTAGGATACTGCGCCGTGGTGTGGGTCAGGCTCATTTCGGTGCTACTGGTTTCTCTCGTCGTCTTGCTCGCGGGGCCATCCGTGGCACGTGCGGTCCCGGGGGGGGGGACCCTGGAGCGAATCGACGTCAACCTCGTGATCCCCAAGACGCCGGCACAGGACCAACGGTTGACGGCGCAGTTCGAGCTGATTCTCCAGTACGCCAACACTCCCCACACGCTCTTCTGGCAGCGACTGGAGATCTCCCCCACCAGTGTCCAAGCGATCAATCTCGACACCGGTGGGACCCTGCGAACCCGCACCATGTACGTGGACGAGGATCGCGTCGTCGAAGTGAACGTGCCGCAGGGGCGTTCGCGAGTGAAGGTGACCTGGTCGGCACCGTTGTTTGCCGACACGTTTCCCCGGTTCTGGTGGGATCAAGTCGACGCTGTCCTGGCTTTTCCCTTCACCGCGCAGCTCAAGCCGGTGACGCAGGGCGTGAACGTTACCTTGACGACCCCAACCTCGTTCCCGACTCTCTCCAGTTTCAACTGCGAGTCGCTGGGGCAGCAGCGCCGTTGCTCGCGTTGGTACGCCAAGACGGCGACCAATGCGTTCAAGGACGACGAGAAGAAAGGCCTACGCCTGGCCATGTTGAAGCTCGACGATTCGTCGAGCTTCATCCTGGGAGGTGCCGAGATTCTGCTTTGGGTTCTGCTACTTCCCCTGACGGGGGTGTACCGTTGGATGACCTGGACGGGCGACAAGAAGCGCCGCATTTGGATGGTGGTTCGCGTCCTGCTCGCCGCCGGCATGCTGGCGGCCACGCTCGCTGCCTGGGCTTACCTGGCGGACGGTGAGAGTAGCAGCCCGTTGGAGGTGAATCTGGCTTGGACGGGACTGGTGTTCGGCGTCATCGCGCTGATGTTCGGCCACTTGAATCGCGAGAACGCGCTGCTGCGCAATGCGCTCTTCTACCTCTCCGCGGTGGCGGCGTTTCTGATTGCGCTCGCGGTGCTGGCGTTGGCGCAGGAGCCACTGGCGGGGCAGATCACCGCCGGCACACTCGTCTTTCTTGGGTTCATGGTCCTGTTTGGCCAATCGAGCGCGTAGGCGAGTTTCTCGGCGCGACGCTCAGTTTTTCGCCCTGGAGCTTGGCCACGAGTGCGGTGGCCGTCGTGTCGCCGATGACATTGGTGGTGGTGCGGAACATGTCCAGGATGCGATCCACGCCCAGCACCAGCGCCACCCCTTCAGTGGGCACGCCGACGGTGGTCAGCACCATGGCGAGGGTGATCATTCCCGCGCCCGGAACGCCGGCGGCTCCCACGGACGCCAGGGTGGCCGACAACACGATCTTGGCCTGGTCGAGTGCGCCGAGATCCATCCCGTAGATCTGCGCGATGAACACCGCGGCCACGCCCTGGTAGAGCGCCGTTCCGTCCATGTTGACGGTGGCTCCAATGGGGAGCACGAAGCTCGAGACCTGTTCGCTCACGCCCAGGTTGTTCTCGCAGCTTTCCTTGGTGACGGGCAGCGTGGCAGAAGAGCTGGAGGTCGAGAACGCCAACACCAGGGCGGCACGGATTGCTCGCAGGAAACCGAAGAAGGGCAGGCGGACTGCTGCCTTGATCACCGTCGCGTAGACCACACCGATGTGGATCAGTAGCCCGGCTATCACGACGCCGGCGTACGCGCCCAGGGCGAGCAACACGGATAGGCCGGTACTCCCGACGACTTCGAAGAGCAGCGCGGCGACGCCGAGGGGTGCGAGCTTCATGGCGATGTGGACGATGGTCACCATGGCATCGTTCAGCGACTCGAATACCCGCAAGGCCGGCTCGGCGCGCTCGCGCGGCATGAGCGTGAAGGCGACGCCTACGAGCAACGCCACGAAGATGACGGCGAGCATGTCTCCGCGCGCCAGAGCTTGAAACGGATTCGTCGGTACGATGGCCACGATCTGGTCGACCAAGCGCGGCGACTCGGACAGACGGGACAAGCTCTGGCCCGCGTCTGCGGAGTATGTGGTCATCAATGCTGCGCGGTCCTGTTGGTGGAGGAGCGCGCCCGGTCGAACCAGATTGGTTAGGCCGAGTCCGATCAGCAGGGCGAGCACGGTGGTCAGCGTGAAGTAGCCGAGGGTCACGCCGCCCATCTTTCCGAGCTTGCGCGGATCCCCCAGGGAGGCGATGCCCACGATGAGCGAGAACAGAACCAACGGGACCACCACCAACTTGATCAACGCCACGAACAGCCGACCAATCCACTCGGTGTAGTCCACGAGGGTTTGTCCGAGGGCCGAGATCCGGCGCACACCCGAAGCGGAGGAGTTCACCCAGCCGGTGTACTCGGCACCCGCGCGGGCCTCGATCCCCCGAGCTTCGAGCGCGGCGGCCGTGCGCGGTGTGAGTGTCCAGGCGATGCGCACGTGGGACTCCCGCTCCTCGATGATACGGGCGCTGCGCAGGCCTTGGGCGTACGGCACGACCTTTCCTCCGCCGGGCTCGGTTCGCACCAGCTGTGCGGGGGCCTCTACTGCCGTGTGCGGCAGCCAGCGGGAGTTCGGTCCCAGGCAGAACCCCAGCACCGTGCCCACCAGCATGCCAATCAGAATCTTGGTGTAGAGCTGCATGACCGATCGGTCCGCACCCGGGACGAGTTGCCGGATCTAGGCACAATCGGCCCTGAAATGCACACGAGGCTGCCAGCTATCGCCGGCAGCCTCGTTCTTCGTGGATGCAGAGCCCGCTCAATTCGACCCGCGGCCGCCCACGCCGGCGGCCCCGGAGATGTCCTTGGCGGGTTCCTTGGGGCGCAGGGCGCGGGTGGCCTTGCCGGCGCGCCACATCTCCGAGTTGCCCATTTCGTTGAGCTCTTTGGTCAGCGCATCTTGGTAGTTCGGAGCGCCGCACGCGGAGAGGACTCGCTCGGTCTCCTTCCCGCTCGCGACGCGCTGGTACAGCTCTTCGAACACGGGGAGGACGGCGGCCTTGAACTTGGGGCGCCAGTCGAGCGCGCCACGCTGAGCCGTGGCCGAGCAGTTCGAATACATCCAGTCCATGCCGTTCTCCCCCACCAGTCGGATCAAGCTCTCGGTGAGCTCCTCTACGGTCTCGTTGAACGCTTCGCTGGGGGAATGACCATGCTTGCGCAGCGTATCGTATTGGGCCTCCATCACGCCCGCCAGGCAGCCCATCAGGACGCCTCGCTCGCCGGTGAGATCGCTGAAGACCTCCTGCTGGAACGTGGTGGGGAACAGGTAGCCAGAGCCCACTGCGATACCGACGGCGATGCAGCGCTCACGGGCTCGACCCGTGAAGTCCTGCTCGACGGCAAAGCTGGAGTTGATCCCGGCACCGGACAGGAAGTTTCTGCGCACGCTCGTTCCAGAACCCTTGGGGGCGACCATGATCACGTCCACGTTCGCCGGCGGGACCACCTGCGTCAGATCCCTGTAGGCGATGGAGAACCCATGCGAAAAATACAGGGCGTCGCCGTCCTTCAGATGCTGCTTGATGGTGGGCCACAGCGCTTTCTGCGCTGCATCCGAGACTAGCATCTGGATGATGGTGCCCTTTGCCACGGCCTCTTCGATGTCGAACAACGTCTTGCCCGGCTCCCAGCCATCGGCCACGGCACGATCCCAGTCCTTCTGGAAGCGCTTGGCCTGGCCGACGATGACGTTGCAGCCGTTGTCGCGCATGTTGAGCGACTGGGCGGGTCCCTGCACGCCGTAGCCGATGACGGCGATGGTCTCGCTCTTCAGTACTTCGCGAGCCTTGTCGATCGAGAACTCGTCGCGAGTGATGACCTCTTCCTTCGTACCGCCAAAGTCGATGATTGCCACGGTAGCGTTTCTCCTGTGAAAGGCTCGATGATGCGAGATGGGAAAGCCCCAGTTCGGGGGCGGGATTATGCCCGACCGGGCGGCTCGTCGCCGCGAGGCATCGCCGGAGTGGGCGCTGCAGGCTCCGCGCTGCGGTGGCCTGGCTGCCGGACGTACTCTCTCCCTCGGGCAAATTCAAGCCGATCACGGCGCTTCCGGCGACTCTCGCGCACGTTTCCGGGCTGGGCGGCGCAAACGCAGCGCGTCGTACCCCGCGGAAGCGCAGGCATCGCCGGTCAGTCGGCGTGATAGGCTGCGGCGTGATGCGGACGCGCGCACCGTGGTGGACAGCGGCGTTGTTGGTGGTCGGCGCGTGCGCGCGGCGGGGGCCCGAGACCGTTCTGGACCGGGTCGAGCGGGAGCCGGAGGCGCTCGTGGCCCAGGTTGCGGCGCTCCGGGAGCTCGAGTCGAAACGCCTGCCGCGGTTGGTGTTTCATGACCCGCGTGATTTCAGCGCGCTCGTGAGGCAGAAGGCGCTCGCGAGCCGGTCGGACGACGATGAGGCAGACGAGGAAGCGTTCCATCAGGCTTTCGGCTCCAGTCGAGCCCCGGGCAGTCCCCGCGTGACCCCCGACGAGCTACTGGCTGAGCAAATCGTCGCCTTCTACGACGACGCGACGCACACCATCCACGTGCGGCGCCAGCCGGGCGCCGACGCCGACCACGAGCAGGAAGCGCTCTGGGCGCTGGTCCACGAGATCGGGCATGCACTGCAGTTCGAAAACCTGCCCGTCCCAGATCTGGATGCGATCGACAACGAGGACACCTGGCTTGCAGCCATGGCTCTGCTCGAGGGCGACGCCATGGTCACCATGTTGGCGTATGCGGCCCACCAGCGACGCATTTCACTACGGCGAGCCTTGGTTCAGGTGAAGCGACGCGTCGACCGTGGTCGGTTCGACGAGGCCGTTCAGGTCAGCGGAACCTCCCCGGTGCTGGCGCGCGCACCGGCCATCGTGCGGGAGCGCCTCGTTTTTCCCTACTCCTATGGTACGGCCTTCATCGGAGCACTGCACCGGGCGGGGGGTTTCTCACTGGTCAACCGGGCCTTCCAGCGGCCGCCACTATCCACCGAGCACGTGCTCCATCCGGAGAAGTACCTGGCTGGGGAGATTCCGGTCGTGGTGCCGCCACCCCCACCACCGGCGGGATACGAGCTCGTGCACTCGGGGCGAATGGGGGAGCTCCAGACGCGAGTGATTCTCGGACGCTGTGTGGGGGAACCCGTGGCGTGGTCTGCGGCCTCCGGTTGGGGCGGTGACGCCTTCAGCTTGCTGAAAGACGCGCGGCGCTCTGGCGCGATGATCTGGAGCACTGCGTGGGACTCGGAGCGAGATGCCATCGAGTTCGAGGCGGCGGTGCGCGCAACGAGCAAGTGCTGGGAGTCTCAGGACGGAGATGGCACCCAGCCGCTGGTGTATCGTCGGGGCACCCGCGTGGCCGTGATTCGGAGGTTGCCGCCGACGCTTGCCACTGCGGTCGTCGAGGGCCTACTCGCCACGCCGCTCGTGATCCCCCCGCCTGCGCCGCCGCTTGGCCCCGTCTCCATTCCCCCCGCCAAGCCGCTCGTGACCACCCGACCGCCGAGCATCGTTCTGGGCGCTTATGTCGACGAGCGCTTGGGTATTCGGGTGCCCATTCCCGCGGCCTACGGCGCTCGGATCGAAGACGAGGTGTTCGTCATGATCCGGCGCTCCCAGCCTCCGGCCTCCGGTAGCATTTCCGTGTCGGACTGGACGGTGAACGATGCCAACGTGGAGCAGTTGTTTCTGGAGTTCGCCCAAGCGTTCGAGAGCGCCGGAGATGACGCCGGTCGGCTCGTGACCCTGGAGACGACCAAGGTCGGGCTGCCCCTGGGCGAGGCGACGGCGCGGACCTGGGAAATCGAGGGCACGCCGGGCAAGCTCAGGTTGCTGATTCTGCCCGTGTGCGGTCGCACCGGGTCGGTGGCGTTTTCCCAGCTCTGGTACGACGATACCGGTCGAGTCGAGCTCGGCCGATGGCTGGCGGGGCTGGCACCCCTCGCGGAGGGGCCTCCGCCAATCTGTTCCGAGCTCGACCCGTAGCGCTCGTGGGTCTCAGGACTGGAAACCGCCGAAGTACGGGATCCGCTTGGCCGTCGCGCGGACTTGGTCCACGGCAGCCATGAGCTCGGTGGTGGAGTCCCAGCGCCCTTCGACGAACGCCCGGCGAACGCCGTTGGGCATCTCGAAGGGGACGGAGAGCGGACCGGCGCTGACGGTCTGCGCCACCAGGTCGACGCGAATCTCGGTTTCAGGCGCCCGCTCCACTGTGCTCATCAACTCGGCCACGGCGGTCTCGCTCAGGCGCGGGCAAGGGATCCCGAGCGCCACGCAGTTGCCGTAGAAGATCTCGGCGAAGCTCTCGCCAACCACGGCGCGGATACCGCGTCCCCAGCGCCTGACCGCCTGAGGCGCGTGCTCCCGAGACGAGCCGCAACCGAAGTTCTGGTTGACCAGCAGGATTTCTGCTTGGGCATACTTGGGATCGTCGAACGGGTGGATATTTCCGGCCTCGACGAGTTGCCTGCGATCGTCCTCGAACGCGTGGTCCCCGAGTCCTTCGAAGACTACCGTGCGCAGGTAGCGCGCCGGAATGATGCGGTCCGTGTCGATGTCGTTGCCCCGAACGGGCACGGCGCGGCCGGTGATGACGGTACGTTTGGTGTTTTCCACGGCATTCCTCCAATCTTGGCTAGGCCTTGCCGCCGATCGAGAACAGGGAGCGTGCGTCGGTGACTTTTCCGGCGAAGGCAGCCGCCGCCACCATGACCGGGCTCATGAGTAGGGTGCGGCCGGTGGATGACCCCTGCCGTCCTTTGAAGTTGCGGTTGGAGGCCGAGGCACAGACCTCCCGCCCCTGAAGCTTGTCCGGGTTCATGGCCAGGCACATCGAGCAGCCCGCTTCGCGAAACTCGAAGCCCGCTTCGCGAAAGATCTGGTCGTAGCCGTGTTCGACCATCTGCTGACGCACGAGCTGTGATCCGGGAACGATCAGCGCTTTGACTCCCGGTGCGACCTGGAACCCCCGCCCCTGGATCAATCGCACGACCTCCTCAAAGTCGCTCAGACGGCCGTTGGTGCAGGAGCCGATGAACGCGACGTCCACCTCGGTGCCCGCGATAGGAGCCCCGGGCTGGAGAGACATGTAGTCGTACGCCTCTTGCACGGTGCCTCGTTCGGCGGGGTCGACGGCAGCGAGTTCGGGAACTCGACCGCTGATCGAGGTGGATTGTCCGGGAGTGATCCCCCAGGTGACCACCGGCTCGATCTCGGCGGCGTCGATCTTCACGACGTCGTCGTACTCCGCATCAGGGTCGCTTCTGACCGAGTCCCAGTAGGCCACCGCGCGGCTCCAGGCTTCTCCGGCCGGTGCGTACTTGCGTCCTCGGAGGTAGTCGTAGGTGACCTGGTCCGGATTGACGTACCCGCAGCGGGCACCGCCTTCGATGCTCATGTTGCACACCGTCATGCGTTCATCCATGCTGAAGCGTTCGAAGACGTCGCCAGCGTACTCGTACGCGTAGCCCACGCCACCCTTGACGCCCAGCCGCCCGATGATGTGCAGGATGACGTCCTTGGCGTAGACGCCAGCACCCAGACTGCCGGTGACCTCGATGCGGCGCACCTTGAGCCGATCCATGGCGAGGGTTTGGGTGGCCAAGACGTCGCGCACTTGCGACGTGCCGATTCCGAAGGCAATGGCACCGAACGCCCCATGCGTTGCAGTGTGGGAATCCCCGCAGCAGATGGTCATCCCGGGCTGCGTCAGACCGGCTTCCGGCCCGACCACGTGGACGATGCCCTGCTCACCCGCATCCGGGGCAAAATACCGGATCCCGTGACGCTTCACGTTGCTCTCCAGCGCCACCAACATCTGCTCCGCTAGCGCATCGGCGAACGGTCGGAGTTGCGTGTCGGTTGGAATGATGTGGTCCACGGTAGCGTAGGTCCGCTCCGGGAACAGCACCGGGAGGTTGCGCGCCTCCAACATGCTGAAGGCCTGCGGGGAGGTGACCTCGTGGATCAGGTGCAACCCCATCAGGAGCTGAGTCTGGCCGGAAGGCACCTGACCCACCGTATGCGACTCGAACACCTTGTCGTACAGAGTCCGTCCCATGTCTCACCTCTCGTTCTCGCTCACCAGGAGCGCGTATGCATCTAGCCGCTCCGTCAAGTCATGAGCGAAGCGGATGAAGGTCTTCAGGTCCCGACCATCGAGCTTCTGCCAAACGTGCTGGATGGCCGCTTCTCTTTGATCGCGCAGGTTGCCGAGCACCCTTCTGCCCTTGGGCGTGAGCGCGTACTGTCGAATGCGTCCGTCCGACTTGCTGACCGTTGTCGAGACCAGTCCCTTGTCGCCCAGTTGGCGGAGCGTCTTGGAGACGGCCGCGGCACTGCGGTTGCGGCTTCGGGCGAACATGCTCGGCATGAAGTGTTCCGTGGAGATTTCTTCCAACACGCGCCACTGCTGCTCGGTCAGACCCTCCGCCGAGGCGAGCTGGTGGCGTCGCCGAGAGAACACTTCGTTCAGTCGGCGCAGACACGAGATCGCCTCGTGGATTTCTTCCGAGGCCGGGAGCGTGGAACCCATGGCGCGTATTATTAACCAAGGTTTATTATTATACAAGGAAAACTATACTCCAGGGACGCTCACCCCGGCCCGGACGCCGTCCGGGGGACCGGCTCCGGCCACGGGTTTCCGCGGACCTGCCCGCGGGGCCTCCCTGCGCGCGCCGTCGAATCGAGCTAGACTGGCGCCAATGGGGAGCCCGGAGCGGCAGAGAGGGCAACGGCGCGGCGGGTGGACGCGCCCGGTCGTGCGTGGGCTGGCCGTCTTGGTGCTTGCCGCAGGCTGGGCCTCGGCATGCGGAGCCCGAACCGGGCTGCCCGTGCGGAGCGTTCCCTGCGAAGAGTACGTCGGGCTGGAAGACTGCGTCGAAGCGGTGCCCTGGGAAGTTCACGAGCTCAGGGACCAGCAGGTCCACGTGATGCTGGTGATGGACAAGTCGGGGAGCATGATCGAGCGCCCGGAGGCGTACCGGGTCAGCAAGTGGGACGCCGTTCGCACCGCGCTCGCTGAAGTGCTGCCGGCCTTTCAGGACCGAATGTGGTGGGGACTTCACCTGTTTCCGCTCGACACGCTGGGTGGCGGCAGCACCGCTCCGTACCACTGCGAGTCCGGTTGCTGCGTACAGGGACCGGACTTCGGCCCGAACAGCTCGATCCGCGCCGGAAATCAGAGTGTGCCGGAAATCGTCGAAGTCCTCGACCAGATCGCGCCGTACGGCGGCACGCCGACAGCGGGAGCACTGCGCGTGATCTACGACTACTTCTCGAGCGGAGAGGGCACCAACCTCTCGGGGGATCGTTACGTGCTGCTCGCCACGGATGGCGCGCCCAACTGCAACCCACACCTGGAGTGTGACGTCTGGGAATGCATCTCGAACATCAGCGAGGACCGCGATTGCCCCCGCGATGGGCCCAACTGTTGCTTCGGACATCCGGAAAGGTGCTTGGACGACGACGCGACGGTAGAACGGATCGAAGCGCTGCGCCGTATTGGAGTCCGCACCATCGTGATGGGCATTCCCGGGGTCGACGTCTACGCGGACACGATGGATCGTCTGGCCGAAGCCGGCGGCCTCCCCAACACCACGGCTCCGCACCGCTTCTACTCCGTATCTGCAGCCGGTGGCACGGACGAGCTGACCGCAACGCTCGAGTCAATCGCGGGGCGACTCCTGCGCACCTGCGAGGTAGTATTGAACGCGCCCCCGCCACGGGATCAGACTCTCAACATCGCCGTCGAATGCACGGTCATTTCGCGCATCGATGCCGACGGCTCCGGATGGTGGCTGGACGATTCGGATCTACCGGTGAGAATCGTGCTGGAGGGCGAAGCCTGCGACCAGATCCGCAACACGCCTCACGCGCGGGTCGCCGTGCTCACGGGCTGTCCTACGGTGGAGTCGGAGTAGGGCTCTTCAGGTCTCGAGCAGCACCTGGGTGAGGGCTGGGCTGTCGAGCAGAGTGCTCCACAAACGTCTCCAAGTGTCCCAGTCGTGTCCGCCTGGGGCAGTGACGGCATGGCCCGCCGGAAGCACGGCGCCGAGGATCTGATTGGCCGGCGCGAACCGATCCTGGTCACCATAGCCGATGAAGAGGTGCGGGCGCTGCGGGGCCGCGTCGGCGTATCCGCGGAGATAGTCCCAAAGCTGAAGCTCGAAGTCGCCGGGAGCGATCTGCTTTGGAGCTGCCCAACGCTCGAGCCCTCCCTGGACGAGCACGTCGTCGAAGACTCGCGGTTCCCCGAGAAACGCTGCCAGAGCAACGATGCCGCTGACTTCGCCAGGGTGACTGCGGTCGTACATCATCGCGCCGAAGCCGCCCGCCGAGATCCCCACGAGCCAGAGTCGGAGGTAGCCTTGTCCGCGCAGCGGCGTCACCACGTCTTCGTGCAGGCGCGGCCCGAGGGTGCGCTCGGCGTAGTACCCCCAATGCGCGTCTGCCGACACGAGGTCGACCGGGAGGCTGCGGCTGCGGACGGCCGTGACGAACCCCTCGTCGGCAAACGCGTCCCCGCGGCTGTGCCGACCGGGCAAGAAGATCATCAGTGTCTCATGCTCCGGGTGTGCGGACGCCCGGTGATCGACGATGGCCATGGGCACCCCGGCTGCCGGTGGGATGAAACCACAGGCCGGGAGCGCGGCCAGGCAGACGAGGAGTCCGAGTCTCATGGGGTCCCTCCGAAGTCGATCACTCCAGCAGCGATCAGCAGCAACAGCAAGATGCCGATCCAGAGCGCGATGGCGCGCCACACCAAGGCCCGGCTCGTTTCCTCGGACGCGTGGGGTCTCGGCGTGACTCGAGTCCGAAGCAGCTCCAGCACGACCCTGCGGTCGTCAGCCGAGAATGCGCGCTTGGGGACCACCATCCGCAGCACGGGTCCCGTCTGCACCAAGATGGTCGACCGAAGATCCATGAAGCTGTGCATACCACGGTAGCGATAGAACGAGGTGCCCCAGCTCCCACTGACCGTCATGCCGGACTCGTCGAAGCGGAATCGAACCGGAAGCTCGTCTTGACTGATGGCACGGATGTGCTGTCGGGCCAGCACGCGCGGTCCCACCGATTGCCAGAGCCCAGCGAGACCGAACACCGCTCCCACGGCGCCGGAGAATCCGGCCAGCCAGGGCGCCTTGCTCAGGAGCAGCACGGAAACCACACCCAAGGCAAGGCAACCTGCGAACATGGAAGCGCGGTAGCTCCACTTCTGCAGCGCCAGGAACGAATTGACGAAGTCGTCTTCGATGAATTGCGCCTCCCCTTCGACACACACCGGTCCCGCTGCCGACGCGGGCTGCTCCCCGGAGATGCGTGCTGGCTTGGTCACGACGAGGTGTGCGGAGGTGGGAAGCGGATACTACCGGAAGCACGGCACCAGAGGTATGTAACCCGAGCGCGCTCCGGTCGTTGGCGCAGCGGCCGCTCTGGTCGCGCGGTCTGTCCGGGGTAGGGTCCGCGGTCCGAAACCGGACCTCGAACGGGTCTGCCGACGCGAGCGTTCGTTCCACCCCCTCGCGCCGGTCAGACTCGCTTGGAGCCGTTACGCCCCTCGGACCTTCACGGTAACGTCGACATTTTCTTTTGACATTCCACCCAAAGCGTGTCGGATCGACCAGCCGGGTTGCCGTTAGTGCGGAGCTGCTCAATACTCCCCGTTGGCCACCGCGCAATTGAGGGACGACGCCATGCAGGAGAAGCGGCAGCACCGGCGCGTGCGAATCAAGGTTCCGGTCTTGTGCGAACCCACTGAAGGTGAACCCTTCGCAGGTCTGATCGTGGACGTCGGTCTGGGTGGGTGCTGCATCGAATGTTCGGAGGTACCGGTGTCGGGCACCCAGATGGCGATTGCGACCCGCCTGCCCGGTTCACCGGAGCTTTCCCACACGGCGGCCGTCGTTCGGTGGGCAACGCCGGGTGTGTTCGGCGTGGAGCTCGGCGCGCTGGAAGAGCGCGAGATCCGGGTCATTGCCGGTTTGGAAGATGAGACCGAGGACGGTCGCTGACGACTGGAGACTGGGCCGGTTGAACTGAAGCGTCTCCTCGGCTACGACAGCACGGTGAATCCGAGGGAGGAAATCCCCGAGCTCGCACCGCGCGCATGGCGGGACAGTCTTTGGATTGGCGTGTGGCCTGACCTGGGTCGAGCCCAGCTGGACCACGTCTTGGAGGTCTGCACACGTATGGCCAAGGAGCTGCGGCGATGAAGACGGTCTTGCTCGCTGGCGGACGCGGCAGCCGCCTTTCCGAAGAAACGGAGCTCAAGCCCAAGCCGATGGTGGAAATCGGCGGCGAACCGATCCTCTGCCATATCATGAACGTCTACGCGGCTGCCGGCTTCGAGGAGTTCGTGGTGGCATTGGGCTACAAGGGCAACCACATCAAGTCGTTCTTTCGGGAGTACTTCTCCGCCACGCACGACTTGACCGTCGACCTGGCCACCGGCAAGACCGCAGTGCTCGGCGGCAATTCGCGCTCCTGGCGGGCCCATCTGGTGGACACGGGACTCGATACCCAGACCGGCGGTCGCATCAAGCGGCTTGCACGCTGGCTGAGCGACGAGACTTTCATGCTGACCTACGGCGACGGACTGGCCGATGTCGACATCCGCCGACTGGTGGAGTTCCACCGGGCCCATGGCAAGCTGGCCACAGTGACCGCGGTGCGACCTCCCGCCCGGTTCGGGGCGCTGGTGTTGGAGGGCGATTCCGTGCTGCGTTTCTCCGAGAAGCCCCAGTCCGGCGAGGGCTGGATCAACGGAGGCTTTTTTGTGCTGGAGCCAGGCGTTCTCGACTACATCGACGGGGATCGATCAGTGTGGGAGCGAGAGCCGCTGGAGGGGCTCGCCCGTGACGGGCAGCTGAGGGCCTTCCTTCACGACGGCTTCTGGCAGCCGATGGATACCCTGCGAGAGAAGCAGTACCTCGAGGAACTGTGGAACGCCGGCAAGGCACCGTGGAAGATCTGGTGAGCGTGGCGTCGACCGGCTCCGTCGATCGCGCTTTCTGGAACGCGAAGCGCGTGCTGGTGACGGGACACACCGGGTTCAAGGGAAGCTGGTTGGTGACCTGGCTCGGGGACATGGGCGCCAACGTGGTTGGCTACGCGTTGGCGCCACCGACCGAGCCATCCATGTTCGATGCGCTGAGCCTCGGGGGACTCGTGGAGCACCACCTCGGAGACGTTCGCGACTGCGTGGGCCTCGCAGGGGTCCTGGATCGAGCAGCGCCAGAGGTGGTTTTTCATCTGGCGGCGCAACCGCTGGTGCGCGCAGCCCACCAGGATCCGGTGGGAACCTACGCGACGAACATCATGGGGACCGTGCACTTGCTGCAGGCAGTGCGCCAATGCCCGTCGGTGCGCGTGGTGGTGATCGTCACCACCGACAAGGTGTACGAGAATCGGGAGTGGTTCTGGGGCTACCGGGAGGTGGACGCGCTGGGTGGCCATGAACCGTATTCCAGCAGCAAAGCCTCGGCGGAATTGGTGGTATCTGCTTGGCGCTCCACCTACTTCAACCCGGAGGCGCCGGGGCAGACCGTGACGCTGGCTTCCGCGCGGGCAGGCAACGTCGTGGGGGGCGGAGACTGGGCCCCCGATCGGTTGGTGCCCGACGCGATCCGGGCGTTCGCCGTCGGGCGACCCGTTCAGCTGCGCAATCCGCATTCGACTCGCCCGTGGCAGCACGTTCTCGAGCCGCTCAGTGGCTACTTGGTGCTTGCCCAGCGCTGTTGGCACGAGACGCGCCTCGGTCAGGCCTTCAATTTCGGGCCTCCTCCATCCGACGAAGTCTCGGTCGGTGAGGTCATCGAGCGGCTGACGGGCTGTTGGGGCGGCGCGGCGAGTTGGGAGGACGTCAGTAGCGGCCAGAGCGGCGCCCCGCGCGAGTCTGGACGGCTTCAGCTCGATTGGAGCAAGGCCCAGGCCCTGCTCGGCTGGCGACCGCGCACGGACCTCGACTGGTGCCTCGAGCACACGGCTCGCTGGTATCGGCAACACCTGGACGGCGCCGGCGCTGACCCGATGCGGGAGCTGACGCTGGAGCAGGTTCACGCGTTCGAACGCCGGAGCACGAGTTGACTCCATGCAGTGCCACCCCAGCCCCTTGCCCGGATGCTACCTGATCGAGGCCCGCCGCTTCGGAGACGTTCGTGGCGATTTCACCAAAGTGGTGCACGCAACCACCTACCGTGAGCTCGGCCTGCACACCGAGTTCCCGGAGGTCTTCTATTCATCCTCCCGTGTCGGCGTGGTGCGGGGGCTCCATTTTCAGGTACCACCGGCCGACCATGTCAAGCTCGTGATTTGCGTCGCTGGACGAGTGCACGACGCGGTGATGGATCTGCGGAGAGGCTCGCCCACCTATGGGCAACACTACTCGGTGCCGCTGCGAGCGGATCAACCGCACCTCCTGTACGTGCCCGTCGGATTGGCGCACGGCTTCTTGGCCGTGGAGGAGCCGGCGCTGATGCTCTACTTCGTGTCTACCGAACACTCCCCGGAGCACGACCGAGGTCTCCGCTGGGATTCCGCGGGAATTGAATGGCCACTCGAGCGGCCGGCAGTCGTGTCGGACCGAGATGCGGCGTTTCCCACCTGGGCCGAATTCGAGACCCCATTCACCTTTCCTCCAGGCAGCACATGAGCCAGCGTGCGGGAGCGGTCGCCGGTCGAGTGCTGGTCACCGGGGCCACCGGATTCGTCGGTCATCACCTGGTGGCGCGATTGTTGCGAGATGGTCATGAGGTGCACGTGGTGGTACGACCCACGAGCCAACTCAGTCGGCTCGGGCCAGTGCGCGACCAGCTGCACGTCCACGTCCACGACGGGACCACCCAAGGTCTGCACGCGGTGATGGAGGGGGCTCGGCCCCAGGTCGTGTTTCACTTGGCGTCTCGGTTCCTGGCCATCCACCAGAGTGATGACGTCCAGGGGTTGGTCGAAGACAACCTGCTGTTCCCGACCCAGCTGGTGGAAGCGGCAGCCCGTTCCGGAGTCTTGCGGCTGGTCAACGCTGGGACCTCTTGGCAGCACTTCGAGAGCCGAGCCTATGACCCGGTGTGCCTGTACGCAGCCACCAAGGAGGCGTTCGAGAAGTTGCTGGCGCACTACGTGAACGCATTCGCCCTGCGCGTGGTCACCTTGAAGCTGTTCGACACGTACGGCCCCGGCGATCCACGCCCCAAGCTCTTTGCTCTACTGAGCCGCGCGGCCCAATCCGGCGAGGAGCTCGAGATGTCCCCCGGCGCTCAAGTCATTGACCTGTGTCACGTGGACGACGTCGTGGAGGCGTTCGTCGTCGCCGGCCAGCGCGTGCGGGCAGGAACTCAGCCGGCAATGGAGACTTTCGCCGTGTCTGGCGAACGCCATTCGCTCCGGGAGTTGGTCGAGATCTTCAATCAGGTCTCGTCCCGACCAGTGCGGGTCGTCTGGGGCGGACGCCCCTACCGGGAGCGGGAGGTGATGCAGCCGTGGAGCACCGGAACGCCGCTTCCCGGTTGGCAGCCAAAAGTGGACCTCCGGCGCGGCATGACGCGCCTGCTGGCCGACGCAAACCGATCCGTGCCCGAGAAGTAGCGGCTGGAAATCCAGCCTCGGAACGGTAGGATGTGTCCACGATGACCTCAGATGAACCGGCTGTCGGGCGAAGCGTGAGGGCCACTCCCGAAGCGCCTTCCCACAAGCGCATTGCGATCCTGATCGTCGCCTACAACGCAGCGAGCACGCTCAAGAACGTTCTCGACCGAATTCCCGCTCCGGTTTGGGAGAAGGTCGAGGAAGTCATCGTGTTCGACAACTCCAGCAAGGACAATACCTACCTAGTGGGGCTCGGGTACAAGGCGCTGCACGGGAAGCCCAACCTCAGTGTCTTTCGCAATGAATCCAACGTCGGCTACGGGGGCAACCAGATCCGAGGGTATCAGTACGTCATCGAGCAGGGCTACGACATCGTGGCCCTCTTGCACAGTGACGGTCAGTATGCGCCGGAGCTCTTGCCCGAGCTGCTGGCCCCGCTGGAGCGCGGCGAGGCGGATGCGGTGTTCGGCTCTCGCATGCTCACCCCAGGAGGCGCCCTCAAGGGTGGCATGCCGATGTACAAGTTCGTCGGCAACAAGGTACTGACGGCTTTCGAAAACGCCATGCTGGGCATGAATCTTTCGGAGTTCCACTCCGGCTATCGCCTCTACTCGGTCGAAGCACTGAAGAAGATCCCGTTCGACAAGAACACCAACGAGTACCATTTCGACACTCAGATCATCATCCAGCTTCACGCGGCCGGCATGCGGATCGAGGAGATCCCGATTCCCACCTACTATGGCGACGAGATCAGCTACGTGAACGGCTTTCGATACGCTCGCGACATCTGCCTCTCGGTCGCAAAGTACGAGTTGCACGAACTGGGTCTGATGCACCGAGCCGAGTTCGAAATCGAGGGGCCACTCACCCTGAAGAAGAGCCCCCTCTCGTCGCACGCGCAGTTGCTGGAGATGCTGGGGCCTCCACCTCGCCGCGTCCTCAACATCGGGTGCGGGCGGGCCGAGTTGGGGCTCAGCGTGAAGCAACGAGGGCACTACGTCGTCGGAGTGGACGAGGAAGAACCGCACTATCCGCTCGACGAATTCATTCGCGCCAGCTGGGCGGACGACCTCAGCTTCCGGGTCGATGATCAGTTCGACGTCGTGCTACTGGCAGAAGTGCTGGAGAGGGCGGTGGATCCCCTCCGCCTACTGCGAAGCGCCGCGATGCATCTCGCGCCGCACGGCAAGCTGCTGGTGTCGATGGCCAACGTGGTGCACTGGTCGGTCCGCTTGCAGCTGCTCTTGGGACGGTTCGACTACACCAACAAGGGCATATTGGATCGTCGGCACAAGCGCTTCTTCACGCGTGCTTCGGCCCTCAGGCTCTTCGGACAGGCCGGGCTCGACGTGATTGAGGAGCGCAAGACCCCCATTCCGTGGGAGAACGTCATCCCGCCGGCGCTCGGCTCGTTCGTCCGCGACAAAGTCGAGAAGGCCGACTACCTGGCCGCGCATCTGCGCCCCAGTGCCTTCGCCTACCAGTATGTCTTCGAGCTCGGGCCCGGCGCGCCGCTCGAGTAGCTGATTCGCGGATCAAAACGCGCAAGGGCGCGGATACAAACGAGAATCTGCGGAGGCTGAGGGTTGTCGGTTCGGGGTGCTCGGCGCAGATACTCGCGAGAAGTCGCAGCTGCGTACTGAAAGAGGGTGTTGGGGACGGGCACGGTCGAGGGTGGGGCGATGGGCATGGGCAAGGTCGAGGGCAAGGGTGCCCGCGATCGGCGCCTACTCATGCTGCTATCTGTCCGTGCACAGCCCGCCCGGTTGCTGGGCCCAGGCCGCCCCCGAGCAACGAAGCTCCGGGGCCGCGTTTCAGCGCAGTGCACTGGCTGCGTTCCCCAACGTTCGTGTGTTGGATGCAGCAGACATACGGAAGTCGTACCGAGCCCATCGAGCCACGCTCGAGCGGCGTCCGAGTCCAGACGCACGCATCCGGCGCGGGACCTGGAAGGGTCGGTCCGTGCGTAGCGCCCGGACGTGCCACTGGCCGCCCGGGCCGGGGTGAGCGAAGATGGGCCGATGCCGACGCACCGCACTTTCGACGCGAGGCAGTCGTGAGCGACTCGCGCCCAGGAGCCCCCAGTGGACGAAATCGACCGCTGGGCTGGGACGCCGCGAGTCGTGGGAGCTTGTGCGAAGGTGAGCCAGCGGTGCTGCTGGTCGGTGCCAACCAGGCGTTGCATGAGGCCCTGACTGCGACCCTCGCCGACCACCGTGTGTTCGTCGAGACGACCCCTGTCGAGGCTGTGGTCGATGCGGTGGTTGCCGCCGCGCCGGACCTGCTCGTGCTGGTCGGTGAAGCTGCCCGGGACTGCGGCAGTGCCGTGATGCAGGAGCTGACCAGCACGCCCGCCTGTTCGGTGGTGCCGGTGGCAATCCTGGACGACGACACGACACTGGATGCGCGGCTTCGCGCATTCCGGCACGGTGCCGTTGCCGTCATCCCTCAGAGCGCCAGCGTGGACGCGATTGCCACACGTATTGCGCAGCTGGCTCGCGAGATCCCCGACCGCAAGGGAGAACAGCTCGGCCAGGTCGGAGAAGCGACCTTGCACGAATTCGTCGAGGCCCTGTCGGCCGAGCTCCGCAGCGGCATCCTCAGCGTGCGCGGCCCCCAGGACTCGGAGTCGGATGCGGTTCGGCTGGTGTTGGGTGCTGGCCGTCCGCTCTCCGGGCTGATCGACGAGTTCGTTCACCAGGTTCGACGACACGTGGTGGTGGCCGAGCCCCTGCGGTACGAGTTCGACGAGCGCGCGGGCGGCACCGTTGGCTTCTTCGATGCAGAGGTGGATACCGCTACCAGCATCGTGGGAGACGTCGAGGGGTTGCAGGTGGCGTTGGCCGATGACGATGCGTCCCGTGCGGACGCGGTGGCGCAAGAGTTGCGCTCCCATGGCGCCACGGTGGTGGTCACCGACTTCGACCCTTCGCAGACACGGTTCGCGCGATTGCGGCAGATCGACCCGACGGTTCTTCTCGTCAGTGCCGAGGCCGCGCGGGGCGCCGGATTTCACTTGGTTCGCAAGATGCGCGACGACACTCGGCTGCGTTGGGCGTCGCTGCTCTTCGCCAAGTGGGAAGAGGTCTGGCCCGAGCAGGCCGCCGTTCCGCAGGTGGAGCGCCTCGTCGGGATGCTGGACGCGCTCGCCGAGCCCGATCGCACGCTGACCGAACGTGCCGCCAGCCGCGGGGCGTTCGACGCCCGGCTGGAAACCGTCGGCCCTGCACGATTGCTGCGGGCACTGGTCCGAGCCGCTACGACTTTGCGGGCTACGGTGCACAACCCTCGGGTGCTCGTCAGCGTGGACATTTCCGACGGACTGGTCGTCGGAGCCAGCGGCAAGACCTTGGGCGAGACTCAGCAGGAGTTGGATGGCGCGGCGGCGCTGGCTGCGCTGTTGGTGCTGAGCTCTGGACGCGTGCACGTGGAGCAGGTGGCGCAGCCCGCCACGGCGAACATCATGGGCACTATCGACGTGGCGCTCAACATGGCCGATGCCGAGACGCCACCCATCGAACCGTCGCTTCCCGTGCCGAGCACTGCGCTCGCCTCCTATCCCACGGCGAAGCCCGCAGAGGAGCGCGATACCGTGATTTCGGTTCCCGCCGCGCCGCTCCCGGAGTGGCTCGAGCGCGTGTCCCAGGGGGTGAAGGAAGCGTCGAGACTCACCGGTCTTCCTGCCTGGTTGCTGGCCGGGCTCGCCGGTGCGCATCTGCTCACCGTAGTTGCCGTGACGTTGGGAGTACGACCGGACACGGCCCCCGACCGATCGGCGGCGGCGAGCGCGGCAGACCCGGCGACGCCTGCCCCTGCCCGCGCCCCCACGCCGTCGTCGCCAGGCCGTGAGCGGAGCACGGACACGGACCCGACTGCGGCGTCGTCTGCAGCGCAGGAGAACGGGATCGGCGTCAGCGCCGCCGGCGTGGGGGAGACGAGCGTCGCTGCACCGACCTGCGACCAGCTGCTGCGTGATCAGCCGTCACGATCGGGTGGTGCGCAGCCTGCTGCCGCCAGGGCGGAAGTGCGCGCGGCCCGGAGAGCGCTGGTGAGGGGAGATGTCGACGACGCGCAGATGTCGTATTGTCGAGCCATTCGCTGGGACGAGCGGTGCACCGCGGCATTGGCCGGGTTGATACAGCTGCTACTGCTGCGCCGTGACACTGCAGCGGCGGTGCAGTGGGCCCAGCGCGCCGTAGACGTCGACCCGAACGACTCGGATCTTCGGGCTCTGTTGGGTGATGCGTATGCGCGGTCCGAGCGACAGTCGGAGGCGAGGGCGGCGTGGTTGGCGGCGGCGGGTGAGCAGGAGGACGATGCCGACGCACCGCACCGGCTGGCCAGGCGCTACACTCGGGTGGCTCGGCAGTCCCAGCAGCGCCGAGACTTCCCGCGAGCCGAGCGCTACTACAGACGGGCTGCCGTGCTGCAACCGAACAGCGTCGAACCTGCGATGGGGTTGGCACGCGTCCTGTTGGATCGACAGGACACGGGCAACGCCGTCTTGTGGGCGCGCCGAGCGCTGAGCCTGTCCCCGGCCAACGTTGGCGCACGGGTGCTCCTGGGCGACACCCTCGCCAAGTCCGGAGACGCCAAGAGCGCAGAGATGGAGTGGCTCGAGGCGCAACGGCTGGATCCAGCCAACCCCGAGGTGTCCCACCGGATCGCCAACCTCGCGGCTGGCGACTGACACAGCGCTGGCGCTACTCGAGATCGAAGACCCGCGGCTCGCAACCGAGTCGGACTTCAATCAGGCCCGCACCCAGTCGGTTGCAGTTGCACGCACAGAGGTGAATGGTCTCCGGATTGCTGGTGCTGTTGAAGAACCAGCCACCGTTCTCGCTGTTGCCGCAGTTCGCACCGGTTCCCAATCTCGGGATCTCCTCCGGCTCGCCGGCTGCAGGCCGGTAGACCATCTGGACCAGATCATAGTCGACCTGCTCGGTTGGATCCGTCGGCTCGGGGATGTCGAACTCGCAACTGAGCGGCGTGGTGGCGATGTTCATGATGGCGTCTCTGAACTGCCCCGCCGCATCGCCCTCCTCGATGAGGAAAGCTTCGCCCGTGCCGCCGGCAGCCGCGATCCGATGCAGGTTGAACAATCCCGCCCCGATCCCGACGACGAAGGTCCGCACATCCTGCTCGGCCAGCCCGCGTGCGGCCTCGTCAGCAATGTCGCTCACGGAAACTGGATCTTGGCACTGCGTCGGCTGCCCGTCCGTGACCAGCAGCACCACCGTGGTGCGGTTCGTGATGGCTGCGTCGGCAGCGGCGTACTCGATGGCACCCTGCAACGCCGGCATCGTGGGCGTCAGCCCGCCGAGCTCTTCGCCCATGGCGTCGACCGCGGCGATGATGTCCGGGCCAGTGTCCGACAAAGGACCGATCGGAACCATGGGGTTCGCGTAGTTCGCCGGGTCACAGTTGAGCTCCTCCCGGGCCAGCGCGTCGTTGCCGAAGAACTGGATGCCCAGGCCAACACTCGCAGCCGCTGGGTCGTTCGCGAACTCCGAGATGGCTTGGCTGACACCGTACCAGCGAGAGTCTTCGAAGTTGGGCGCCGGATCGGCGCTGCTGCCTGCGATGTCGCGCAGCATGCTGACGGACCGGTCCATCATGATGTAGATGTTGATGGGCAACGCTTCGGTCTCGTGCGCCTCACCGACGCACTCCGGGGCAGGCTCACTCCCATCGAACGGGAGGCCGTAGCAGACCTCTCCGATCACCACGCTGCCGCCCACGCCCGTTTCGCCTGCCGCGCCGCCGCTGGCCGTGCCGCCGCTGGCCGTGCCGCCGCTGGCCGTGCCACCGCTGGCCGCGCCACCGGAACTCGTACCGGAGCCTCCCGCCCCGGGCGTGTCACCTCCACCGCCGGTGCCGCCGGTGTCGTTGTCGCCACCGCCACTCACGCACAGGTCCGAGCGGCACTCCAGTCCGGAGTCGCAGGCCCCGTCGTCGCAGGCGCACCCCTCGGTCCCCGCCTCGCAGTCATCGTCGCTGCTGCACGCGGGCGCGAGCACCATCAGGCTTCCCATTGCTGCCAGAAGCAGCGTGGCCGTGGACGTTCTCATCGAACTACCTCCTGGCGGAAGGATAGCTCGGATCCGGTTTGATTGCACCGGCCGCCTTGGGTGCACAATTCCGCAACTCGTGGGCATGCGTGACGCGAACTCAGTGCAGTCGCCTGCGACGGTGCAAAGTTGCACGCTCCCGGCAACGCGGACGTGGCCGTGAGCAGCAAACTCGGACTTTGCTGATTGATCCGAGCAGGGCCCAGCAGGTCATGGCAGCCCCGGCTAGCTTCGCCGGGACGCTGAGGGCGCCCAACCCACCGCCTCACTCCGACGCATACTCGTGTGCACCGCGGTCCCAGACGCCGTCTGCGCCGCGCGGGTTCTGCTCCAAGTCGGCGTCGTAGGGCGCCGGCAGCTCCGTTCCGGCCGCGGTGGGGGCAACGAGGTGAAAATCGCCGGCTTCCGCAGCGACGAACGGATCTTCTGTCAGGACTTGAACATTCGGCTCCTCGATGCGCTCGTCGATCAAGTACGACGCGCCCTCCTCGTTCGGCTAACATGGCACCTCCACGCACTCGACGTCGCCGAGTGTATCACGGTGCTCGACCACGACGAGCCCAGCGCCGGACGCCTCAAGGCGCCGGCACGCTGAAGCTGGCGCGCGGTGGTGGTGTTGCCGTCTGGTCGAGGCCGGGAATGAGCGTTCCACTGGCCGTGGCAGGTGCGAGCACGACGGAGAGGAACAGCGCTTCAGGGCTCGCATCCGGGGTGAGGGGCGGCGCGAACGTCGCGTTCAGAATGGCCTGCTCGGGTGTGCCGACCAGAGCGGCGACGGCCTCGCGCCGAATGAAGCCACCATCGATATCGATGCCGACGATCACCTCGACCCAGAGAGACTCCCTGCAGGGGTCGTCCGTGATGGGGCTCCCGGCGTACTCGACGGTGAGCACCAAGTCGAACGGGACGCTCGGCGGCTCGGCGACGGCCAGCTGCTCCCAGAACCCTTCGTCGACGCTCACGACCTCGGCGCTCTTCACGTCGCCCAAGCTGAGCAGCATTTCCTCCGCGCTGAAGCCCAGGTGCGACACCTGGTCGAAAGCGATGGTGGTGAGCGGACAGGGATCGGAGATGTCGCTGCTCGAGCCGCTTTCGGAGCTGCCCCCGAAGCACTCGCCGGTCTGCCCGCCGCAGAGACAGGACGAAGTCAGCAGCGCCGCCAGAAGCGGGGACACCGCCCGTGCCGCCTTTGCCAGCCAGCGACCTCCCATCACCTGTCGAGTATGGCCTGGCTCGACCCGGGGTCAATGCGCGATGCGCACATTTCGTGGCCCCATGTAGCCCCGGGATGTGCGAATCTTGTATATATGGACTACGAGGCCATTGCCGCAGACCTGGTTCGAGCGCTTCGGGGGCGACGCTCGCAGACCGCGTTCAGCCGTCGCCTCGGCTACAAGAGCAACGTCGTCTACCGCTGGGAGTCGCGGCGCGCCTGGCCCACCGCAGCGGTGGCGCTCGCGGCGGCGAGGCGGGTCGGGGTGGATCTTCGCGCTGGCCTGGCACGGTTCTATCGAGTCGAGCCGCGCTGGCTCGAGCACATCGATCCCGCGACGGCCGAGGGAGTCGCGGTACTGCTCGACGATCTGCGCGGCACGCTGCCCATCGGCGAGCTCGCCAAGCGGGCCGGGCGCAGTCGCTTTGCCGTCTCCCGTTGGCTCAAGGGCGAGGCCGAGCCACGCTTGCCCGAGTTGCTCCTGATGGTGGAGGCCGCGTCGCTCCGGTTGCTCGACTTCCTCGAGATCTTCGTGGATCCGGCTGAGCTACCCAGCGTGGCCCGGGAGTGGGAAGAACTGCAGGCTGCGCGCGAGGCCGCGTACACCATGCCCTGGTCGCACGCTGTGCTGCGGGTGCTGGAGCTCGAGGACTACTTGGCTCTGCCGCAGCATCGACCCGGCTTCGTTGCCCACCGTCTGGGCATCAGCCAGGAGGAAGAAGACCGCTGCTTCGAGCTGCTTGCGCGCACCAAGCAGATCCGCAAGCACCGCGGGCGTTGGGCCCTGGATCGGTCCCGCGTGGTGGACACTCGCGCCGATCCAGAGCGTTCCCGGCCCATGAAGACCTGGTGGACGCGCGAGGCCCTGGACCGCATCGAAAGCGGTCACGAGCACACGCTCTCCTACAATCTCTTCAGCGTCTCGGCTGCGGATCTA
Source organism: uncultured Polyangiaceae bacterium (assembly GCA_964610275.1). Classification (GTDB taxonomy): domain Bacteria; phylum Myxococcota_A; class Polyangia; order Polyangiales; family Polyangiaceae; genus JAFGBI01. The sequence goes on along the minus strand of CAZSVU010000022.1, from coordinate 15,046 downwards.
GTGCGGGTCGAAGAAGCCTACCGAGCCTTCTTCCAGCAGATGCGCTCCATCATCGCCGAAAGCACCCCGAACCAGCGGGTGGTGCTCTTCAGCGCCCAGCTGGTGCCGCTGGAGCCGAAGCAGGAAGTGCCATCCCGGCGCGACTAGGGGGGTGGCCGTTCCGTCATCCGAACGGGTCCACGGGGCCACAGACGTTGTCCACGCAGGTCGGATCTGGCGGCATCATGCACTCGTCGATGGGGCAGGGGTTGCCGGCACCGTCGACCTGGGGGTTGCAGAGGTTCTGATACTGCTCGAGCCGTCGGTCGATGGCGTCCTGGCTGAGCGGAAGATACGGGCAGCCGAGCAAGCAGATGCAGTCGGTGGACTCGAGGATCTCGTGGTCGATCTCGCCCCAGCCGCAGTCGGTCGCCGTCTGACACGAGGTGGCGTCAACGGGTTGGGATCCGCCGCTGCCCTGGTTCTCGCTGCCGCCCGTTTCGGAGCTGCCACCGGAAGCGGTGCCGCCCCCGAGCGCCGCGGTCCCCGCGGTCCCGGCTGAGCCGCCGGTGCCGTTTCCGCCTTTCGACTCTCCAGCACAAGCCTGGGCAACGGTTCCACTGAGCAGCAAGGTCGCAACACTCGCCAGCGCCCACCATCTGTCCATCGGATCCTCCGTTCGCCAGCTACGCGTCTAAACGCTATCATGGGGGCGCGGGTCGTCGGCGGCAAGGGAACATGAGCGAGCACCGAACTGGGGCGTGTAAGCCGTGGGTGGCGCGGGCCGTTTGCCTTCTGACCTTGGTCGCGTGCGATGACGACCGACACTCGCCACAGCTCGGCCCGTCCCCGCCAGCGAGCGCGCTCCGAGGCTTCCCGCTCGACCAACCCATCAAGATCACGCTGGAGACGGACCACGGCAACATCGCGTGCGAGCTCGACGCCGGGCGGGCGCCGCAGGCCGTGGCTTTGTTCGTCGGGTTGGCCACCGGTCGCGCGCGCTGGCAGCACCCCAAGACGGGTGAGATGCATAGCGAGCCGCTGTATCGGGACCTCACTTTCCACCGGGCGATTCCTGGGGTCATGATCCAGTCGGGATGCGTGATCGGAGACAGCAGCGGCCATCCTGGCTACCGCATCCCGGTGGAGGCTCACCCGGACGATGCCGGGCGCTTGCGCCAGCCCGGGGCGCTGGCGCTCGCGCGGTACACGCCACCGCCGTTTCGTGACGATCCGAATCCGCCCCCGCCCGGTCACGTGCTGGGGAGCCAGTTCGCGGTTACGCTCACCGACATGAGTCACCTCGCCGGAAAGGTGACCGTGCTCGGACGCTGCCAGAACCTCGATCGGGTGGCGGCGATAGCCCGCACCTTCAAACAGGGCCAGGCGCGCCCGCGGCTGTACCGAGTCGCGGTGACGACCGAGAACTGAGTAGGGTTCTATCCGCAACCGAGCCTCGGTTGCACAGGGGGCGCGCTACTGGCCGAGCAGAGAACGACTGGTGCGAAACAGGGTGACGAACTCCGAACGATCGACATCTGCCGCCAGATTGGCTGCGGCGATTGCCTCTTCGATTCGGGGCAGGAGCGCGGGATCGGCGTAGGGGCTTTGCTTGAGGACTTCGGCAAACGCCGCCACGGACGCGGCCCACTGGAAGTCGCTGGACAGGGCCTCGGCGCTCCCAGCAATTTCTCCCGGAGCGAGACTCGACCCGACTTCGAACGCGGGATCCTCCGCGGTGGCCTCCACGTCCTTGTACCGGACCTTGACCAACACGAGGTCGCTGGTCGCTACTTCCAGTTCGCCGTCGTACGGCTCTCCATCTAGGGGCTCGGGAGCGCCATCGACGTTGGGGATGTCTCTCCCCGTCAGGACCAACTCGTACAGCGCCGTGACCTGATGCCCAGCTCCAATCTCGCCGGCATCGACCCAGTCCTGCCGAAACTGCTCGTCCGCCAAGGCTCGATTTTCGTAGCCCAGCAGGCGATAGGCAAGGACTTCACCCGGGTTGAACTCGACCTGCAGCTTCACGTCCTTGGCGATGAAGTTCAGGTTCGAGAGCAGGCGCTCGCTCACGTAGCGCGTCGCCTGATCGAGGTCGGTGATCACGCCGTAGACGCCATTGCCCGCGTTGCTGACGGTCTCCATCATGTCGTCGTTGAGGTTGCCCACGCCGAAACCCAGCATGGTGAGCGTGATCCCGGTGTCGCGTTTGATCTCGATCAACCGCAACAGCTCTGCGGTGGTGTAGGGACCGACATTGAAATCGCCGTCGGTGCAGATCACGACGTGGTTGACCCCTCCCTCCAGAAACGCGGCTTCGGCTTGCGCGTAGGCCAGGTCGATCCCGGCCGCGCCGGCAGTGCTGCCGCCTGCCGAGAGGCTCGCGATGCCAGCCTCGATGGTGGCACGACTGGACACTGGCGTCGGGGGTAGGGCCACCCCGGTGTTCGACGCGTAGGTGACCAGCGAGACGGTGTCCGTCGGGTCGAGCACATCTAGGGACATCGTCAGCAGATCCTGTGCGAGCCCCAGCTTGTTTTCGCTCGCCATGCTGCCGGATACGTCCACCAAGAAGACCAGATTCGTGGGACGTTTCTCGAAGGCGGGACGGGCCTTGGCTTGGATGCCCACGCGCAGCATCACGGTGTCGCGTTCGAGGACGTTCCGCGCGGCGTCCAGGTGCACGCCGAAGGGTACGTTCGAATCGAATGGCTCGGTGGGATAGTCGTAGCGGAAGTAGTTGACGTACTCTTCCAGCCGGACGCTCGCCGGCTGCGGCAAGGCGCCCAGGCCGAGGTCGCGTCGGAAGATGTCGTAGCTGGCCGTGTCCACGTCGGCGGCGAAGGTGGACAGCGGATCGTGCGCGGTGAGCACGAACGGATGGGTGCCCACGGCCTGGTAGCTGTCGCCTTCGTTGTCGGCGTCGGACAGTTGCTCTCCGGTGGCGTTGTCGTACGGTCCCGCCCCGATTTCGCTGGCGGATGCTCCGCTCTCCGCCTGGCTGGAACAACCGCACAGGCAGGCGGAGAGCCCCAGGGTCGTGATGGTCGCTGCCAATGATCTCGAACTAGGCATGCTGGATTCTCCTCTGATTCTGGTTCTTGGATCGGCGACAGAGAGCGTGTCGCAGGGTCCGCAGGCTCAGGCCCACTGCCCCCAGGCCGAGCAGCCACCAGGCGTGGCGCCCGGTGCAGGGCGACTGCCGAGCGCCCACGGTGCAGGCACAGAAATACTGATCGTCACTCACGTCCCCGCTCCCGTTTCCGCCCCCACGCATGCTGACCACGGTTTGCGTGCGAGTCGGTTCCGGTGGCGGTAGGACACAAGCATCGGCCACCCCGGGGTCGCCGATCGACACCTCGTCGTTCTTCCGCGGGGCATCGCGGTCGGACACGTCGTTGGCGCTCACCGTCTGGCTGGTCACGGCGTAGAGCTCGCCGCCGATGGGCAGAGTCCGGTAGACGCGCCCCGACTGCTGCATCTTGCCCCGCAGCCGCAGATCTCGGTTTTCAAGTTCGATGAGCTGCAGGTAGTGCTGCGGGAAGCAGTCGATCCCGGTGAAGTGGTTGTCCGAATACGGCACTACGATCAGCGGCGGCTCGCCCAGCTCGCTTTCGACGATGCGGATCCCGCGGAAGTCGCTCGAGGCTTCCGAGGTGGCGTTGTCCAGGCCAAACTCCAGGCGCCTGAGCTCCTGGGGTGCCCCGAGGTCGCCCACGTCGAACAGCGAGGCGGCAACGCGGTTGCCGTTTGCCCCGCGCCCCACCGCCACCAGGAGATCTCCGCGCGGGAAGATGTAGTCGCTCCACCCTGGAATCTCGAGGTGCCCGAGCACCCGAGGCTCAGCCGGGTTCTCCAGCGAGATCACCCAGAGGGGGTCGTCGCCTGCCATCCAGACCTCGTCGATGATGACCGCCGGTCGGTACGTCACCACGTACGCTTTCTCGCCATCGAAACGGGCCGCGAACAGTTCTTCGCCCGGCGCCAGATTCTGGATGGACGAGAGCACACTCGGATCGTCCGGGTTGCTGACGTCGACCACCGTCAGCTGGTTGGCGTCCTGTGCCATGAGACGGGTCACCACGCGAAGCTGAGTCTCGTATGCATCCAGGTGGAACCGGCTCACCAGGTATCCCGGAACCACCACGGAGCCGCGCTCGACCAGGCTGCCGTCACCGCTCGAGATGTCGATGTAGCGGACCGTCGTACTGGAGGCGGAGCCCTGGGCCACGTAGATGACCGAATCGGTCACGTGCACCTCGTAGCCCATGCCATTGAGCGTTTCGGTTTCGACCACATCGAGGTCGGAGGGTGAGGAGGCATCCAATGAGAAGACCCAGGAGCGAGCCTCGCCGTCCTGGGTTGTGCTCGTCACCACGTACAGCACGTCCCCGACGAACCGACTCGCCACCAGCTCGCCGGGTAGGCAGTAGGTCGCCACCACCTCCGGGTCGGTATCCGGATCCTTCACCGTCGATACCGCCAGCCAGTCGAGCCCGGCGTATTCCACGCTCGCTCTGCGCGAGCAGGGCAGGGTGGACTCCTCGATCAGCGTCACCAGCCCACCCTCTCTCACGTAGAGCTCGCCGCCGACCCCGGCCAAGGCATCGAGGCGGGCTGCGAGAGCAGGAGCCTGAGGCTCGCTCACGTCCACCACGTTGAGACCGGTGTGCTGATTGAGCACGTACAGCGTGTCGCCGTCGACGCGGTAGATGTCGCTCTCCTCGATCACCAGATGATCCCTGGAGCGTTCGGCCTGTGCGGTGGGCTGTGGTTCGCTCGCCAGGGTGCCCTCAGACTCGTCGCCCGCCAGCGACGATCCGCTGACTGACTCGTAGCCACAGCACCCCGAGAGCGCGACCGACGCGCTGACCACCGTGGACAGCCGTGCAAGAAATGAAGCGAAACGTGGCATGAGATCCTCCCGACGAACCCCGGATGCCGGGCGCACGGTCCCTGCCCGTTCGCAGACCTTCGGCGAATGGTGTGGGACCCGACGCTGGCGTTTGCCCCGGAATCGGAGCGCCTGAGTTCCTGATTGTCAGTATGCGCGCCCACGTCTCGAGAGCAATACTCGCTGCGCACATTTCGTGGGCTCAAGAAGCCCTCGAATGTGCGAAGTAGGTATATGCTCAGCCGAGATCGGCGAGTCGGAGCGCTCGTCCCGCGAGGGCCTCGAGGGACGATTCGAGAATCGCGCGCGCCGATTCAGCGCCCGGCTTCGACTCCAGCCGGCATCTGCAATGGGAACGACTCCGCGAGGTACGCGTCCACGTTGAGCATGCGCTGGGTGTGATAGAGGATTCGCACCAGGGCCACTGCCTGCGCCACGTTGAGCTGGCGGAACCACCCCCACCACTTGCTCGCCGAGTGATCGCGGCTGAGGACGTTGCGTCGCCAGCTCTTCACGAACAGCTCGAAGAACTTGCGGCGGCCCAGCTTGGGCTCGAACAGAATGTGGTGCATGTCGTAGCGAGCCAGGTCGTGCTCGACCAGCCGACTCTCCTGCGCCTCGAACAGGGGCGTACCGGGCAGGGGGGTCAGGATGGTGTACCCAGACCGATTGAGACCGAGCCGATCGACCATGTCCCACATGGCCTCGAAGTCGGCCTCGTCCCAGTCCGGGTCCACCACGAAGTTGCCCGTGACCCCGTAGCCGAGGCTGCGGGCGACGCGGATCCCCTCCTCGGCCGCGGCCGAGCTCATGTCCTTGTCGAGTGCCTCGAGTTGGTCGTCGCGAGGGGACTCGAAGCCGAAGAAGATGTCGATGTGGTCCGCCAGCGGACGCCAGGCTTCCAGCAGACTCGCGTGCCGCGCCACGGTGTCCAGGCGTGCCTGCACCAGCAGCCACTCCTTCTTGATGCCGCGCCGCCTGAGCTCTCGCCCGAGTTCGAGGCTCCGGGCCGTGGGGTGCCAGAACAGGTCGTCCACGACGAACACGTTCGGGCCCACTACTGCCAAGTCTCGGCAGACGGCGTCGATGCCGCGCATGCGGAAGGTGCGGTCGTGGTGCTTCCAGATGGAGCAGAAGCTGCACCGGTAGGGACAACCGCGCGTGGTCTCGACGGCCCAGAGTGGGGTCTTGTGCACGCAGAGGTAGTGTTTGCGGAAACGATCCACGAGGTGGTGCGCCGGGACGGGGATGCGATCCAGATCGACTCGCGTTTCGGGAGCAGGCGTCCGCTCGAATGCGTCGGGGCCGTTGCCGGGTTCGCGACGCACCATCAGGCCCGCGACCTCGCCGGTATCCCGTCCGCGCTCGAGCGCGTTGACGAGCTCGGCAACCGCCAGCTCCCCATCGCCGAGACAAATGGCGTCGACGTCGCGGAGCAGCAGGGGTCCCGGGTAGACCGCCGCCGCGTGTCCGCCGACCAAGGTGAACGCGGATCGGTCCCAGCGCTTGACCTGGATTGCCGCCTCGATGGCGGCGGGGATGTCCACGGCGTGCATGCTCGCGATACCCACCAGGCCGGGCCGGAAGCGACGCAGATGACTCACGAGCGACCCACTGAACCTGAGGTCCACGAGCTCCACCTCGTGTCCGGCATCCAGCAGGGCTCGTGCGACGTACTCCAGCCCGAGTGGCTCGACCTTGAAGAACGGGCCGAGGCCGAACCGCTCGTTGGGGGAGATCGGGCGAACCAACAGAACGCGCATGAGCGGGGGGACTCTGACGCAAGCCGCCCCGCATTTCCAAGTGGTTTGGCCGTACGGCCCATGGGCCGCGGGTGATGCGTCGGCGTTGGCAGCAAGCTCGGCTACGGAGCCGACCGCCAGGGTCGATCGGCGGGCAACTTCAGGCGTTCCAGGTTGGTCCGTATGGACGTCCTAGGTCGGCGACGAGCTTGTCGACGGAGGGGGTCTGTGCGGGGGCTACTTCCTTCAGATGCGAGCGCGAGAGGAAGGCGGCGGTGCGCTGACCGTACCGCGAGTGGCACTGTCCGATGGCGGCGTGCGACGCCGGCTCGACGATGGCGGTCGCAGCGAGACCGTGCTCGACAACACTGACTCGAGCTACGGTCGCCGTCATCGAGTGCACCTACCCGGACTTCTCGTCTGCCAGCAGCGTGGACGCATTCAACGCTTGCGTTGCCCAGGCATTCTCCAACGAGGCAGCCCTGTTTGCCCTGAGCGAGGAGCGCGACTTCAGCGTGCAGTAGCCTGGTCCTGCGGTGGGCTTGACATCAACTACGGTCCGGGCGTCCATGCGCGCCGGTCGAAGGAGGACGCTCCATGGCGCGGGACGGCGACAGCACACGTGCGGCGGGCGAAGACAGCGGCAGCCGCAGAGCCGTGACGCCGAAGGGCGAGGCGCAGAGCCGCAAGCTGCCTCGGTGGAAGCTCGCGCTCTGGGTTGCGCCCTACGTGCTCGTCTTGTACCTGGTGAGCTCGGTGTCGGCCGTGCTCGTGCTACCCGGTGCAGCAATCTGCGCGGGGACCTTCATCCTGTACGAGCGTCTGCACCCCGGCGAAATGACGCGCTTCCCCGCAGGCTGGATGGTGGCGCTACTCCTGCAGGTGCCGAGTGGGTATCTCTACAGCCACGGGCTGCTCTGGCTGCTGCCGCTCGTGATCGTGCCGGCGCTGCTCTTCTACGCCCTGCACCGGGCGACTCGCGGGAAGCTGGGACGATGGTGGCGGCGGAACCCGCCCAATGGTTCGCTGCTGTACCTGGTGGCGGTTGCGGCGCTGTTTCTCGGATCGGTTGGACGGTTCGGGTTGCCACCGTTCTCGGATGACGTGCTGTTCGGGCTCTACGCTGCTCCCCATTCGATTTCGCTCACGCAGGAGGAGATGGAGGCCGCCATCCAAGTCGTGGATGCCGCTCTGGTGGGCTACCCGCGAGCTGCGGACGACGAGGTGCCGGAAACGGTGCGCGCCTTGGTCGAGCAACTGCCGAGCGGACTCGCGGATCGGCGAGGGCGAAGCGTCCACGTGACGCTCTGGCTCGATCGGTATCCGCTCGCCCGAGGCGAGGCGGACACCGGCGCACTGTACGAACGGCTGAGTCGAGCCACGGTGCGGGCCCTGGATGAGGTCCAAGCCTCCGAACGCTGGGTGCAGAAAGCGGACCAAGTCCGGATCCAGGTGGACGTGGCCGACGCTCCGGTCGAGATACGCTTTCGTGCAGGTCACCGGCTCGTCATGGCCGCGGCCCGCTGGCTGCCCCAGTTCAAACCTCTGAAGGTCGGCGCTGCGGGGCTGTTGTATCAACTCGTCCATGAAATCGAGCCCGGCGTAGACGGCATGCAACTGCGCGCGGGGTCCCGTTCCGCGACGTTTCTGCCAGCGGATCCGGTGTTGCGCGGGTGGCTCACACCGCGAGTCAAGGGTCGCGCCCAGAAGACCCTTCGACTGGTCCGGATGCTGAGCGCTCAGGCGCACGGCGATCCGAACCTCTGGTCCGAGTCCGGTACCTTACTCTTCAAGTTCCGTACGTTCTCGTTTGGTCGCCCAGTGCCCCGCCAGCGTGGCGGAAGGGTGGTGCGCCTGTTTCGCGGCAACGTTCTGGTCGATGCCGTGGGCAGCCGAGAGATCCTCGACGGCATCGCTGCCGCCGGCGAATGGCTGCTGCGAACCGTCCGCCGGGACGGGAAGTTCGACTACGAGTACTTCCCCAACCAGGATGGGCGCAGCGCGGACTACAACATCGTGCGCCACGCCGGGTCCGTCTACGGCTTGCTGCACATGTACAACCTCGCGCTGCGCGAGCCGGAGTTGCGCCCGCGCGCCAACGCATACCTGGAGGCGGCCGTGCGTTCCTTGAGTTGGGTGCACAAGAACCTCGCAACACCGCGTGGGGCGACCGACCCTCGACTCCTTGCGCTCGTGGATGTCCGCGGAACCGCCAGCTCGGGCGCCGCGGCGCTCACGCTGCTGAGTTTGCTGGAGCGACCCCCCGCACGACAGGTGAGCCATCCGGTTTTGCGCAGGGTCCTGGCACGTCCCGACGACTCGCGGTCGCTGGAAGGGTTGGGGCTCTTCTTGCTTGCCATGACCGACGAGAGAGGGCGGGTGTTTGGCACCTACCGCGAGGCACTCCGCTCGAGCTCGGTCGAGAAAGAGCCGCTCTACTACCCCGGCGAGAGCATGCTCGCTTTGGCAGTGCTGCATCGCGCCACCGGCGACCCCCGGTGGCTCGCAGGGTCACGGAAGATCGCCGATTGGCAGGTCGAAACGTATCAGCGTCGCCGCCAGAACCCCGACCATTGGGTCATGCAGGCGCTCTGGGAGCTCTACGACATCACCGGTGAAGAGCGCTACGCCCGGGCTGGCTTGCAGATGGGAGATCACTACGCCCGCGAGCAGTACCCGCCGCACGCGCCACCATTCCCCGACTACCTCGGCTCCTACCGACGCCTCGACGACACGCCGCGCACGACCCGTGCCTGTTCGCGCTCGGAGGCGATGGGGGGAGTCGTGCACACCGCGTGGAAGCGGTTGACGGACGCGGTCGTGTACGAAGACGCACTGCTGAATGCCGCCCGGCATCTGCTCGAGAACCAGTGGCGGCCGGAGAACAGCTACTACTTGCCGCGACCGGATCGCGCACGCGGCGCGATTCGCATGGGGCTGGTGGACAACCATTGCCGTATCGACAACAACCAACACGCTATCGTCGGGCTGCATCGTGCCTTGCAGGTGTCCCGCAAGCGGGAAGGTGCGAAAGCGTCCGCACGAATGGTGCTACCAGCCGTGCCCGATGAAGATGAGATCCGAGCCTGCCGGGTGCGCTTCGGGGAGCCGCTGGAGGTGGTCCGTGTCGAGCCTCCCGCGGCGGGCTCAGCCGCACTCGCGGCACCGACGGCGCCGCCCCCCGGGGCGCCCAGCGCACGCTGACGGCGCCGTCTCCGTCACTGACTGGGCGGAACTCGGCAGTAGGCGCCGTCCACGCGCTCGCTCACGCCGGTGTCGTAGGCAACGGTGATGAATTCTCCTTCGACCAGTTGGACCGAGCCGCGATGTTCCTGAGGGAGTCCGGCCTTACGGCAGAGCACGATCTGGCCCACGGCGAAACCGGTGCCGGTTGCCGCCGCCGGGGCCGGGGCAGCGGACTCCGCCCGACACGAGAATGCGTAGAGCCAGCGCGGAGCCGCTCCCGGCACCGCCACCTGCACTTGATCCGCTCGAACGGTGACCACCTGCCCTCTCACGTCGACGACCGTTCCTCCCTCCTGCACTCGGCAGTAAATCGCCTGACCGGGGCTGAGCGGACCGGCGGACTGGGGCGGGGCGGCTGCCGCGGTCTGCTCCACCTGGCAGGAGGCGCTGTAGAGCCAACGGGAGGGCTCGCTGCCCACCGTGACCTCCAGCTTGTCACCGTGGACGGACTGGACTTGCCCGTGGACGTCGGTCACCCCGCCGGACTCTTGGACGCGGCAGTGCACCGACTGCCCAGCGGCGAAGCCCCCGGTCGACTCGGCGGCGGAGGGCACGTCGTCGGCCTCGCGCTGGCAGGTTGCTCCGTTGACCCAGACCGCCGCACCCACCGGGGGCGACACGAGCACCTGGCCCCCTTCGACCGAATCGACTCGTCCGCGCACGTTGATCCCGCTGCCGTCGGCGGCGCCCTGACAGAACACCTTCGCCCCCACCGTGATTTGGGGCGCGGTGGGCGAGGCGGTGGCGCCCGCGGCGTGTCGACTCGAATCGCACGCCGGCGCGACCAGAACGACGAACGGGACCAGGCCGAGCAGAATGGCGCTACGGCCGAGGGGGCGGGGGGCATGCAGGGCCAGACGAGACGACGTCATGAGAAGCCTCTTCAGGTGGGCGTCCAGAGACCGAGGCGGTCTCCACGACCGCCGGGGCACCGGAGGCCTTGAGGAGACAAGACCTGGAAAGTCAGGTCAAGCTCGGTGACGACGTCGAGCCGGTGAATTCAGCTTCGCCCGCGTCCCGACCCTCCGGACGCTGGAGCCGGAGCCGACCCAATAGCAACCAGACGAGCGACCAGGCGAGCAAGATCGCCGCAACCGGCCCCTGGTGGCGGCGGGACCGGGCCAGAGGTCGCCCGGCGCGAAGTCGCGGCGCAGCGGGAGTGTAGGTTTGGGCCAGAGCTCGCAGCTCACTCGGCTCCGGCGAGCGCTTCTGCGTCTCGCACGGAGCGGTCGTGTGGTACATGGTCGCGGCCGAGGACTCGGTGTTCTCACTCAGGCCGTAGAAGTGGCCGGCTTCGTGCGTCATCACGCCCAGCAGGTCGAAGTCGCCGCTGCAACTGGCTGACCCGACGGAGCGCTCGGCGACGATGGGCCGACTGGCGAGCAGGGCGGAGCTCACCTGCGCTGAGTGAGATGCGACCAGGGCAGGGGCAAGCGCCGGGTTGGATTCAGCGCCGGTCTCCTGACTGCTGAACGAGGCCCAGGGCATGTCGGCATTGACGATGATGTCGACCTCGCTCAGGGCACCCGTGTGCGAGTTTCTGTAGCTGATGGCGACCGCGAGATCGTCGCGGTGACCTTCGAATTCGATGGGGGCCAGGGTCACGGTGTTTCGGCCGTCAGGAGCGTGGCCAGGACGCCCGGGACGCTCGGCGTTCGAGTACTGGAAACGCACGCCGGGTAGGCGTGGGCTTTCGGTCGACCAAGCCCTGAACGCACGCTCCACGAGTCGCCGGGCCTGAGGTCCGAGCGCGTCGATCGACCCGTCCACGTGGACCACGACCTCAGCGTGGTGCCAGCGTCGCACGGGCGTCGTGCCGGTCGCGGACTCGGCCGCACCGTACTCGGCGTGCAGCATGGGTGGTGCGGCGCCGCGGATCGCGCCCAACGCCGGGAGCAACCAGACCGGACAGGACAGAATCGCGGCGCGCCGACACGAGTGCCAGAACTGCCGTCGCATGCGACGCGTGCGCGCCTTCAGGGGAGGTGTCGGCGAGGAGCGGGGCACGAGCAGAACAACGGACGAAGTCGGAAAAGCATGAGCTTCAATGTGAGAATGGTGTCTACTTTCGGGCGGATACGACAAACGCTCTTTCACTCGAGCGGCGACCCAGCTACCGTTTCGGCTTTCAGGAGGGACCCTGATGCGAAGCTGGAGCCGCCTAGTATCCCTGGTTCTGACCGTGTGGCTGGCCGTTGCCTTGGGCGGCTGTGGCATGGCCCGGTACATGAAGCCGGTGCAGAATCCACAGCCCATCGTTGCCCCGGCAGATGCAGCGGTGGTGGTTTTTGTTCACCCCAGGGTAGCGACGTCGAAAGCGGAACCGATCATCATGGATGACCAGGGCCGCTATCTGGGGACCAGCATCCCGGGCTCGCACTTCGCCATTTCTCTGCAGCCCGGCGAGCACTACTTGATCGCGTGGGGCGATGATTCGCGCGCTCTGCACGCCACTTTGGCCGCCGGTCGCATCTACTACGTGCTGGTGGAGCCGGAACCGGGTGTCACGACATCAGTGCTCGGCCTGTTCGCGGTGAGACCGGACAGCTCACGCTGGCAGACCACCCCCCAGTCGCTGGCCCAAACCAAGCGCTACGAACCCGATCTGGCCCGAGGTCAGATCGCGCTCAAGAAGCGTCAGGCTGATCAGCAAGGCGCGATCTCCCGGGCGAAGCACGCCCTCAGCACCTACGATCCGGCGCAGCGCGCCGCACGCACGCTAGCTGCCGTGCACGGGTTGACTGCTCCCATGCAACCTGGCGCGGCGGCGCCTCAACCCGTTGCTCCGGCGCCGCCGTCAACCGCCGCAGCCGCACCACAGGCGGCGCCGACCCCCGAGCAAGCTGAAGCCCGGCCACAGGCGCCGGCAGAGCCCGAGCCGCTCGTGGCCACCAGGATGATGGCAGTGGGTGATCCCGATCCGTCCGGGCGACAGCACCGGGTCATCGCCGAGGGCGCGATCACCAGCCAGGGAGGGGTCAAGATCGAGATTTCTGCAAGACCGGAGCATTTCGGTCAGGACTTCGTCGGCTATACGTACGCTGAGGCGGGGGTGAAGCAACTCAGCGGTGGCGATCGCGTTCTGCTCTTCATCGTGGGTGTGCAATATCGACAGATCAATTTGGAGGGTGGTGCCCCCGCGGAGTTCGAAGACTCGAGCGGCGCGTTGGCTCAGGCGCCCGAAGATTGGGCTGGCGCCCACCTCAACGGGGCCTGGGTCCAGGTCGTGATCGATCGCGTGCAGCAGTCGGACACGGGCGTCGTCCTGGAGCTGGCGCGGAGTCTGACCACGACGGCATGGACCACCCACCGCCGGCTCGAGTTCGTCCGGGCCGATGGCGGCTACACGCTCAAGCCGCTGATGCGCACGCGCGCGCAGGCGTATCGGGCTGTGGAGGTCTCGGCGTCACGGGCCAAGCGCAAGGTGGGACTCTTCGCCCTGAAGGGCAGCGCCTTCACGCCCGCGAGTCAGGAGAAATGCTCCACCCGAGCCAAGATCGTGGGCGTGGACCCCACCGGACCGCGCGCCGAAGGTGAGATTGCCACGGTTGCCGGCAAGCCGGAGCTGTTCTGTGTCGGCGCCAAGCACGAGTGGAGCGGCACGCTCACGTTTGCCGGACACACCATTCAAAGCGATGCGGCCAAACCCCTCCAGTTCAGCGTCCACCCCGTCAAGGGATACGTCTACACGGGTGGCACCGGGCGCGTGACGCTGCCCGAGGGGCGGACGGTCGACCTTCGGTAGCCACGCTCAGCGCAGGATTTGAAGAAGCCGCAGCTCGTGCTCCAAGTTTGGCGTGAGCACGCCCTGCCCAACCGCTGCGCACAGCTCGGCTTCGGTCCAGAACCGACCGTCGTCGATCTCTTCCGGATGCAGCCGGAACGGCCCCTCACAAGTGAGCTCGAAGGTGCGCACTCGTTCGGTCTCGATGCGAGTTCGCCAGACATAGTCGTGCCGATGCTCGAGGTGGCCGAGGTCCCCCAATGCCGCGAGCTCGACGCCCAGCTCCTCCTCCAGCTCTCGAGCAGCAGCGGACTCGTAGGATTCGCCCGGATCGACGTGGCCCCCAACCGACGTATCCCACCTGCCGGGTTGGATGCGCTTGCTGAGAGACCGCTTCTGGAGGAACACGCGCCCGGCGCGATCGCGAACGATGACGTGCACGGCTCGATGGACCAGAGACGGGTTGCGGTGGCACTCCGAGCGCGGCGCGAGCCCCAGCACGCGGCCAGCCTCGTCCACTACCTCGAGCAGCTCGGATTCCTTCTCGATAGGTGGCTGACGGCTCACTTGCCCGAACGTCTCGTCGCCGGCAGGTCGGTCCGGGTGGGGGGCGGCTCGTCCTCCCGCAGCGACTCGGCAGGGCGGGGGTGCGGCATGTGGGGTGTCGGCGATACGTGCCCCACGCGCTCCCCGGGCTGGTCAGGACCGCTGACGAACTGCTTGAACTGCACGCGCGAGGGTCGGCTGGTCGCGAAGCCGTCCGACGTGTCGGAATCCGCGTCGGTAGGAACCTGTTCAGAACGAGACCGATCAGTCATGCACCCTCCTGCTCCGGCTCTCCCAGGGTGAGCGCGGACAACTCACTCTGCCCACTTAAGTACTCTTGCCCAAAGCAGGCAGAATTGTTCAGATTGCTGGCCCCCGACGCGCAGAAGAGTGGGGAGGGGTAGTAGAGGGTGGGAAAGACTTCTGAACCTGCTGCATGCTTCTGCCGCGAGCGGAATCAGGGGGCGGTCCGTTTGGGCGGCTGCTGGCAGCCGAGGACGTTGCTGGGATCAGCGTGCGGAAACGCCCGCGCCGTTCTGGCGTAGGCCGTACTCGAAGCCGTCCACCACGGCCTGCAGCGACGCCTCGATGATGTTGTGGGAGGCCCCCACCGTGCTCCAGAACCGGTTGTGCTCGTCGCGGTTGTCGATCAGCACCCGCGTGGCCGCCTCGGTTCCATAAGTACCGTCCAGAATGCGCACCTTGTAGTCCGCCAGGTGGATCTGGTCGATAGCGGGATAGTCCGCCACCAAAGCCTTGCGCAAGGCGCAGTCCAGTGCGGCCACGGGTCCGATGCCGTCGCCAGCGGTGTGATACGCCTGATCGCGGACCTTCACCTTCACGGTCGCCTCGGAGTACTGCTCGCTCCCCTGCCGCATTCCGACGGTCACCTGGTACTCCAGCACGGAGAAC